>PMZX01000171.1:6020-6156 GCA_003170035.1 Myxococcales bacterium | reverse complement strand
TCGGCTGCGGGGCGTGGTGGCTCTTGTTCCTGGTGTCCTTTTTCACAATCGCGGCCTTCACCCTGCGCTTTGGCGTCGCCGCCTACTACTTCAAGTACTACGCCGACCCCGAAGCGGTGAAGAGCTGGGGGCTGTT
>PMZX01000171.1:0-6004 GCA_003170035.1 Myxococcales bacterium | reverse complement strand
GATGTACTACGTGCTCATCCTCTCGTCGGGCCTGGTATCGATCTACTTCTACTACATCCCGAAAGAGAACATCACGACCATCATCGCGACGCAGATGGTGTTCTCATTCCTGACCGGACCGACTGCGGCCATTCTTTTTGCCATGTACACGGACATCGCGGCCTACATTCGCAACCAGGGTGCTTCTGCCTCGAACGGCCTGGTCATGTCGGCCGGCTCGTTCGCGCAGAAGTTCGGGTGGGCGATTGGCGGCTCGCTCACTAGCATCCTCCTAGGTCTTGCCGGCTACGTCGCGAACCAGCCACAATCCGAGGAGGTCAGGCAGATCATGCGCTTCATGATGAGCTGGGCTCCCACGATCACCTGCTTCATCGGCGCGTTCTTCATGATGCTCTACCCGCTCACCGCCGCGCGCATGGCCCAAGTGACCAAGGAACTTGCCGACAAGGGCCTGAACTAGCGCCAACCTCGGTCGCGAAGCCGGAGGGGCGATAGGTAAGCTTAGCCTTGCCCCGCACCACGCGTTGGTTCAGGGGAAGTCCAGCGACATGGCGAAGCAGTAGTTAGAGGTTGCGACGGTATCGTCGAGGGTGACCGTCAGCGACTTGCCCGATAGCCACGCGGCCTGGACAAGGGACAGCATCTGCTTGCCGCGGTCGTTGTCGGGAAAGAGCGCCAAGGTATGGGAATTGTCGCTAATACAGTTGCCGACGGTGTTGGTGCCTGAAAGTACGAAGAACGAGCTGCCGCCGGCGGTATTCTGCAGCATAATGCGGAGGACTTTGCCCGAAATAGCCCCCGTGGTGGCCGAGGCTGGGGTAGCTATCGTGACAACCACTGCGAGTGCGGCAGCGGCGAGGGAACGGGCAATGACCTTTCTCATGATGACGTCTCCTTGTCTGAGTGATTGCGGGCCTTGGCGGAATCCTGGTTGGCAGTTTCTTCACAGTGCGTTCACGACGATCAAGGCCGGGGACAGGCCGTATATAGCTATGGCCCCGACGAGATCACCTTCGGTTTGGATTGTGCCGCCGAGTTCGCTCGGGCGGCAGGCGGGCAGGTGCATGACAGAATCGATGTCGTAATTGGCTATCTTGACGGCCAGGCGGCTGTCTTCCGAGGTGCAGGCGGGATTGAGCCACAGGCGTTCGTGCTGGAATCCCAACGTGTGCCCAAGTTGGTGGCGAAGAGTGGCTTCCAGATCAACGCTGCCGGCAGCGGCGGCGAACGCGGTGGTGTCAACCAGCAGCGACCGCGCCGGTCGTGGGCTGTCGGGGAAGAACGAAACAGCCGCGTAGCCGGCCCCAGAGACGGGGCGAATGTCGAAGGTGACGTTCGTGTTGTCGGCGTTGCAGTTGGCGTTTTCCTCGGGCACATAGGTGTACTCAACCCCGACTCGGTCGCTCCACGAAGCCGTAGCGGCCAGCATCGCGGCTTCAACCGCGACGAAATTGGCGCCGAAAGCGGTGCTGATGCAATAGGAAAGGAAGAAGGAATCAGGGGACAACCAGACCGCGGTGGCTCCCATGGGAGCCAAGTTCTCGGGGGCTACGCCCACGGCCGCAAACCACGCGTCGTAGTAGCGCCGCAAGCCAGCCTCGTCGAGGGCGAGGTCGCCGTCTACAATGTATCGGCCACCGATCCAGGGTTCGCGCGGAGATTGGGCGCGGAAGTCTTCCCAAGACACCGCGTTTGGCGGGAGGCTGATCCCATCGCAGCCCGCGGCGCTGGCATCGATGCCACTCTGTGGCACATCCGAAGATAGCGGCGCATCGATCGTGGGCGCACTCGGGGCATCCGACGCTGCGTCGGTCGGTAGCGCAGCCGAATCGGGTACCGTGTCCGGACCACTGGGGAGGTCGGAGCTCGAATCAATCGCCACATGCTGCGTGGGTTGTCCGTCGGAACTCGCGTCGAGGCCAGCCTGGCTGTCGGGCGCATCGATCGCAACAGCGGTCGGGGCGTCAGGCGCCGCGTCGGCTACCTGTGGAGCCATATCAGGCGCAGCGGCAGGATCGGGACTCGCCACATCCCCCGAAAATTGCTTTTCAGGGCTCGCGTCCAGGCCAGCCGGGCCGTTGGGCGCATCGATCATGGCAGGGGCATCCGGTGCCGCGTCGACTACCTGTGCACCATCAGGACCACCAGCAAGGTCGGGGCTCTGCGTTTCCGAAGGATTGATCGCCCCATCGGTCGAAGATTGTCTGTCGGATCTCGCGTCCAGGCCGGCGTCGTGGCCCGGGCGCTGGCAGGTCCCGGCCACGCACACCCGGCCTGGGGCGCAATCATCTGTGATGCGGCAGCCGGTCTTGGGCTCGAGCAAACAAGCACCAAAGAAGAGCGCCGGCAACAGGGCGACTAGGCAGATGGGGCGCATCATGAGGGTCTTCTTTCACCGCCGGCTGGCACGGCCGGTGTTGTCGTGATTCCACAGCCAATAGCCCAAGGCTCCGGACAGGACGCCTGCTGCGGCCACGCTGAGCGCCAGGATTCCGTAGCGTTCGTAGCGATCGCGGGCGGCCATCGATGGTCGTTCCAGGTTCGTGTCTTGGAAATCGGCATAGGCCCGGCCAGCCAAAACCCCGAAGAAGCCGGACACCGCCACCGAGGCGCTGGCGACGGCAAAAGCGGACCAAGCGGCCTGGTGATTTCCGCTCCGCGACGGGTGCCCGGCCACGACGCGAACCCCTGCGGGAGACAGCTCCACCGGGACCATCTGCGAGTCGGCCCTGTCAACGAAGCCTCCGTAGTACGAGGGCCCGAACTCCGCCGCGAAAAGGCCACGGCGCATGGATTCGGCCACGACGCCGCGGGGCCGCGCGCGCCCTTTTTCCAGCACCACCTCCTCGAGGTTGGTCGGGCTGTCGGCGCTGGCCACAATCGTGGCTTCGCCGCTCTCGTTGCTGAGCAGGATGGGCTCGCCGGCGGGCACGACGACATCGACAACAAAGCCGGATTCGGCCCGCAGGTCGAGCAGGCGATTGCCACGTTGATCATCGATCTGAAAGCGGCCCAGTTGATGGGCCTGGCCTTGCAGGCGAGCGATGTTGCGGGCACTGCGCGTGTCCACAATGGCAACCCGCGGATAGAGCTTGGGCGCAGCGACCAGGGTGGTCAGGCGCGCGCGCGGGTCGGTGACTTCACGGTTGGCGGCAGCTAGAAAGGCGGCGATTTCGCTGTACTCCACCCGGCCATCACCATTGACATCCGCGCCGCCCCGCAAACCGGACAGCAGTTCGTGCGTGAACACGCCGGTCTGGTAGTCGTCCCATTCATGGGCCTGGGTATTGCTGGCGCTGGCCATGATGGCGCCAACATTGGGAAGCTGGGCCAGTCGTTTGCGCAGCGACGCGGAAGCCACTTCCAACGCGGAGATCTCCACGGTCTCGGCGGTGACGTCGCGCGGACGGATCAGGGCTTCGGCATGGCAGGCGTCGATCATCAAATGCACCGTGCGGCCGGGCAGCGCGGGCAGCACCTCGTTGTAGAGCATGTCCTGCGACAGCGCGCCGTCAGCAAGGGTCAGATTGGCGCGGCCTTCGTCGTCCAGCCAGCCGTGGCCACTGTAGAAAAACCACACCGTCACCTCGTCGCCGGCGCGTGTGGCGCGCGTGATGTCGGCGCCCAACTCGGCCAGAACGCGGCGCAGTTCGGCCACGGACGGCGGCCGGGCTTCGCTGCTCGACGGATAGCGGGCCTGGGTTGCGCGATCCGGAAGCGCCAGAACCACCGAGCGCCGCGCGACCGTGCGGGCCAACTCGTGCACCGCCAGGGCGTCGTCATCCGCGAAGCTAAGCACGCCGACGCCCGAGGCGCGCGTGTCAGGGGGAAGCCCGTTGTGGCCGATGGCCAGGGAGAACAGCGCCGTGGCAGCCTGGGCCTGCGGCGAGGCCAGCCCGAGTGACAACACCAGCAAGGCTGCGCGTTTCATGGTGACGTAAGGTGATGAAGAACTGCGGATGCCTTTTTCACGGTCGCCTGTTGCCTGCAAGGGTGGCGCCAACGCAGGACAGACGTAGATTCGCGCCCTTGGCGTTGGCGAGGAAGACGCGATCGGGGCGGAAATGTCAGCCCCGTCAGTGCAAGACTCTGCATCCTATCCTCTCGCCTCCGTGTGCTTGGCTGTGGACGGTTCCCTGGATGAACCCGTTCACATGGGTTGCAGCCGCAGGGGGCTCGGCATCTGCAAGAGATCGGTCGCCACATCGGCGTCTCATGGCAGCGTGACCGTGAGGCGAGCCCGTCCCTTTGCCAGCGCCGCGTCCTCGGGCAAGCGCAGGAGCTCGTCGCGTGCGATCGGTTTGTCAGTCACGCGAACCTCGACCACATAGGCTCCGGCGGCGTGCTCAGGGCCGAGCTTGACCGCGCGGGTGGCAACGGCCGGACTGGTTGATACGGCGTCCACCAGCGGGGAGGAAGTGTCGGCCGAGAAGTACCAGATCCTCTCGCCCCCGCCCGCCGGCTCGGCCCACGCGGACACATACCCGCGCACACCGGCCACGCGCACCACGAGGAGCGATCCAGTCGGACACGCGTCCAGCGTCGCGCCCAGACACTCGATCTCTGCAGACGGCTTGGTCGCAGGTGCCACTGTCCCTTTTGCCCGAAAAGGCGACGAGGCGGGCGGCGAGAACCGGGGCACGAGGAGAAACAGCGCCGCCGCAGCGGCCGCCGCAGCACCGAGTCCCGCGAGGGACCAGCGCCAGCGCGACCGAGCGGGCGCCTCCGCCCTGACACGCGCCAAGACCGATTCGAGAATAGTATCGCGTCGAGCGGCGCCTATTCCTCCGCGTCCGAGCAGAGAATCGATCTCTTCAGTCGTGCGTGTGTGTTTCATGACGGCACACCTACCCTCCTTCCCTTCGGACTCGGGCCAATTCTGGTTGGTCGTCGGTGCCGATTCCCGCGGCGTCGAGAGCGGCTGCCAGCCCCTCCCGCAAGCGCCGTTCGAGGGTGCGCAGCGTCTGCCGACCCACGCCAAGTCTCATGGCGGCCTGCTCTTGTGAAAGGCCTTGCTCGTGGCGGAGTCTGTGCACTTCACGCAAGTCCTCAGGAAGCGCGCCCAGGTATTCCTCGACCACCCGCAGGGTCAGGGGATCCGCCCAGGGCGCCGCGTCCTCAGACACCGGCGTCATCTCGATCGCCGCATCGAGCTCCGTCCACGGCGACGGGATCTCGCGTCCGCGCACTCGCGCCCAGTCGATCAGAACATTGCGGGCGATGGCGTAGAGGTACGGCCCGTAGTCGCGCATCCCGTCGTACGCGCGTCGGCTCTTCTCCGAGAAAGCCCGCACAAACACCTCCTGCACGAGGTCGGCTAGATCGCCGGGCTGGCGGCACGCACCGTCCACCCGAGTCCCCCGGCTGCGGACCTCGAACCCCGCGCTCAAGAGGCGCTCGACCTTGCGAACGTACTCCCAGTAGACCGTGCCCAGGGCCTCTGGTGCACCGGCGCGAAATCGATCGAGTAGCGGGCGATCCGTCCTCAAGAGCGGCATCGAGGCTGTGCTTCTAGCACAGGATCGGTTCCCCAACGGAATCCGCAGGTAGCAGCAGCGTGCAGGATCCATGACACCAAACATCAGCAACGAGCGTTCTCCGCAGCGGGTCAGCCCCGGGGAAGTATCCGGGATGAGCACGCGGGCTTGTCCGCCTGCACGCTGCTGTCGGCGGCTCGTGGGTCGTCGCGATATCCTTCCGCCAGAGTTCGAACGGCGATACCTGGACAGCCACCTGGCCGTCCAGATAGAGGCCGTTTTCTCTTCGGCCGCGGAGGAGAAACGCCCGCCTAGTTCCGCGAGAATTGAATCTCGTGCCAGGACACCCAAGAAGGACTCTGCGAGGTGGTGATGCGCACTTGGCTGATGTCCGCCGTGCCAGACCATGTCAACTTCTTGTTCTCTTGCGTAGAGCCCTTGAGCACGCCGAGCGTCGTCCAGCCGGTCAGCGTTTGACCCTCAATGGTGTGCGTCGTCTGGCCAGCAGGGTTCTGCGCCACGGTCAA
>PMZX01000022.1 GCA_003170035.1 Myxococcales bacterium | reverse complement strand
TCTACGTACCGCGACAGGTGCGCCTTCGCCTCGGACAAGCTGACCATCTTCATCAGACTAATTTGGTCAGATTATTGGCCGAAGTTCAAGGATTGTCTGGAAGCGACCCGTTCCGGCCTACGCCGCATCCTGCACAGCGCGGGAAAGAAAAAGGTCGTCATCTATCCCCGTTTCTTGGTTGGAGTCTCGTGCAGGTCAGCCGTGGTCAGCGCAGCCGAGCCNNGCGGCGGTCGGAATCGAAGAGTGGCAACTGCCCACCTTGCGAGAGAAGCCTTTGCGCTGAGACGCCGGTGAGTCTAGCCTTCTGTTTCAGTTTCTCCGCCAGCAGGAGGGCGCTGGCCGCACGATAGATTGCCTGGCCGTCGTCTGTTGGTTCGTGCAGCGTGGTCTGGCGCGTGAGCAGCGTGAAATCCGCCAGCTTCAGCTTGAGCTGCACCACCGTTGTTTTTCTGCCCGCCTGGCGCAGACGCCGTCCTACGCGCAGAGCCTGCGAGTGCAAATGGGGCAGCAGCGCATCCGTGCCGGCCAGGTCCTCGTCGAAGGTGTCCTCGGCTCCGATGCTCTTTGCCTCCCGGTCAGGAACAACTGGGCGTGGATCGATCCCACACGCCAGTTCCCACAGGTCGCGCCCACCGGAGATGCGCTTGTCGAGCCAAGCTGGATCAGAAGCTGCAATCTGTCCGACGGTGCGAAGCCCAAGGTCTGACAACGCGGCCTCGGTTTTCGGACCCACACCCCACAGACGTCCCACGGGCAGCGGGGCGAGAAACTCGCGGGCCTCTTCCGGCGCGACTTCCTTCTGCCCGTTCGGCTTGGCCAGGTCAGATGCGATCTTAGCCACGAACTTCACCGATGCGATGCCAGCCGATGACGGCAACCCGACGTCAGCTGCAATCCGCGCTCGCAGGTCGGAAGCTATCCGGCTCGGAGTGCCGAACAGCTTCACGGATGCGGTCACGTCCAAGAACGCCTCGTCGAGCGAGAGCGGCTCGATGAGCGGCGTGACGGTACTTAGGATGGTGAAGATGGCGTCGCTTGCTTCCTCGTACGCTGTCATGCGCGGCGGGACCACGATGGCCTTGGGTGCGCGTCGCATGGCGACCGCCATGGGCATGGCCGAGTGCACCCCAAAGGGTCTCACCTCATACGAGGCCGCCAGCACGACTCCACGGCGTGGGTCGCCGCCCACGATGACGGGCTTGCCGCGCAGCTCGGGAGAATCGCGCTGCTCCACCGACGCGAAGAACGCGTCCATGTCCAGGTGGATGATCGCGGTGGGCGGCACGTGGAGAAACGGTAGTGCCTGCCAGCCAGATCAAAGTCCGCCGTGGAACCGACCGAAGCCACGGGCACACATGACCGAGATGAACACGATACCGGCCCCAAGGACGAGCACGTGGCNNTAGCCGACGGCCAAGTTGAAGAGACCCCACAAGACGTTGACCGTCGAGGAGGACAACCCCTCCCCTGGCGGCGACGCAAACGGACTCTGGAACGGGTGCCCTGAGATCCCATTTCCAAAATGAGGGAGCGTGTTCGCGAGGAAGGCGCCCCCGAAGAAGTACGCCACGTAGTGGTACCAACGCATCGTTGCCTCCATTTCTCCCGCGCCACTCTTCTGCCGGGTTCGATGAGTGTCAAGGTGAACTGCGGTCAGGAAGAACACTGAGTTCTCCAGCATGGCCAGCTGTGCCTAGCCAAAACCCTATCGGCGTCCCCGCCTTGGCCGACGGTGGCAGAGTGGCCGAGCACGCCGGCCAAGGACAACGCCATCACGGTGCGATGACGAACGGACACGCGGCGAGCCCAATGTTGGCCAAGTCTTGCTGATGAGATCGCGCGAATCGAAGCCCGCATCCCGAGGGAATCTTTCGACAATTCCCGCCATGACTTTCTAGACATCATCACCGGCGAGTGATTCTCGACGCCATGCTCGCGCAGTGAGCGCGAGGGTCTCCTTTTCGCCTATTTCGCCAGGTCGGCGATCTCCGTCGCTGTCAAGGCCCGGCTGTAGAGTTGCAAGTCATCGACCAAGCCATTCCAGCGTTCTGTAATGGTGCCGCTGGCGTCGTTCTGGTTGCCACAAATGGTAAGCCTCGATGTGTCTGCCTTGAAAACATCGCTCGAGGCCCTGCTCGTTACCAGGGAGCCGTTGACGTAGATGCGCGCAGTGCTTCCGTCGTGCGTGGCGGCCAGGTGCGTCCAGGTACCTATCGGGACCGTGGTGGTCGAAAACACGCCGGACGAGCCGTAGAACCCTGCATTGTCTCCTGACAAGCCCAACCAGTAGTACTGACCGCTGGTGGTGCCAGTCTCTCTCGACAGGACCGCCGAGAAACCAGTGGTGGCGCTCAATCGATTGACCCATGCCGAGATGGTGACACCTGTCGCGATCCCGTCCAGGCTGACCGAGTCGGCGACCAAAGCGGCGCCCGAGCCGTCGCACTTGAGGGCACCACCCGTGCGCCCGGTTGTCCAGGCCGAGGCCGCGTTCAGCCCTGTGAGAGTGCCGTTGTTGCCATTGCCAGAGGAGTCCACGGCCGTGGCACTTCCTGCCGCTTCATCCATTTTCCACCACGCAACCAGGCCCGCCGGAAGAGAAACCGAGCCGTCGGTTCCGCCCGTGGCTATGGCGCCGTCAGATCCGGGCATGCGCCCCGTGTCGCCTCCGTCGGCGCCCCCAGCCCCTCCGGTGTCGACCGAGCCGTCGGTTCCGTCCGTGGCTATGGCGCCGTCAGATCCGGGCATGCCACCCGTGTCGCCTCCGTCCTCGCCCCCAGCCCCTCCAATGTCGACCGAGCCGTCGGTTCCGTCCGTGGCCGCGGCGCCGTCAGATCCGGACACGCCACCCGTGTCGCCTCCATCCTCGCCCCCAGCCCCTCCGGTNNCGCCGGTCCCCAAGGGTAGGTCGGCGCGCGCGTCGGCGGCATCCCCCATCGAGCTTCCGGCTTCTGCCACATCGCCCACCTCGGACATCGCGCTCGCCCGATCAGCACCAACTTCGACGACCGAATCTTGGACACCGAGGTCTTGGTCCAACGGGTGATCGAGCAATGCGTCCACTTCCATCGCGTCCGTGTCCCTCGCGTCCCCTTCCCTCGCACCCGAATCCGCAAGTTGCCGAGGGCGCAATCTGCTGGCGTCGAACGAGCAAGCCGCGGTGAGCACAATCGCCGCAAGCGCGGCTGTTGCCGGAAGGATCAGCCCGCTCTCTCGAACATGCGGCGTGCCTTCGGTGGACTTCCCATCTGGCCCACTCGACGGCTCCACGGCTAGATGGCGATTGGTGTCACTCTCGGTGCGCACGACGTGTATCCATCGGCATTCCGGTCTTCGACATGAAGACCGAGTGAGTCATCCAGCGCCACAACATCTACTTCAATGTGCCTCGACCCCGTCAACGGGCGTCCCGTCTGGCATTCACCATCGCCGGCGGCGCCACCTAGGGAAGCTTCCGGCCCCCTCCCCATCCTGCTCTGCGGACGTTGCCGAATTCTCTGTTCAGGGCGCAACGAACGTGCCGATCCCACTGCACATCGTCTGGATGTCGGCCGGCGTGCCGTTCGCGCCGCCGACTCCGTTGCTCTGGAAGTACCAGGTGGTCACGGTGACGCCGCTGCTCGTGACCTTGCAGCCTCCGAGCGCGTTCACGTGGGAGCACGGGCCGTCCGCGAGGTGCGCGCTGATGCCCCCAGTCCCCATACCGCCGTCTGCGCTGAGCACACAAGTCTGCTGGAGCTGCGATTTGTAGCTCGCTGGCATCTCTTCGCAGATCATCACCACCCCGAAAACGTCCCTGTTTTCCATCGTACACGAAACCACCCCACTGGTGTTGGAGCCACCGCCGCCACAGGCGCTGCCTCCGACGGCCAAAACCGCAGGAATGAGCCAAAGGTTCAAACACGCCTTTGCCATCATTGAGCAAGCCCTCTTTGTCGTCCCAAGTGTAACCGGGTTCGAACGCCCTTCCAATCCCTTCGCAAGGTCATGTCTTGGGTCAGTGAAAATGTCCTACCTCAACGGTTCAGTGAATCCGTCCTCCTGTGCCTAGCCAAAACCCCATCGGCGTCCCCGCTCTGGCCGACGGTGGCAGAGTGGCCGAGCACGTCGGCACCATCGCACTGAACCGTCTATGCCCGCTTCCGACTTGCGGCATCATCACGTGATGGCTGCCATCCTCTTGAGCTTCTTCGGCGCCCTTGGCTCAGCTCTCCGCACCCGTGGCGGCCTCGTGCTTGAGAACCTTACTTCAAACGCCGCGACCCGCGGCTGCGCCTGACTCATCCTGACCGCCTCTTCTGGATCGCGCTCTCTCGGGTCTGGTCGCGCTGGCAAGCGCATGGCCGCCGCAAACCTGGGCTGGGGTGCGCCCCGCACGGCGAACTCCTCGAACTCGGTATCGTGATCTCCGAACGTGAGGTCTCACGCCTGATGCCGCCTCCACCTTCGAGGCGCGTGTAGCCCCAGGTGTTCTCTCTCTCCATCCTGACAACCAATGCAGCGATCTTGGCCGCTGTCTTCGGCCGTCCCTGTCCCCGGGCAGCGGCGCGGCGACGCCGATCGCATCAAAGCGGCCCGACCACGGAACCGTTGAACCACCAAACCCGAAGCGGCCCGCATTTGTCGGCGGTGCTTTGCCCATCATGCACTGCCAGGAAGACCTCCGACGGAGAGTTGCCCCAAAGCCCTGCGAAATACGCGTCACTGTCGAGCGAATCGAGAATCTTGAATCGCGTTCCATCCCATTGGCCGAAGATGTTTCCAGCAATCGCGAACAGACTGCCGTTGTTGCCCCAAAGCTTGAGCTTGGTCCCTGCGCCGCCGGAGCGCGAGACAGGCCGAGATCCGGAGCCGCTGTACGGGATCGTGGCCATCTCCGACCACCCAGCGCCGTCGTAGTGAACGATCTGCCCTTGGTCGTCGCCGACCCAAATATCCGAAGCACCAAAGCTCCACGCAGCGATCGGATTAATCTGTGGCGACAGTCCTGCCTGCAACACCGGAGCGCCGCCGGATTCAATCTTGAAGACGAGGCCTCCGCCTCCGTTTCCATCGGCGCCGACCACGACGGTCGACGAGTCGGCCCATACGGCATTCGCCCAACTCACGCCCGGCAAAGGATCGCCGAGCTGGGTCCAGAATTTGCCATCAAACTGAAGCACTCGATCATAGTTGACAGCATAGGCAA
Source organism: Myxococcales bacterium (assembly GCA_003170035.1). GTDB lineage: Bacteria > Myxococcota_A > Polyangia > Fen-1088 > Fen-1088 > Fen-1137. The sequence goes on along the minus strand of PMZX01000022.1, from coordinate 3,917 downwards.
GGCTGGCATTTACCACCGACAGGTCCACAACGAAGTTCGCGGCCGCGCTGCATTCGGCGCCCCTACCGTCGACGAATTGGATGCCGCAAGGGAAACCGCCATACACGACAAGCGGTCCGTCTGGGAATCCCTTCAGTCCACCCTGATACAGGTCGTTGGCCTCTCCGGGCCAGTTGAAGGTCATTTGCCAGCCCGTCCCGATGTTGGACCAAATTGCAAGATGACTGTTCGCGTCGGACGCGAGCACAAAGACGCCGCGATCGTCGCTCCAAACATCAGCGAATGCTGAATTGGCGTTGCTCCTCGGGCAGAATGCCTCGTGACTGTCCCGCCACAGAGGTCCTGCCGACGCGCCGCCCGAACCTGTGCCCCCCGCGACTGCGCCGCCGGCGCCCCCAGCAGTGCCACCCGCTCCGCCCGAGCCCCGTCCGCCAACACCTGCGCCCCCGGTGACTGCGCCACTCGTCCGCCCAGCACCGCCACCGGCTCCGCCTGTGCCCCGTCCGCCAACGCCTGCGCTGCCCCCGGATGCAGCGTTGGGGCTCGCACCAGCCCCCCCACCGGCGGCCGACCCTCCATCGATCGGGTGGTCGCCGGAACCGGCGTCCTGCTTCGACGCCTGAGGGGCGCCGCCGCCGGCGCGACTGACAGGTTGGTCGCCCATGCTCGTCCGGCCGCAGCCGATGCCGCCCGGACCGTCGGCGAGCAGCATGAGAAAGACCCAAAGCGCGCTTCGCGGCCTCGTGTTGGTTGTCGGCCTTGCCACCATTTGCATTCTCGATGCTCACTAAAACTGGTGGAATTGTGCACCGTCGAACCAGAGCATGAAGACGCTGCCGCAAGCGTTGTTCCGGTACCTCGAGTCCCTGATGGCGATGAACACTTCGTTGGCCGATCGCCCCCAAATCGTACCGAAAAAGTCTGTGGCCTCGCCGACAAGATCTGCGCTGGCAGCCTCGAGCAGTATTTCGACCTGCGAGCCGTTCCACCGGCCGAATTCCCTACTGGTCGTGAAGTACACAGTGCCAGACACCCCCCAAAGGTTCCGGATGCCATCCATGCTGTTGGCTCCGGTAGAATGCACTTGCCATTTGCTGCCGTCGTAGTGCAGAAGCTGGGCCGCGGTGTTGCCAAACCACACGTCGTTGCGCCCAAACGCCCACACCGCCCGATATTCCCCGGCGGGAACGCCCGATAGAGTCGTCATAGGGCCGGTCCCCTCTTGCGTCGCGATGGTTTGGTTGTAGCCCGTGACGATCGCGCCCTGAGGATCCGCCCAGACCGCCAGCAGCGGCAGCCAGTCTGCCAGTCCCAAGTCGCCGACCGTCGACCAGGCTCCGCCGGAATACCTAAGCAGGCTTGCCTCGATGACGTAGGCCAGGTCCGGGCCGACGGCGAATCCGCCATAGGCTCCATAGCCGTCGACCGTTGCGTGAAAGGCGGAAACGCCGTTGTCGATGAAGGCCATCCCAACGCCATACTGGTCGAATGTCCCCGTCACAAGGAGCGCACCATCGGTAACGCTGGGCCATAGCCTTGGGCTTTCGGTGATTCCCGGCGGGAACTGATAGAGAAGCTGCCAGCCAGAGCCGGAATTGAATTTGATGGAAGCGCCTTCCCCACCACCGCATTGAACACCCAAGTCGGGCGCGCAGCCGTCGCCAACCATCGCGAAGATCCCCCGATCATCAGCCCAGACATCGAATGCCCCACGCGAGAACACCCCCTGATTCGCGTCGCAGATGGGGTGGGTGCTTTGTTGCCAGCCCGGGAGCCCCAGGGGAGTGGTGAAGGGTGGTTTCCAATCCGGGCGCGGGGGTCTGTTATCAACGGGCTCCGGACTTGCTGTCGAGCCCGCTGCCCCGCCGTCCCCTGGGTTGGCGATGCCGCCTGCCCCAGCAGCGCCCGCATCGGCGCTGGCCGTTCCGGCGGTGCGGCTGCGGACTCCTCCGGAACCCGTGGCTCCTCCCGGTCCCCCTCCGGTGGTGCCGCTGGGGCTTCCACCGGAACCCGTGGCTCCTGCAGCTCCCCTTCCGGCGGCACCGTTTGGGGATCCTCCTGAACCTGCAGCTCCTCCCGCCCCCTGCCCCGCTCCGGACTGCCCACCCTTGCCGCTGCTACCATTGCCGCCCGTGCCCCGCTTCCCGACATTCATGCCGTGGTGGCAGGCGGCTAGACCTCCGCAAGCAAACAGCACGAATGGGACAAGAACCCGACGACGCCTCGCGCATCGCCGCCTCTCGCGTAAGTCAACATCGGCGTCATTTTCCGCACATCGACCGATCTCGTACACGGTTGCTGCTGTCATCCCTCTGCTTGTCCCGCGTCTGCGCAGCTCCTTACAGGAATCTCACGACTCGCCGCACACCTAGAGCAAGCCCGAGTGCCTAGGCAAATCGAATGGGGGTATCTTTTTCACCGCACCGCGATCACCCTGGCAGAATCCATACGCTGAGCGCCTGGTGGGATCTATGCGCCGAGAGTGTCTCGATCACGTGATTGTCCTGGGCGAGCAGCACCTGCACCGGATCTTGAAATCCTATTTCGCTTACTACCCTCGGTCGCGAACGCATCTGTCGCTGGGCAAGAACGCGCCGGAGCCGAGAGCCGTCCACCCTCCGAGCATGGGCGAGATCGTGGAGCTGCCCGAAGTCGGCGGCCTACACCACCGCTACGAACGCCTGGCTACCTGATCGGCGCTGGCGTTCGCGTGGGGCGAGCGTGGCCGAGATCCGCCCAGGGGCCTCGCCGCCATGTCGTGATCTGCTGGACGATGGCCGTCCAAGCGGCACACGCCCATCCTTGGACGCCCTTCCTCAACGCGCAGCCAGCGCCATCATCACGTCACTGCTCGCAGATGGGGTTCTGGCGAGCCACAGCCTCGACCTTTCGAGCTAGGTCCGCCGAAGTCCACGCATCGAGAACGTGGCCAACGCGCCATTCGTGAAGTTCGATCGGCCACCACCGGGCCAACCTACGCGCGAGCTCAATGGGGCATTGTGCGTCGACAAGTCCTGCCACGAGGACCACTCGGGATGCCGGCATCGGGCGTCCCGCTTCGACGCTTTTCCAGAAAATGCGCGCCCGCGGGCCGATGAATCCGACGTTCCCCGAACCTCCGTAGCCGAGCACAGGCGCCAGCAGCAAGACGGTGCCATCAAAGCGATCAGTTCGGCCGAGCAACGCGTGCAGCACGAGCCAAGCTCCAAACGACCGCCCGACGAGAAGTGTATTGTAGGAGTGCGCACGCGCGATGAGATCCGCAGCCTGTGCGACCTGTGCACCGAATCCGAGTCGGGCAAACCGATCGTCGAAGTCAATCCCGCCGACCTCGTCGAAAGCCGCGCGCCACGCCAGAAAGTCAGCGACCGCCTCGCCTCGACCGGGGACGAACAGCGCTCGTGTGGGAAAGGAAAGACTCATGATCAGAAAGTCGCATCAGAAAGCTGAGAGCGCAAGTTGCCCATCAAGCACAGCAACCTATTCCTGCGCATCGGCACCAAGCCCCTCCGCGCTTTCCAGGTTCAAGCCGGGCAGCCGGCCTGAATTCTGGCCCATCACTCGTATCGAGACATACAGACTCTTGACAGTTGACAACCCGAGGCATTTGGGTTCAGCCTTGCGCCGTTTGCGGGAGCACGCTCAGCGGCCGGAGGGCCGCAACCAGGGACGCGGGCTCCTCCAAACATCGACAAATAGAAAGCAAAGGGGGGTTCCATGCGTAGGAGTGCTGAGTTCAATCGTCATCTGGTGCTGTGCTGTCACGTTGTTGGAATCGCACTNNTCGCACTGGCTTTCCTGGGTTGTTCGGCTGGCCGGTCGGGTGACAACTTGGAAACATCTTTCCATGCGCTCACGGTTGATCCAAACGCCATCTACACGATCGCTGGAATCGCCAGCGGCAAGTGCGTGCAGAT
>PMZX01000219.1:6476-7677 GCA_003170035.1 Myxococcales bacterium | reverse complement strand
TGCCTTCGTTTACGGTGGAATCGCGGTGGACCGACCATCTAAGCCAGGGGGGACAGCAGGGGGAGGACGATGACGCCAGTGGCGTGGGGGCCAAACCCGGGCGACACGCGCGTCCGGTAGAGTGTGGCGGGGAAGGATCTCCGAGATGTGGGGATTGGCACACACGCTCGGAGGCCCTGCAGGCACGCGATAGGGCGGTATACGACGAGCTGATGTACGGGGAGACCAAAGACGGCAGGAGCACGATTGCTGCCGCATCCGCCAAGGAGAATAGGGAGATCTTCGCGATCTATGGCAAAGGGCGCGACGCACCCGTGCTTTTCGAGGGGGAGCGGAGCCAAGAGGTAGTGGAATGGAAGGCTCCAGGGATGAAAGCCAGAGATGTCCTGTATGTGGGACATACACATTTCGAAGTAGATGATGCTGGTTCGGAGTACTTATCGAGCGTCGACGTCAGGAGCAAAACGGACCTCTATATGCTGACCTCGCGTGGCAGCTTGGACTCTTCGTACCGGAACCCAAGGGACCTGGAACTATCTATGACTTATCGACAATGCCATAGAGAAGGGAAACACACGGGATGCGCTCAGTAAGGAAATGGCCAGCACTCGTTTTGGTTGTATTAGTCCATTCCTTCGTTGCCCATGGATCGCAAGGTAGTCTGGCAAGCCCAATTACCCAAGAGCGATTACGTGGAACATGGGAAGCGGTCGCTCCGGATGAAGGACGTGTCTTTGTGGTAGTGGTCACGGACACCAAGACCACGGCGGCTACGGGGCTCGTTCGGTCGGGAGGCCGAGTTGATGACATCAGGTTCGCAATAACGGACACGAACGTCACGAAGGGAAGAATCACGTGGGCCGGTTCAGCCACCAGCGAATCAGCCAGGTATCTCGTGAAAATAGAGGGAACGGGAACGGAGGTGGGGGGCAAAGGTCGTATCGAAGCCAGATGGAAACTCTTGAACCCGGCTGGCCGCAAAGTGTTGGAATGGCGAATTGTGCTGGTTGGTAGAGACGAGTCCTACCTCGGCAACCTCTCTCAGGCGGCCAATCTACTACGAAGTCGGATGAAGGAGTGAATGCCACCGCTGGCCCGATAGCGCCGCACCGAGGTTGATCCCGCAAGCGCGGGATAGCGCCGGCGTTGGTGACCCGGATCTGCCCGGTGGCAGGCCGGCGCTGAAGAGCCTCGACCCGCG
>PMZX01000219.1:6282-6417 GCA_003170035.1 Myxococcales bacterium | reverse complement strand
GTCGATGACGTCGGGTAGGTCGCCGTTTTCAGGGTCAAAGAAGCGGATCGGCTTGGTGGCGGTCAGAGGCACGTCGTGGTCGATGGCCGTGAGCGACTCCACACCTGGCCAGTGATGGACCCTTGCGACCAAGTG
>PMZX01000219.1:3087-6166 GCA_003170035.1 Myxococcales bacterium | reverse complement strand
TGAAGGCATTGTTGGTTTCGCGGTCGGGTCGCATGATAGGACCTCACCGAGGTTGCCCTCCTGGACGTGGGGCTGGTGACCCACATTTGGCGTGCCCGCGACCAGATCTCGCCGCTACTGAGATTGCTGCTACCGCCTACTCGATTCGGCCGCTGCGCAGAAGGCGCCGGACCTCGTCGTGGGAAAGCAGTGCAAAGATGTAGAGGCACTCGGGGCGGTTTTCGAACAGGAAGCGCAGTTTCAGGTTGCCGCGACACTCGAAGGTCGTGGCGCGTAGCTTGCGGATGGCAAGACCGGCGTGCAGATGGGGTTGGCCGAAGCCGTCCTGCAATTCGTGCAGCGCCAGTAGGCAGTCGGCCCTTTCGCTTCGCTGAAGCTGGCCGAGCTTCTGGAAGACCTCTGGATCAATGAGCGTTGGCTTTTTCAAGGACCGCCTCTACCTGGGCCAGGGAACGCAGCTTGCCAGCCTTGCGCTGCCGGCGGTAGCGGGCCGCCACCCCACTCTCAAGGTGGGCCAGAGATTCCGGCGTGGCGCCATATTCTGTTTCTGCGTAGCTGGTGTCGAGTGCGGCGACCTCGACCTTGCGAAGCGCGATGATGTCAGCGCCAGCGACAATGGCGATCTCTTGACCCTGCGCTGCGGCCTTGAGCCACCGCCCCAGGTTCTTCTTAGCGTCCGTGATCGTGAGAGTCCGCATATAGTCTTTATGGCGGTTGTATAGCGCCTTGTCAAGGCCCGGCCTAGCTGGTCGCGGGCGGGGCACGATAAAAAGCGGCGCCACCTGATCCTCCCGTCCCCTGGCACCGCGACTGCCCGGCGCACCTGGCTCGCAAGAGCCTTCAGCAGCAGGGAGGGCGTTCACCTTGTGCTCGCGCCGGTGCGCCGTGCAGTCGCTCTACGAACCGGAGCCTAGCCCAAGCAGGTGCCCCCAAGATCCCACGCAACTTTGTTGGCCGGCGTCCGACAACCCAGGCATGACAAAGAAACGCCGCCGATTCCGTTCCCGTTTCATTCCCTTCCGTAAGCGCAGGCCGTCGGCCGGAATCACTGTCGAGCTGGCCCCGCAGCGCATCGTCGCCATGACCCTGGCCGATGAGCTGGCCGGGGCAGTCTCCGCCGACGCGACCCAACGCCAGGACCTGGTCGACGCCGCGCTCAGTGTCGGACAATGGCTCGCAGATCAGGGCTACCCGGGCCGCTGGGACAAGGTCAGGCCGGCCGCGATCCTGCGCTGCCTCGACTTTCTGCCCGACAATGAACGCGAGCGCTTCCTGTTCTCATTCGTCGGCCTGCTCGGACACGGGGCGTTGACCGGCCAGATCCCGCCTCTGCCGGCCAAGCAGTCAATCGACGAGATCTCCAACCTGACCAGCGAGGAGATTGTGCGCGCCTTTGCGCGTACCACGGCCGCGCAGTTGCAGCCCCTGCCTTCGTGAATTACACGCCGGGAACGTTGGTCAGCATCTCCAGCATCTGCGATGCGCGCCGGTCGCCGGAGTCCAGCGCGACACAATGCTTGAAGATCTCGGTGGCTTCCGGAATCTTGTTGGATTCGTAGTAGGCCATGCCCAGATGATAGAAGGCCGCTTCGTCTTGTGGGCAGTTCTCCACCACCAACTTGAAGTGGTGGATGGCCTTGTCGTACTGGCCCAGCGACGCGAAATTCACTCCTAGGTGGTAGTTCGCGACCTTGGATGCCGGGTTGAGCTCGACCACGCGCAGGAAGGACTCGATGGCCTTCTGCTGGCGCCCCAGGTGGTAGTTGGCGATGCCGAGCCAGTAGTGAGCCGCCGCGTAGTCAGGGCTCAGCTGCAGGCATCGCTCCATCGTGGCAATGGTCTTGTGGATCTGACCGCCGCGGTAGTAGGTCAGGGCCAGGTCGTAGTGTGCTTCGGGGAAATTGGGCTTGAGTGCGATGGCTTCCTCAAGGTACTTGGTTGCCGACCCGATGTCGCCGAGGCGATAGTAAAGAATACCGAGGCCGCACAGGACGTGGGCATCGCGCAGCCCCATGGCGTAGGCCTTCAACAGGTTCGCGATGGCAGGCCCCACCGGGCCTCCTTCCATGCGCCCTTCCATCGCCCTTCTGGCGAGCAGGTACTGGTCGGGGATGTCCTTGGTGGCCGGCGCGCCGCAACGCGGGCAGAAACGAAAATCAGGCGCAAGGTCATTCTTGCACTGGATACACGGTGTCATGGGGCCTCCCTGTTGGTTTCGATGCGTCCGTTCTCGCTGCGTGCTGATTGGATGTCCGCCGGGCAACACAGTCTCACGCATTTCCGCAATTCTTGCACCCCCACGCAAGAAATTGGGAAGAGCCAATCTCCACCACTAGCCAGCCTCCGTGCTGGTCACCCGCGGCCGCGCCAGGAAGACCGCACCGATGAGGTCGCGGTTCAGGCGGCCGATGAAGTCGGGTGACACGTTCTTGGGACAGACCGCGGCACATTCGAGGAAGTTGGTGCAACCGCCAAAGCCCTCGGCGTCCATGGTCGCCACCATAGTGTGCACGCGCGACCAGCGTTCGGGCTGACCCTGGGGCAGAAGGCCCAGGTGCGAGACCTTGGCACCCACGAACAGCATGGCTGAGGCGTTGGGGCAGGCCGCGACGCACGCGCCGCACCCGATGCAGGCAGCCGCCTCCATGGCGGTGTCAGCCTTTTCCTTGGAGACCAGGATGGCGTTGCCGTCAGGCGCGCTTCCGGTGGGCGAGGTGATGAAACCGCCGGCGGCAATCACGCGATCAAAGGCGCTGCGGTCGACCATCAGGTCGCGAATCACGGGAAAGGCGCGCGCGCGGAATGGCTCGATGACAATGACCTGGCCGTCGCGGAAGTGGCGCATGTGAAGCTGGCAGGTCGTGGTGCCTGGTTGCGGGCCGTGCGGCACGCCATTGATGACCACCCCACAGGAGCCGCAGATCCCTTCGCGGCAATCGTGGTCGAAGACGATGGGCGACTGGCCGGCCTGGGTCAGGCGTTCGTTGACCACGTCGAGCATCTCCAGGAAGGACATGTCGGGGCTGATGTCCTTGGCCTCGATCCTCTGCATGTGGCCGTGCGCACGCGCGTTCTCCTG
>PMZX01000219.1:0-3041 GCA_003170035.1 Myxococcales bacterium | reverse complement strand
GCGTCGTCGCGCAGGGCCTCGCCATCCGGGGTTTGATACTCCTGGCGAAAATGTCCACCGCAGGATTCCTCGCGCAGCAGGGCGTCCCGGCAAAGCAATTCGGCGAATTCGAAGAAATCCCCTACCCGGCCGGCGGTCTCCAGCGACTGATTCAGCTCTTCCTGTCCACCGGGCACCATCACCTCGCGCCAGAATTGCTCGCGCAGCTCGGGGATGCGCGCCAAAGCTTCCTTCAGCCCGGCCGCCGTGCGCGCCATCCCGCAGTTTTCCCATAGCAACTTGCCCAGCTCGCGATGGAACGAAGTCGCAGTCCGTTTTCCCTTGCGGGCAAGCAGCCGGTTGGCTCGCTCCTTCACCTGCGCCTTGGCCGCGCCGAATTCCGGCTTGTCGGTCGACACCGACCCCGATTTGCTGCCCACCAAGTAGCTACCGATGGTGTACGGGATGATGAAGTAGCCGTCGGCCAGGCCTTGCATCAGCGCCGAGGCGCCCAGTCGGTTCGCCCCGTGGTCGGAGAAGTTCGCCTCGCCCAGCACGAACAGCCCGGGGATGGTGCTCATCAGATTGTAGTCGACCCACAGNNGCCGTGATCCGTTCGTACATGTCGAACAGGTTGCCGTAGCGCTCGCGCACCACCGCCTCGCCCTGGCGTGAAATGGCATCGGAAAAATCCAGAAACACGCCGCGGCCGCCTGGCCCGACGCCACGGTTCTCGTCGCACACCGCCTTGGCAGCACGGCTGGCCACGTCGCGCGGGACAAGGTTGCCGAAGCTGGGATAGCGACGTTCCAGGTAGTAGTCGCGCTCGGCCTCCGGGATTTTGGCGGGTGGGCGCTGGTCTCCCGCGCGCAGCGGGACCCACACGCGGCCGTCGTTGCGCAGCGACTCGCTCATCAGGGTGAGCTTCGACTGGTGATCGCCGGTGACAGGAATGCAGGTGGGGTGAATCTGGGTGAAGCAGGGGTTGGCGAATCCGGCCCCGCGCTTGTGCGCGCGCCAAGTGGCAGTGACGTTGCAGCCCTTGGCGTTGGTGGACAGGTAAAAGACGTTGCCGTAGCCGCCGGTGGCGAGGATCACGGCGTCCGCGGCGTGCGCCTCGATCGCGCCCGACACCAGATCGCGAGTCACGATGCCGCAGGCNNTCGACGACCACCAGATCGAGCATCTCGCTGCGCGGGAACATCTTGACCTGGCCCGCCGCGATCTGCCGCGCCAGCGCCTGGTACGCGCCCAGAAGAAGCTGCTGCCCGGTCTGACCACGGGCATAGAAGGTGCGCGACACCTGTGCGCCGCCGAAAGAACGGTTGGCGAGTTGTCCGCCATACTCGCGCGCAAAGGGAACCCCCTGGGCCGCACACTGGTCGATGATATGGCTGGAGATCTCGGCCAGGCGGTAGACGTTCTGCTCGCGCGCGCGGAAGTCCCCGCCCTTGATGGTGTCGTAGAACAGGCGNNGCGATGCTGTGAGCGCGGCGCGGACTGTCCTGATAGCAGAAGCAGCGCACATTGTAGCCGAGCTCGCCCAGCGACGCGGCCGCGGACGCACCGGCCAGGCCCGAGCCCACCACGATGAGCTGGTAGCGGCGCTTGTTGGCAGGGTTGACCAGCTTGAACTCGAAACGCTGGCGCTCCCAGGCGGTCGCCAGCGGCCCTGAGGGAAGGTTGGATTTGAGTTCCATTGGTCCTTACCCCCCGATGATGCGAAAGAACACCGCGGCCGGGGCCAGAGCCAGACCCACTGCAATCGCGACCGCGGCCACGCGCGCGAAGCCAAACAGCAGCGATTCAACCCGGCGATGGCGCAGCCCGAGCGATTCGAACATGCTGTGGGCGCCGTGCAGCAGGTGCAACCCCAGCAGACTGACCGCGCCCATGTAGACCAGCGCCACCCACCCGGTGCGAAAACCGTTGAGCATGTTGGCGTGGATGTCGCCCGGGATGAAGGGGCCAGGCACCACGTTGTAGCCCCAGGTCAGATGGGCCAGGTGAAAGATCACGAAGGCGAGCAGGAATGGTCCTGAGTACTTCATGGTGCGAGCCGCGTAGCTGGCCCGCAGGTAGCGCCGATCTCGGTAGCCCACGGGACGGGCCGCGAGTTCTTGGAAGTAGAGCAGGGTCGCGAAGGTGACGTGGACGACGGCCGAAACGATCAGGCCGGCGCGAAAGAACCAGATCAACTCAGCCGAGTAGTGCAGCAGGCGGCCGTACCCGTTGATGGCTTCCGGCCCTTTGAGGAAAAGCAGCGCCCCTGTGACGTGCTCGACGCAGAAGGCAAACAGGAACAACCCCGACACCGCCATCAGAACCTTCTTTCCGATCGTCGATCGGAAAAATGGGATAAGACCGAACATCCCGTGTTTCCTATCACATCTCCGCCTCCAACGGTATGGTATAAAGAAGACCGATGGAGTCCCTATTTGCTCGTTCCGAGCGAGATCCCATGCTAGTTCTTGATTGCGACTTCCAGGAGAATGCATGAAGCCGACCAGTGCAGAGCGCCAGGGGAAAGGGACGGTGTTCGTCCGACCCGAGATCTGCAAGGGCTGCTCCTTCTGCATTGATTTCTGTCCCACCCACTGCCTCGAGTTCACCAAGGACTTCAACGCCAAGGGCTACCACTTCCCCATCCTGACCCGACCCGAGGACTGCAGCGGATGCGATCTGTGTGGCCTGTACTGCCCTGACTTCGCCATCTACGGCGAGCGTTGGAAGGACATCGACGCGCGCAAGGCCAAGGGGCCCGCGCCGGCTCCGCCCGTCGCGGCCAAACCGCTGGCCGCTCCCAGGGCGCAAGACCCCGAACCCGCTGACCCCAAGGGCGTGCTGACCGGCATTCATTTCATGGACGGCGACCACGCCGCCTGCGAAGGCGCCCTGGCTGCCGGGTGTCGCTTTGTCGCCGGCTACCCGATCACGCCGTCGACGGAGGTGGTGGAACGCTTTGCCGCGCGCATCCCGATGGTGGGCGGCATCTTCATCCAGATGGAGGACGAGCTGGCCTCCAGCATTGCGGTGCAGGGCGCGGTGTGGGGCGGGCAGAA
>PMZX01000168.1 GCA_003170035.1 Myxococcales bacterium | reverse complement strand
TGTCGCAGGAGTCACGCGACCTGGCGAAGAATCTACAGGACTTTCTCACGGTCAAGGCCTTGATCTCGGCGGACCTGCCCCCGGAGATCAAGACGTTGTCACGCTACGTGCGCGACATGGTGGACGAGTACCGCACCAGCTCCAACGGGAAATTCCGCTGGGAGGCGCTCGACCCGGGTGCGGACAAGGACATCGAGCAGGAGGCCAATCGCTGTAAGGTCGACAAGATACAGATCCAAGTCTTGCGCGGCACCAAGTTCGAGATGGGCGCCTACTACCTGGGCCTGTGCTTTCTGTACGGCGACAAGATGGAATCCATCCCGCAAATCAGCCGCGCCGAGGGTCTCGAGTTCGATATTTCGTCCCTCATCAAGAAAATGACGGTGAAGAAGAAGAAGATCCTTTTCACCACGGGCCACGGCGAGTCCGACACCAACCAGGGCTTCCGTGCCTTGAAGCAGGTGTTGGAACAAGAGTACGACCTGACCACGGTGAATCCGTCGACCGCCGAGATCCCCGCTGACGTGGACGGCCTGGTGGTCGGCGGTCCCAAGCAGGCTTTCGACGACAAGGGCCAGACCGAGATCGACCGGTTCCTGATGACCGGCCGGGGTGCGGTGATTCTGGCCGACGGCATGACGGTCAGCGCACCCAACCAGCAGTTTGCCCAGGCTGGCATGGGCCAGATCAAGATGGTGCAGACCAACCAGACCGGCCTGGACAAGCTTCTGGAGGCCTATGGCTTCAAGGTTGGTCAGAACGTGATTGCGGACAATGAGGCGGCCATGCCCGGCCTGATCGATATGGGCGGCGGACGCCGCGGCCTGACCCAGCTCCCGATATGGGTGGGCGTGCAGATCGCCAAGAACCCGGGGATTTCGGTGCTGGATGGCATCCGCGGTCTGGTCTTCCCGCTGGCCAGCACGGTTGACCTGGTGGGCCCCCTTGCTGGCGGCAACCTGCCCGCGGGAGGCAAGCTGTGGAAGCTGGCTTCCTCGAGCCCGAGCAGCTGGAAGCACGCAAGCTTCTTCATCCTCGGCCAGACCACCAAGCTCGAGGAATCCAAGGAGCGTGGCCCGTTTGCCTTCGGCTATGCCTATCTGGGACCACTCAAGAGCGCCTTTGTGAAGGGGCCCGAGGCCGGCGTGTCCACGGCCGAGAAGCGGCCTTTGTCCGAGTCGCAGAAGCCGGTGCGCCTCGTGGTCATCGGCGATTCCGACTTTGCCAACGACGAGTACGTCCAGCTTTCGCGCGCCTTCCCCTTCTACGAGGCGGGCGCGCTCATGCTCCACCACGCCATCGGCTGGACGGTGGAGGACGAGGCTCTCATCCCGCTCCGTTCCAAGTCCTTGGGAAACCGCCCTCTGGGGGTGGTTTCAGAAGCCAAAGCCAGCACGCTCAAATGGGTCAACATCCTGGGCTTGCCAGTGCTGTTCTGCGCCTACGGGGTGGTCCGCTGGCGCCTGCGCCGCATGGCCCGCAACTCTCAGACCATCTAGCCAGTCGAGGTAGCCCATGAATCGGAAAACCCTGATTGCCGGTGCCATCTTCGCCGGCCTCGTTCTCGTCACCATCGGCCTTCTCCGCTCGCCGGAGAAGGGCACCCGGCCCGCCGGGGAACGGCCGCGGCCCATCCCCAAGCTCAAGGCTGACGCCTTCGACACCCTGGAAGTCACCAAGGGCGGCGCCACCACCGTCATCAAGAAACAGGGCGACGACTACCAGATCGTGAAACCGATCGACTACGCCGCCGACAAAGACGGCGCCAAGTCGGCCTTTGAAGCCATCGCGAAACTCGAATTCCACGACGTCGTCTCGGACCAGAAGAGCCGACACAATGAGTTCGAGCTAGGCGACGGTAGCCTGCGTGTGGCGGTGAAAAAGGGCGACAAGCTCCTGGCCGATCTGCACGTGGGTAAGACCGCAAACGACGAGACCCTGGTGCGCATCGAGGGCAAGAACGATGTGTGGGCCTCGACCGGATTCTTCAAGTACCAGTTCGACAAGGACACCCTCGGCTGGCGCGACAAGCACATAGCCAGATTCCAGGACAATGAGGCCGAAAAGATCGAGGTCGTCCACAAGACGCGCGGCCGGATCGTGGTATCGAGACCCCCTCCCACCGACGGGGGCGCGACGCCAGAATGGCGCGTGGTCGAGTCCGGTACCAAGGTCGAGCCCTTTGACAAGATGGCGCCCCCTGATCTGGTTACGGCGTTCTGTACCTTGCTAGCAAATGAGTTTGTGGACAACGCCAAGCCCGAGGAAACCGGTCTGGACTCGCCGGAGAACACCATCACCGTCACACTCCGCAACGGCAAGCAGTATCGGATACTGGTGGGCAAGAAGAAGGGCGAAGACGACGGCTACGTCAAGATGGCTGACAAGCCTCAGGTGTTCATAATCAAGAAGTACACCTTCGATCGACTCAACAAGCGCCCGATCGACTTCCGCGACAAGACAATCTGCAACCTGACCGCGGCCGAGGTCACCGATGTCGCGGTGGCGCGGGAAAAGGATCCCTTCATCATTACCAGGCCGCCGGGCAAGACAGGGGACGACGCCTGGAAGGTGATCAAGCCGGCGGGCATGGCACCGGATATCTCAAAGGCCAACGCGATCGCGGGCTCGTTCGTCGACTGGAAGGCGCAGGGGTATGCCGAAGACAACTCGCCCAAGACGACCGGCCTGGCCAAGCCCACCATGACCATCGATGTGAAGTCGAACGTCAAGGGCCACGGCTGCACCCTGAAGGTCGGAGGCGAAACCACCGACAAGAGCAATCACTACGTCATGGTCAACAACCAGCCCGACATCCTCGTGGTTGCCAACTGGGGGATCGATCGCGTGGCGGCGAAGCTCGACGAGCTCAAGAAGAAGTAGCAACGGGGGCGACGCAGGTCGCCCCACCGGTGATGGGCGAAGGGGCGACCGGCTGGTCGCCCCTTCCAGGCGGGCCTACAGGCCCTTCTTCACGATGTACGAAAGAAGCTCGACCGTGCGGCAGCTATAGCCCCACTCGTTGTCGTACCAGCTCACCAGCTTGAAGAAGTTCGGGTTCAGCTCCATGGAGCTTCCCGCATCGTAAATGCTGGAGCGCGCGTCGTGAATGAAGTCGCTGGAGACCACTTCGTCCTCGGTGTAGCCCAGGATGTCCTTCAAGTAGGTTTCGCTGGCCTTCTTCATGGCCGCGTTGATTTCCTTGATGCTGGTCGCCTTGGCGGTCTTGAAGGTCAGGTCGACCACCGACACGGTCGGCGTGGGCACACGGATCGACATGCCGGTCAACTTGCCCTTCACCTCGGGCAGCACCAGGCCAACCGCCTTGGCGGCGCCGGTGGTGGAGGGAATCAGGTTGATGGCGGCGGAACGTCCACCCTTCCAGTCCTTCTTCGACGGACCGTCCACTGTCTTCTGTGTGGCGGTGTAGGAGTGGATGGTCGTCATCAGGCCCTCGGTCAAGCCGAAGCCCTCCTTGAGCACGACGTGGACCACAGGCGCCAGACAGTTGGTGGTGCAGCTTGCGTTGGAGATCACGTGGTGCTTGGCCGGGTCGTACTTTTCGTTGTTCACGCCCATCACCAGCGTGATGTCTTCATTCTTGCCAGGAGCCGAGATGATGACCTTCTTGGCGCCCGCCTGGATGTGGCCCTCGGCCTTGGCCTTCTCGGTGAAGAGCCCGGTCGATTCGATGACCACGTCAACTCCCAACGCCTTCCACGGTAACTCGGCCGGGGATTTGGCGCTGACGACTTTGATCTCCTTGCCATCGACCAGGAGGATGTCGGCGTCCTTGTCAGGTACCGACTTCTTCGAGCCGACCTGACCCTCGAACTTGCCCTGGGTCGAGTCGTACTTGAGCAGGTAGGCAAGGTTGTCCGCCGGGACGATATCGCCCACTGCGACAACTTCGAATTCCCTACCGAACAGCTTCTGGCTGTACAGCGCCCGGAAAATCAGTCGACCGATGCGTCCAAAACCGTTGATCGCGATTCGAGTGGCCATCTTTTCTTGCTCCTCTATGCGGCGCTTTTGGCGCCATGTGGTCCCCTCCCTGCCCGCCTCCGCTCGCGCGGAATGTAGCACAAGTTTAGCAGAATCAATGGCTCTGACATGGGAACCCTGAGAGGG
>PMZX01000035.1:9355-9579 GCA_003170035.1 Myxococcales bacterium | reverse complement strand
GGCGCGCAGGGTCCAGATGGTGGGCGCGGGCCGCGATTCAAGAACCTGGCGTGCACGGACCTGTGTTAGCTTAGCTGACATGACCATTCCCAATCAGAGAGGTCGCCTGTCGCGTTGGAATCACCTGTTCTTGGGGTGTGCGGCGGCGCTTCTTGTGAGCGTGGGTTGTTCTTGGTTCGCATCCAGCGTGTCCCCTGACCGTACCCATATGCTCGACAACTGCA
>PMZX01000035.1:4187-9320 GCA_003170035.1 Myxococcales bacterium | reverse complement strand
CCAAGTGCGGATGAAGTATCGACTCACCTGGATGCTTGCCAAGGAAAGGGCGAGGACAATCAGGACTGCAAGGCGGCTCAAGCTGCCATTGCCCAGCTCAAGTGTGAATAGGGACACCCGCATGCGTGCTGGCCATTTCCTCGCCCTATCACACGCGCCACCATTCTGCTGTCCATGAGGATGGCAGGTCACAGGTTGAAGTCGATTGCCCGACGGCTGGGTATCAGGACCGAGAGAGCTTGGTCTCGTTGCCGACGGCTTGGGCATGAACTGGCTGAACGAGCACAGCTTGAGATTCCTGTTTCCCGCAGACAGATACGGAACTGACCAACGGGTGATGGAGACCTCGTGGTCTCAGGATTCAAGCCGGACAGCCGGCTTGAATTTTAGACCCAAACTTCTTCACCCGCCGACATATCAGAGCCTCGGTGCATGGATGACAGTGGGTGCGGGAATCAAAGAGGACCCACATGCGATAGCTAACTCGGTAACAGGCGAAGGGTGAGCCTGGGCCGACTGAGCATGAATGGTGCTGGCAGCTTTCGAGACACGAATGGGTCAGGGGAAATGCTCGCACACGCCGCCAATGCAACGAGAGTGGTATAGCGCGCAAGGAATGTTCGGACAGTTGTGTTCCTCCTGCCAGTTCCAGCCGGGACCACAGAATTGAACGTAGGCAGCCTGACAGTCACCGGCTATGGCGTTGGCTACGGGATAGCCGCACTCGAAGCAGTAGCAATCGTCTGCTGACGAGATGGGCGGTCGGTAGTCGCTCATGGTGCAGTCATCGTCTGTCGCACACGTGTTTTGGTCTGTGGTGCATCCATTTCCGCCCGCGCTTGTGATGCCACCCGTGCCTCCCACGGTACCAGTGGTCCCTCCGCTGGTTACCGTGCTGTCTCCCCCACCCGCACCTCCGGTGATGCCTGTGATTCCTCCAGTGGTGCCAACTGTGCCTGCATAGCTGGTGATGCCTACGGTGGTGCTGGTCATCCCTCCTCCACCCGTGTTTCCGATGGTGCCGGTGGTTCCCCCTGTGGTGCTGGTCACACCTACGGTTGCACCTGCGGTGGAGCTGGTCGAACCACCGGTGGTTCCGACCCGAATGCCTCTTCCACTGCTACACCCGCCTGCACCCACGGTGATGACCAACATGGACGGCACGATCAGCTTCAGGAAAACAGAACACACACGATTCAACATGGTGCCTCCGGTTGCACGTGAGACAGGAGCCATGGACGATCTATCGACCACCGGGGTAGTGTACTACTAGGCTCGGTGGATGGCGGGAAGAGCATCAACCTCCTCCACACCACCGCGCCGGTCCCCGACCCGACCGCACAAAATGGAGATTACGTCAACGACGTCCCTGTGCCCGCTTGGCTCTCGTACCGCCCGGTCCTGTTTGTGGCAAGCTGGAGTTGGTACGTTTGCGTGCGCGTCCGTCACAAGCTCAAGGCTTGGCAATCGCCGATCAGCGCCGCCTGCGCAGGGGTGACATTGGTGGCGCACTGTAGATCGCCACTCTGTTTTCCACCGGCCGACAGGTGCGTCGTCGTTCCGAACGAAACTGACTTCATGCAACTACCGATGGGGATGGCAGAGACATCGCCGGCGGCTGCCAGATCCTGGATGAACTTGATGATCTCCGGCGAGCCTGCCTCGAATGTCCATGGCAACGCACCCCTGGGGACGACCGCGCCATCCGCCAAGACCAACCACCCTGCTTTGGGTGGACCGACGGTCCGAACCGCACTGGCATCGGCATAAACGATGACTTGGACCCAGGGCGTGTTGGTGGATTCTGATAGATAGATACGAGCGACTTCGACGCCAGCTTCCCCAGCGATAGCGAGCGAGTCGGTCGTAGTCGCAGCGTCAGCGACTTCTGTGTCGGAGAGCGCGCCGTCGGCCGGCGCGACTGAAGCGTCCACGGAAGAGTCGGCCGGACTGTCAGAAGCCGCGTCGAGCGCCGCAATTGCGATGTCCGCAGGAGCCATGACGTCAGCGCTATCGACAGCGCCGTCCGCTTGCCCAACGGCAGCTTCCGGCGAAGTCTCCCTCGGGCTGTCCAGTGTCGCGTCGTGCGCATCGTGCGCATGACTAGACGAGGATTCGCGACAGGCTGCCGTCAGGGCCAATACCCCAAATAGAAACTCACTTCGAATGTGCTTCATAGAGCCTCCATTCCAGGGCCGTATGTTGCGAAGATGTTACCCCCCATTGCTATTGCGAATCAATACAAAGTCTCTGTTGGACGAACCGGCTGATCCTTCACCCGCAAATCGCACAGGCCCAGAGGGATGCGCCCTCAGACACATATTCAAAAGAGAATCCACTTCATGACTCGTACCAGATGACCAACTTGTACGTCACATTCTTGAACTCCATGGTGTCGGCGGGAATGTCGGGCCCGTTCATGCAGTACACGCATGTCGGCAATTGCTGGGGGCTGAGTGCTGACGAGCGATCGTTCCCCAGCACCATGGTCGGCCCCAGCATGCGACCGTGCCGTCGCTCAAATCGCCTGAGCCGAATCACCAGGCACACGGCACTTTGTTTCATTAGCTAAGCTGTGCGCCATCCCGGGAGACAAGCCATGAACATGACTCTGAGAACACGCCGTCTGGTTTTCGTGCTGCTCGCCGGTGCGTCCCTGGCCCTCGGCTGCGGCGGAAGCACCGCGTCCGTCGGTGGCCGTGACGCAAGCTCTGCCACCGGTGGCGCCGCGGGCGCCAACTCGGCTGGCGCAACTGGCACAGGTGGCAACGCCGCAACCGGTGGCTCGTCCCCCGCGCCCACCGGCGGCAATTCCCAAAGCACCGGTGGGGCTGCTAGCGGAGGCGTCAGCGCCACCGGAGGACTCGCTCAGGACGCTGGCCCGCCCGATGCGAACTTCGGCGGAACCAGTGGAGCGGCGGGCGCCAGCGCAAGTGGCGGCAGCCTTGTTGCGGGCGGCACCATCACCACAGGCGGAAGCAGCGCCACAGCAGGCACGATCGTCGAGGGCGGCAGCACGAGCACGACAGGCGGAAAGACCGCCACGGGCGGCAGCATCGCCCCAGGTGGCACCATCACCACGGGCGGAAGAACCGCCACAGGCGGCGCCACCGTGGCTGGTGGCAGCAAGACATCTGGCGGCTCGACCGCTGCCGGTGGCACCAGCACAGGCGGCAGCACGGGCACGGGTGGCGCGGCAACCACAGGCTGGGTGACCATACACAATGACTTCTTCTGGTACGACGACACTGGGGCGGCGATCGAGACGCGCGCCGGCTGCCTGCGCAAGTTCGGGGACACCTACTACTGGTATGGCCTCTTCGCCTGGCAGGACCCCAAGGCCTGGAACGATCAAACTTGCTACGCGTCTACAGATCTCGTTCACTGGACCAACAAGGGCATCGCGCTGCACGTGGTTGCGGGGGCCAACCGAATGGACGTGCTCTACAACGACACGACCAAGAAATACGTGATGTTCTTGAAGTATGGCGGAGACGCCGCCTCTTTGGGCTTCGCCACGTCGTCGACCCCCGAAGGGCCATACACCTTGTTGAGCGAAACCCAGGTGGGTGGTGCCAACATCGGGGACATGTCGATGTACGAGGATGACGACGGGAAGGCGTACCTGGCCTATGTCTGGGATCAAACCGGCCCGAATCGACAACACGGCATCTATCGAATGTCGGCGGACTACTTGAGCCTGGATACCCAAATGTATTTGTGGAACGAAGCCAGCCGCGAAGCGCCCCACATTTTCAAACGCAATGGTACCTACTACTATGGGGTTTCCGAGACCAATGGGGTTAACCCATCACCCACGCGATACTACACGGCAACCGCCCTGGCCGGCCCCTGGTCTGCTGCCACGATGCTGTCCACGCCTGGGTCGAGCACGACGTACGAAACGCAGGTCGATTTCGTTTTCCCATTCACCGGCACGCAAGGGACTGTCTACATGTTCGATGGCGACCGTTGGTTGCCAACCGGAGGAAGCCAGGGCGGCTATGTGTGGCTGCCCTATCAGTTCGGCACCGCTCTCATGCCAACCATGCCGTACCTTCAGGACTGGGACTTGAATGTGGCTGCCGGCACGTGGAGAACCTTCGATTCTTCGCGCAATCTGGCGCTGGGCAAGACAGCCACGGCGTCCTCGCAAGACACCGCGAATGTCGCCGCCAACGTAACCAAGGCCACGACCTATCAGAATTACACAGCCACACGATGGGAGAGCGCGGCCAGTGACCCACAATGGATCATGGTGGACCTGGGCGCCGCGACCGAAATCGACCGGGCCATCCTCAAGTGGCACACCGACTATGGCAAGGCCTTCAAGATTCAGGTTTCAACCGACGCCACAACCTGGACCGACGTGTACAGCACGACCATCGGGGCAACGTATTCCGTGACCGACGTGACCTTCAGCAAGACCACCGCCCGCTACGTGCGCATGTATGGCACGCAAAGAGGCACGACCAACGGATACTCGCTGTTTGCTTTCATGGTCCTCGACGACTGATGCCCGTCGTCCCGCCAGTGGTTGTGCCGGTGATCCAGCCAGTGTCTTTGTCACCAGAATCTTTCGTGCTGCTCGAATTGGTCGTGCCGCCGGTGCCGCCCGTGCCTTCCGGCGGAAAGGCGGGCAGACTGCAGGCGGTGACTGCGACAGACGCCAGGATCGCGGTGCCAAGCAGACGCATCACCAGACTCCTTTCACAGTAGCGCCCGCGAAGTTCGTACCCAGGGCGGGGGCAAGCGCCGCGCCCTTGGACGGAGTGTCGTCAACGAAGCTGAGCAGGGTCGTGATGAGACCAAGCCCGTTGAGCACGCCACCGGCGATCAGACACACGTTTGAGCCTGCAGACAGTCCCTCGGCATCGATGCGAGTGCTGTGCGCCTGCGATGGGTTCGACTGTAACTGGTTTACTGCCTCGCTGTTCTCGTCCAGCGCCTCCTGCCAGAGAATTCCTCCGACAATCAGTCCAAACACGCCCACGCTGGCGGTCACTATTCCCGTGATCCGGAGGCCCCTCCCTTTGGTGCCCAATCGTTTCAAACGGGGTTTTTCTGCGTCGGGGAACCCTCTCGCCGTGGGCCGCCACGCCCACCTGCCACCCCGGGTTCCGTGAGGCGGAT
>PMZX01000035.1:0-4162 GCA_003170035.1 Myxococcales bacterium | reverse complement strand
GGGCGCGCGGGGTGGAGCTTGGGTACCTCGCTGGGCAGATGCATGGCGATCAGAATCTTCTTTGCGGTGTCCTCGCTCTTGATGAGTGCGATCAGGCGGAGCGGGGCCTTGCACTTCGTACGGAGAATCTCGATCCCGAAAACGCGTCTCAACAATTCTGCCCACCGGATATACCTTGGTCGGCGCTTGGGCTTGTCTTGCTCGCCCGAGGCTGCTGGAGGCGTGGCAGGAGCAGACACGACTTCGCTGCGTGAAGTTGCGTGCGATGAGAGTACGCCAAAATATCTGACGAGATGCCGCTTGGGCGGAGGGACAAGAGCAGCCAGCCGGGCGATGAGGGCCAGCGGGGCCAGTTCCACCGACGTGGTACCCCTGCGGGGTTAGGGCCTGCCCACCCAACCCCTGCCCCACGCGGCTTCGCCGCGCCCGTCACCGTCCGACCACGGCTTCTTGAAGTCCAGCCTCACCGCTCCGTCGGGCAAGATGTGCAGCCGGTCGTTGGCGAGCGGTGGGCGCAGAATATAGCGACACAAGGTTACTCGGCCGGGCTTCTCGTTTGCAGCGACCTTCGTTGAAGCATGCAAGTTGAAGCCGTGCTCTTGCGCGCACAACGTGCCCTTGGCCACGGGACGGTCGTCGGGGTCGAGCACGATGCGAAGGGGCTTGCGCTTCTGAGCCCACCCGGCAGGCGGGGTGCCGGCGGTGGCGGCGGCCAGCAGCTTGGCCAGGAGCGGATCTTTCTCGCCCATGGACTCGTCGCTGACGACGGTGACTTCACCGTCGCCCGACGCGGTCACGGGGGTGATGACTTCGCGGCGCTGGAGGAAACGCAGAATGCGCTTGCTGGCGCGTTGAACAGCGAGCGGGTTGTCTCAGATTGCAACTTGAGTCATCATCTACAGGCGCGGAAACAGGACATCAGGGATGTCACCCAAGGTCTATATCGAGACGAGCGTGGTTAGCTACCTGACGTCGCTCCCAAGTCGAGACATCGTCGTAGCTGCTCACCAACAGATCACCCATGCATGGTGGGCGACCAGAGCCAGATACGAACTCTACGTTTCCGAGGCGGTCCTCGCTGAAGCAGGCGGCGGGGATCCTCGGTCCGCCGAGCGTCGGCTGTCGGTACTCACTGACGTAGCTATCTTGAGGATCACCAGCGACGTCGGGGACTTGGCTTCTCGTTTTGTGGACGCAGGGGCTCTCCCGCGCAAGGCTTTCGTCGACGCCCTTCATGTGGCCGCCGCCGCAATTCACGGAATGGACTTCCTGCTGACCTGGAACTGCACTCACATCGCGAACGCACAAATCCGTGCTAGGCTTGAGTCACTATGTCGCTCGCACGGTCTGCAGCCCCCGACGATTTGCACCCCGGAGGAACTGCAGGCGTGAGCCAAGAAGCCGTATTCGATCCTATCGTCGACGAGGTCCGTGCCATCCGGGACGCCTACGCCGAGTCGCTCGGATACGATCCATCGGCTATCGTCGCCGATTTGTGCTCGCGACAAGGTCAGCACCTGAATCGCCTTGTGTCGCTGCCACCCCGACCGGTAGACAAGTAGGACTCCATCGGTTCGGCGCGAGATGCCGGCGGGAGATGCCTCTGGTTCCGCTCCCATGGGCGTCGCCGCCATCCTGGCCCAGGACCCGCACAGCCGTCCCGCCACCACCGACCGCAGCCCTGCGCCTTACAAGATAAAGCGGTACCGGTGTGTGGCCACCCGCTACGAGAAGACCTCCACGAACTTCCTAGGTTTCGTTCTCTTCGCTGCGGTGCGAGTATGGCTGGCCTGAATTTGGGGACAGGCCCTAGTACGTGAGCCAGTGGTTGAACCTGTCCTCCCACGGCCGAGCGCAGCCCTCGGCAAGGTACTCCTGCGCGAGGAGTCTTGTGTTTCTGACGGCAGGTTTTCCGAGGAAGCGCGCAAACATGCCTGTGATCGCTTCGCCGAATTCACCTGGACCGAGCACCACGTCGACAGTCACTGCACGGCACTTTGAAAGAATGAACCACCGGGCATACGCATCAGACGCCGGGAAAGAATAGCCTATGACCACGAGTCTATTCGCCTGTTCAAGCAAAGTGCCTGCTTGCTCCCAAGCCTCGCTGACCATCGGTTCGTCCCTGGAACGGAGTTTGTCCGGACCGGGCAACGCGATGTTGGAAATAGGCTTCCCATCTCGAATGTCTTCCCAAAGCGTCTCAGACACCGTCCCATGGAGCTTGACGAGCGCCGTCCTTTTTTCGGTCCGCCTGAATAGACTTTCCACGACCCTGTCGTAGTTGAAGTTGACTATCGAATCACGGCCCGAGAGCAGCTTTGCCCACTCTCTATATGGAGTCCACGCTTCCGGAAGTTGCTCAGCTCCAAGCGCACGAACAACAAAGTGCGCCGTGGCCGCTGCTACAAAGCGTGATAGCTGCCTCTCCACGTCTTCCAAGCCCTTCTCATTCCTGAGTTCCTCGATCGTTTCCAAGATTGCGGCTCTTGTGGCTTCGTCGGAGCGTGCCTCGTTGATCAGCGTGATGCATTCTTCTGCGTTTTCCCAGAGACCGAGTTCTTCGCCCTTCTTAAAAACATTCAATGCGTCATGGATAGCCTCGTCAGAAACATCCTTGGATGCCAACCAGCACCTGACCCAGAGAGCCACACGCTCACTGATCAACTCGGAAAATAGCGGTCCGCCCAGCGGCTTGCTGAAGCCCGCACCGAGAAGCCACACGACGCGCTCATTTCTGCGCTGGGCCTTCTCCATCTCTCCCAATTGGTTGAGCGCCGCCATCAAGGACTGATCCATAGGTGCACTCCTAAGCTTGCAAACGTGAACACTAATCGCCTACGCAAAAGCTCACAATCCCGCCGCCATTGCCGCCCTGGTGTCAACCCGTTCTCGCCTCCGGTGGCGGCCTGACGGCCGGGAACGGGTGCTTCAGCACGACAGCACGGGCCTTCACCCTTCTCGGCTTGCTCGGGCCGTCCCACAAATGCCAGATGTTGAACTTGCGTTCCCTCGGGTACGTGTCCCATTCAGCTCGGAGGTACGGCCAACCCAAACAGTCCGCGATCCTTCTCTGGACTTCGAGCTTTGCCGTAGATGCCACCCTGCCCTCGAACGCCGCCACCACGGCGCCAAGAAGAACGTCACAGAGCTGAATCGCCGGAGTCTCTCTCGAGTCTTTGGTGATGACACTGTCCAACGGGCGCGCCCTTCCGAGCGCCTTGGCCAGCACGTTGTTCGTGATTATCTCGACAACCTCGTCGGCCTTCGGATAGCGGGACGCGATCGGGTCGACCCACACTCGGAAGGTCTGCTCTCGATCTGGGAACGTCCTCAATGCGCGCCGGATCTTGTTCAGCAGCAGAGCGGTGAAATGTTTCCTACGCGCCAAGTCCAAGTCCCCGTCGTGCAGCTCCCTGATCACCGAGGCCTTCTCCACCACCAGACAGTGGAAGAGCAACCACTTGGTCTTGAAGAAGGTATCCACAAGGTCCGCGTAGAAGGGCAGCACACCAGTAGACACGTCGTTCCACTTCATCTCACATGTGTAGCGGTGCTGCTCCCTGACTTGACGGATCAAAGCTTGGAAGTCGCCGCGCCGTTGCCAGCCCATCCAAAGTGTGCCGAAGCCATAGAAACGTTGGCCCCCTACTCCCGATTCGTCGCAAGAAATGAGCCATCGTCTCACACCAGGTGGCGGGTCGCGCGTGTCTTCCGTCGCCATGATCGTCCTCACTGTCCCCTCCGCGTGAGTCTACTGCCCGGTGCCTAAGCGATTCGAGCGGGGTTTTTCTGCGTCAGAGAATCCGCCCGCCGCGGGTCGGCATGGCCGCCGACGTGCCGCCGCGGGGTCGGCGAGGCGACTGCGGGTGCCGGCAAAGGGTCTGCAAAGGCCTGTCTCGACCACAAGGCGCAGTCTACCCCATCGCGTCCCCGCCGAGGTCGCCGATCAGTTCACCCAGTCTTCTGCTCCGCATGCCTCCTGGCAGGATGTCGGCGGCGGGCGCGCGGGGTGAAACTGGGGTACGGTGGGCAGGTGCATCGCTGCCTGGATAGTGCGATCAGGCGGAGTGGGACTTTGCACCTGGTACAGAGAATCTCGATCCAACCAACCTTCGCAGAAGTCCCCGCTCTCAGATCGTCGCCGGAGTCTCCACCACTT
>PMZX01000388.1:5703-6014 GCA_003170035.1 Myxococcales bacterium | reverse complement strand
ATACCAGCACCGGCGCTGGTGTTGTGTCAGCGGGACGGCCAAACGCGGCGGTCTGGAAGGCGCGTGAGAATTCCTGCATCGACGGGAACCGATCCGCCGGCCGCTTGCTCAACGCTCGCCGCAACACTTGTTCCACGGCCGGCGGCAGGCCCGGCACGCGCGGCGCCAGCGGATGCGGGGCCAGGTTGATGATCTGGTAGAGGATCGCGGCCACGTCGTCAGCCACGAAGGGACCGCGGCCGAGAAGCATCTCCCAGGCTATGCAAGCCAGCGCCCACTGGTCGGTGCGGTGATCGATGTCATCGACACTG
>PMZX01000388.1:5381-5581 GCA_003170035.1 Myxococcales bacterium | reverse complement strand
TGGACAACCGCCTCGATCGACAGGCGGCCCACGCGCCGCAAGCGGTGGTCGAGATCCTCGCCTTCGAGATACTCCATCACGAGATAGGGCTCGCCGGATTCCGCCTGGCCGAAGTCGACGACGTTCACCAGGTGCGGGTGCCCGAGGTGCGAGGTGATCTCGGCCTCGCGATGGAAGCGCGCCAGGGCCTCGCGGTTGGC
>PMZX01000388.1:0-5290 GCA_003170035.1 Myxococcales bacterium | reverse complement strand
AACTCTGGAAAAGTGCCCACGTTCGCCAGGTTAAATTCCCGTGTGGTCACGCGCACCAGCTCTCCATAGTCCCGCGACGTGAATGCTGCACAAAGCACAGATATCCAGCGTAGACCCCCGGCCCATTTGCGTCAAACCGTCGCCGATCGTTCGGCGTGACCTGGCAGCTTGATGCGCCAGCCTGAAGGGATATGCTTACGACATGAAGGACGTTCTCGACATTCCACACGATCGTGTTGCGGAGTTCTGCCGCAAGAATGGGATCGCTCGCCTGGCTCTTTTCGGCTCAATCTTGCGCGACGATTTTCGGCCTGACAGCGACGTGGACATGCTGGTCGAGTTTCGTCCGGGTGTGCGTGTTGGCTATCTGGCCATTGCACGCATGGCGCGAGATTTGTCTGCGACTTTGGGCCGCAAGGTCGACCTGCGTACGGCCGCCGAGCTGCATGTCTCGTTCCGAAATCAGGTGCTGGCTGAAGCTTTGAATGAGTATGTCGCCGCGTGATGACTCCCTGAGGCTCGCTGACATGCTGGCGGCTGCGCGCGAGGCACGGGCGTTTGCGCGCGGGCGGGTCGAGGCAGATGTCTCATAGGACCGGCAACTGACGCTTGCCTTGTTGAAGTGCGTGGAGATCGTCGGCGAGGCGGCTGCGCGCGTCGGTGAAGACACTCGCCTCAGGTACCCAGAGTTGCCTTGGGCCGACATGGTTGGGATGAGGAATCGGCTGGTCCACAACTACTTCGACGTCGACCTCTCCCTCTTGTGGACGACCGTCAACTCTGACCTGCCTGACCTGATCCGGATCCTCGAAAGCATTTTGGAGCCCAAGCGCGCCCCAAGCCGCTGACCAAGTTCGCTCGCTCTGAGCCGACCGCAGGTCGCCCCTACCCGATGATCCGCTCAGCCCGCGCCGGCTGGCGCCTTTCCTGCTTCGCCCTTCTGTTCCTTCTTCCACAGAGGCGCTGCGCGCCAGGACTCGCGCGCCAGATGGATGAGGATCAGGGCGAACCCAAGGAGAAGCATGGCGCTCTGGTCGGTGTAGCGCAGGTCGGCCCATGGCTCGCCCAAGGTGATGGCCTGGCCCACCGCCATGAGCGCCAGCACCACGACGACCAGGGCGAAGCTGCGATTGCGTTCGGCCTCGGCTCCGGCTACCGCCACGACCAGCGGCACGAGAAATACGAAATGGAAGTACGTGTTGGGCATATACGAATAGAAGGGCACGAGCAGGAGGCCGGTGAGGTACACTTGCTCCAGGCGGCGCCCCCGGCACGCGATCAACGCCACAGCGAGCGCGAATAGGAGTGCCATGTAGTACAGCGGCTCACGGGCCGAGAAGGTCGAAAGCTGGTTGCGTGCCCAGTCGGACCAAACGTCGGGAGTGCTTCTCTGCGCGAGACTCGCGGCAGACAGATCGGAACGAAAGGCCACGATGTTGTGCAAGCCCAGGTTGTTCGAGCTGGGGTTGCTCTCGTGGATCTCGGTCTTCTGGTGCCAGGCGCCCCAGGTGTCGCCCACGCCGAACAGAACCGAAGTGAGAAGGAGCGCGCCCACCACGCATAGGACCGCGCCGCCCAGCGCGCGCAGAGCAGGGCGCTGGGCCGTGCGAAGCTCCGCCAGCCGGGGCATCCGCCGGTGCTCGCGCCAGGTGTCGACGGCAAACCACACCAAGGGCACGGCCAGGAACAGGGCCGCCTCGCTGGGGAAGGCGCGCACCAGTCCCGCATAGGCAAGCAAGGCCCCACCCCAGACCAGGCGGCCTGATTTCAGGGCGCAGACCCCGAACCCGAGAGCCACCAGCCAATCCTGGCGCAACGTCGCGCCCATCAAATTGGAACCGAAGCTGTAGAAGTCGCTGGTCCCCCACAGCACGGCCAGGTAAAGCATCACGCGCAGCCCGAAGGTGCGCGCGATGACGAAGAACAGGAGCAGCACCAGCAGCGGATCGATGAGCGCGGTGACTGTTAGGACTCCTTCGCTGGCCGGCAGGTGGCTGAAGAGGAGATAGGCAGGCACCAGCCACGCGGGCGTGGCGTCGCCGCCGTGGTCCTGCAGGCTGGCCATGTAGTCCGCCTCGCCCATGGTGTCGGCGAAGTACTTCATGTCGCGCCGGAATTCCTGCCAGCGCTCGGGAGTGAAGCGCGCTCGCACCTTGAGCAGCTCATCCGCCAACTCGCTGCCGGTGCGCATTTGGTTGTCGCGCAGATCGCGCACGCGCACGCTGGCCAGCCGATCAGGGGAAAAGCCCGGGGTATTGTCGGTGTAGGCCGCCAGCGAAGCGACGTACAATCCGTCGAAGCGCAACTCGCGGAAGTACTTCGCCGTCGGGAAATCGTTGCGCATGGCCCAGGTGTGAACGAGGGTGCGGCGGCCCTTGGCCTCGTCGAAGAACTGCGGCGTGCCGAAGTGGTAGTACGTGGCAAAGGCCGCGACCGCGCAGAAGCCCAAGGTGCCCAGCACAACTTTTCGGTGCGGCGCTGCCGCCTCCTTGAAGAAAGCCTCCTTGAGTGCCAGCAAGGCAGCCAGCGCGGCGAGCAAGCCGCGCAACGACGGCTCTTGATCGCCAAAGGGGTACAGCCGCCCCAGCTCCACGGCTAGCATCCAGCCCGCCGCCAGCGCCGGCAGGATCAGAATGTAGTGAATCCGCCCTGCTTTTCGGCGATGGACCAGGAGGAAGAAGGCGGCGAAGATCCCGAAGACCACGACCTTGGTGACCACCGTGTCGGCCACTGCCACGCCGCGGGTTCGCACCAGCTCGGGTGGCGGCCAGATGGCTGGGCACTCGCCGTACAGGGCGATCTCGCTCACGCTGTACAGGGCGTCGCCGCCAGTGGCGGAGAGCCGCACATAGCGCGCGCGGGCCTCCAGTTTCTGATTGCGCAGCCGCATGCCAGCCCCGCTCTCGGCCCCGACGCGCCACAGGGACTGCCAAGTCTGGCCGTCCAGCGAGCCCGAGAGGATGTACACGTCGTTGTTATCGGCCTGGGCCAGGGCGCAACGAAGCGGTCGCTCACCGCCCAGGTCGTATTCCACGAAGGCTCGCGCCGAGAGAAAGCGAGACGTCACATCGGTGAGCCACTCGTCGCCCTCGTTGCCGTACACGCCGTCGGTCAGTCGACTGACGTTCTTCACACCCTCGCTGCGGATGGGCAGCTTCCCGGCGATGAGGTTTTGTGGCTCCGCACGCGCCATGGTGGAGGAGGCGCCTGCCAACAAGAACAGCGCTGCGAAGAAAACGCGGCGCGCCGATAAATGCCTCGGCAAGTTTCGCATGGGGACGGGCGCGTGTGAGGACGAGCACATGGCCGGCGAACGCTACGTGTGCCGTGCGGCGCCGTCAACAGGCGGATCGTCAACGAGCTGTCACCGAAGCGGCCGAACGACGTAATCGCGCTTGCGTCATGGTGTGCTGGGTGACAGAAATCCCCGCATGCGGTGTTATCTGAGGTCGTCATGACCCCCTCTCCCGAAGGCCTGGTCCAGAAACTCCTGTCCTTGCCGGTTTTCCGTTCCGAGTGGGTGCTCTGGCTCCTGCTCGGCCTGTCGTTGCTCTCGGTTGCCGTCATGGTGGAACGCTGGATCTTCTATCGGCGGCGCAAGATCGACTTCGATTCCTTGCGCGAAGAGTTCACCAAGCACCTGGACAAGGGCGACTTCGAGGCCGCGGCCAAGCTGTTGGCCAAGACCGACAGCCTGGAAACCAACGTCGTGCTGGCCGGCCTGCGCGGCTACGCCAAGGGGCCGGAATCCGTCGAGGATCTGCTGACCGGGGCGATGTCGCGCGAGAAGAGCTTCTACGAGCGCCGCCTGCCCATCCTGGCCACCCTGGCTTCCAACTCGCCCTACATCGGCCTGTTCGGCACCGTGCTCGGGATCGTGCGGGCGTTCAAGGATCTGTCCAAGGACATCGCCAGCGCCAGCTCGGGCGTGATGGCCGGGATCGCGGAGGCGCTGGTGGCCACCGCGATCGGCCTGCTGGTCGCCATCCCGGCCGTGGTGGCCTACAACGTGTTCAAGGGCATGGTGAAGGACGCGGTAACCAACACCGAGTCGCTGTCGCGCATCCTGCTGGCCGAACTGAAGGCCGCGGGCGGCGACAAGGGTGCGTAGGGAGCCGCCATGGCTAGGTCGCTGAGCAACGGCAACGGCGAGGACGAGGGACCACTCGCCAGCATCAACATCATTCCCTTCGTGGACATCGTGCTGGTGCTGCTCATCATCTTCATGCTGACCTCGGCCGCCATCGTGCGCGCCAGCATGGTGGTCAACCTGCCCAAGGCCGCCACCGGCGGCGCGCATGTGGAATCGACGGTCAACCTGGTGTGCACCAAGGACGGCAAGCTGCTGCTCAACGGCAAGGAGAGCAACCTGGACGAGGTCGCCAGCCACGTGAAGCGTGAGCACGACGCGAATCCCAAGCTGCAGGCGGTGATCGCGGCCGACAAGGGTGTGGTCTACGGCCGGGTGATGGAGCTGATCGATCTGGTCAAACGCAAGGGAGTCACGGCCTTTGCGCTCGATGTGGAGCGTGCACCCGTGCCCGAGGACAACTAGAGAGCGATTCGCCATGACAGGGCGCCCCTCTTCCCGCCCGCAGGAGCCTCGGCCGGTACTATCCCGGCGCGAGCCGCACCGCCGTGGCAATCCCTTTGTCGAGAAGAGGAATCGTCGGCGCAAGTTCGCGCAGGCCCGAGCCATGGCGCATGTGCGGGTTCCGCTGTCGTCCGATTTTCGGGCGCACCGGGGCCTGCACCGTATGCCGTCGTGGCTGCGCGCGGCGGTCGGCATCCTGGTGCTGCTGGTGTCCGTGGGCCTGCACGTGGCGTTCGTGGTCACCGCCTTTGGCATCAGCCGGCTGAGCCACCAGAAGACGGTCACGCGCCAGCAAGTGGCCATCGAGGTGCGTGAGGTCAAGCCCAAGGAACTTCCGCCGCCGCCCAAGGAACCCGAGCCCGAGGTGAAGCCCGAGCGCGTGGTCGCGGTTCGCCAGCCGCCCTTGCCCAAGCCGGAGGTACAGCCCAAGGAGATGCCCAAGGCGCAGCCAGCGCGGGTGGTGGGTTTGAGCTTCGAATCTACGGTGGGCGAGGGCGCAGGCGAAGGGGAGGGGCCGGCCTTTGCCGTGGGCAACACGCGCATGGGGGAGACGGCGAAGACCGCGGCACCTGCCAAGGACGTGCCCAAGCAGACCATCAACAAGGGGCCAACCACGGTGAAGCCCACGGCCAACGCGGTGGCCACCCGGATTCCCGTGGCCGGCGTGGTATTCGCGCAAGCCAAGCGAAAGAAGGA
>PMZX01000369.1 GCA_003170035.1 Myxococcales bacterium | reverse complement strand
GGAGGGAACACGGTCACGGGTGGGAACGCCGTCACGGGCGGGACCGCTGCAACGGGCGGGAACACCGGCACGAGCGTGAACCCCGGCACAGGGGGAAACGCCGGCACGGGTGTGAACACCGGTGTAGGCGCTGGCGGATCCACAGTCGGCACCACGCCGGCGACTGGGGCTGCCAGCAAGGGTGGCTGCTCCTGCCGACTGGGAAGCGGCACCGGCGGCCTGTCAGACACCGCGGCTCTGGCCCTTGGCATGTTGCTGGTGCTGAGCGCTGGCCGCAGCCGCAGGAAACGGCACGCGGCCCGGAAATAGCCAGGATTTCGCGGAGCGCGATCCAACACGCTTTCTTCGCAAGCCGCGAAAATTCTCGACAGCGCCACGATAGCCGCGGCCATGGCCGTGGCCGGAGTAATCCCTTTGGTTGCGACAGTTCGGTTCTGTGCCCTCTGGGGTGAAACAGCTAACTTCGATCCCCGGCCCATGCGATGCTAGATGGGTTGCCGGACTCCCCGTCGATCAACCCACACTCAATTGACTGTGCAATGAGCCAGCCCACGCCAGACCCGCCGGCTGTCGTGCCGCCGGACCGACTCTTCCGCTCCCGTGCGGCGTATCTGCTCTGGCTCGGCGTGATGCTCGCGTCGCTCGTGCTGGGCGCCATCCTGATCATGAACTCCTCGACCGTCGCCTCGGATGGGCGTCGCTACTTCGCCCTTTTCGACGACGCCATGATCAGCATGCGCTATGCCGACAACTGGGTGCAGGGGCGTGGGTTGGTGTGGAACCCGGGTGAGCGCGTGGAGGGGTTCTCCAGTCCGCTTTGGGTGTTCGTCCTGGCCGGATTCCGCGCCTGTTTAGGTCGCATCCACGCCATTGCGGCGGTGCAGTTCTTCGGCCTCGCCCTCGCGCTGTCCGACCTGGTGCTGGTCACCCTCATCACGCGCAGATTGCTGCGCGACCGCGCCGGTCGCGACCTGGGGATGCTGGCCGCTGTCTTGCTGACAGTTACCTTCTACCCGCTGCTGTACTGGTCGATCATGGGCATGGAGACCGGACTGCTCGCGCCGTTGCTCCTGCTGTTGGTCCACCGGTCGCTTGCCGACCGGCGTGCGCCGCGCGCCTACAGGATCGATGCGGTTCTGCTCTCGCTGGCGTGTCTCACCCGGCCCGAGGCGGTGCTCTTCGTGGTGGTATTCGTGGCTTGCGACGGGGCTCGACGCTGGCGTAGGCGGGAAATCCAGATTCGACGACTCGTGGTGGAGGCGGTCCTCTTCGCTCTGCCTCTGCTCGCGTATCAGATGGCTCGACGGATCTACTTCGGGAAGTGGTATGCAAACAGCTACCTGCTCAAGCTCCGCGGACTCACTTGGGCCGAGCGGCTGCAGTTCGGGTGGAATTTCTCCGAGCCCTTCCTGATGTGGGCTGGCTGGCTGGCTCTCGGGGTTGCGCTGCTGCAGCTGTGGAGGCTCCGTCGCCGGGATGCCCACGCCCAACCGGGGTGGCGTCCAGCGGAGTTTCTGGTCATGTTTTTGGCCTTTGCCGGCTATCAACTGGCAGTCGGGGGTGACGCCTGGCCGCTCTACATCCGGTTTGCTGCGCCGGTTACGCCCCTCCTGCTGGTCGCTTTCGTGGTCGGGGTGATTGAGGCCGTCGACCGCGTGGCGTGGGGGACGCCGCTCGCCGTCGCCACGCTGGCGACAACCTTCGTCCTCATCGCACGCTGGATGGTGTCGCTCCATCAGGTCGATGCGTGGTCGCTTACGCCCATCTATAGTGATGAGGCGGCTCGCAACATCAATGCTGCCATCGCCGTGCGCAGGCTGACCCGTCCGGAGGCGACCATTGCTGCGTTTGCCGCTGGCGTGCTGCCCTACTATGCCGAGCGGAGGGCCATCGACCCTCTGGGCAAGATGGATCCCGCGATCGCCGCATTGCCGGTCCGGCGCGGTGTTCCCTGGAACAAGCGCGGCTCGTGGCCCGGGCACAACAAGTACGATCTGGAGATCTCGTTGCGACAGAAGCGTCCCACGGTCATCCAGTGGAACGGAGACGTTCCCTGTGCGTGGGGTACGCAGGATCTGTCGGGCTGGTGCCGGGAAAACTACGTGGCCGTCAAAGTGTCGGGCGACACCTTGCTCGTCGACGCGCAGTCGTCCGCAGTACGCTGGGATCTCATCAAGACCCCGGTCTCCGGCCCGCACTGACCATGCATCTTGTGGATCGAAGTTGCCTGGTTCCGAAATAGCTAACTACTGCGAGTTCCGGCGCTTGCGTACGCGCAGGTAGTCGGCCCGCTGCTCATTGATGAGCCAGTTCGGCTCGGCCAGAACGTCATCAAACAAGGATGCCATCGACGGGGGCCCGGTGGCCTCCTCGGCGGCGATGGCCGCGCAAACTTCTTCGTCGATGCGCCGGCGCGTGGCCGTCTGTGCCTCGGCCGTTAGGATGTTCTGCGTGTCCAGCCAGGCGCCAAACCGGAGCAACGGATCCTTGCACTGCCACGCTGCCGCCTCGGCCGGATCGCGGTAGCGACTGGGATCNNGTCCACCGCGTCCTTGATGACCGCGTAGAGCGCGAGCACGTCGTTGCCGTCGACCCGGAAAGACGGCACGCCAAAGGCGAGGCCCTTGATGGCAATGCTGCGCGCGGCGGTCTGGGTGGAAAGCGGCGTGGAGATGGCCCACTGGTTGTTCTGGCACACGAACACTACCGGCGCCCTGAACACGGCCGCGAAATTCAGCCCCGACTGGAAGTCATCTTCGCTGGTGCCGCCGTCGCCGACGAAACCGACAACCACCGTCTGCTCGCCGCGCATACGCGCGGCCCAGGCCAGGCCGGTGGCGTGCGGCATCTGCGAGGCCACGCTGGAGGACCCGATGACATGGCGGCTGGCGCGCGACCCGACCTGCCCCGGCATCTGCCGGCCATGCCCAAGGTCGTTGTTGTTGCCCAGCATCTGCGCCAGGAAAGTGCGAAGGGGTAGACCGCGGTACAGGGCGGCGCTCGCTTCTCGCAATGCCGGAACAAAGTAGTCGTCCGGGGCCAGGGCATGGGCTGCCGCGATCGCCGCGGCCTCCTGGCCACGGGCATCCAGGTACAGGCCAACGCGGCCTTGGCGCTGCATGGTCAGCAGATGGTCGTCAAGCAGCCGGCCGCGCAGCATGCCCTCGTACATGCGCACCAACTCTGCGGCCGACAGCGCGGGCACGGCTGTGAGCGCGCACCCATTCTCGTCGAGGATCTGCCGCAGCCCGGTGGCGCGCGCCTCTTCCACGTCGGAGAAAGCCTCGACGCTTTCCGCCTGGCTCTGGCCCGAGCGAACCTTGCTTGTCGGCTTGTCCGCCATGCTAGCGCCTCCGGTCAGAATCTCGGCCACGTTTGGGCGGCCGATCCA
>PMZX01000276.1 GCA_003170035.1 Myxococcales bacterium | reverse complement strand
CCAACCAAGTTTGCGCCGGCGGCTCGCGCTGCTCGTGGCGGTCCCGCTGCTCGTCTACTTCGCCAGCTTCGTGCTGCTGACCTATCCGCTCATCCTGCGCTTCCGGACCCACCTTTACGGCGATGGCTGGGACGGGCTACTGGGAGCCTGGGGGATGTGGTGGGTCGACTACGCCGTGCGCGTGCTGCACCAGTCGCCCTGGTGGACGTCGCACCTGTACGTGCCGGACGGCGTGTCGCTGGTCGCCCACAACCTGACCCCATTCAACGGCTTGGTCGGCATCCTGCTCCTGCGCTTTCTCACGTTGGTCGAGGCCAACAACGTCATGCTGGTGTTCGGTTTCGTGGTGGGAGGGCTGACCGCATTCTGGCTGGCGCGCGAAGTGAGCGGTTCGTACCTCGGCGCCCTCGCGGGCGGGTTCGCCTTCACCTTCAGCAACTATCACTTCGCTCACGCCCAGGGGCACGCCATGCTGGTGGCGCTCGAGTGGGTGCCGCTGTTCGCACTCTTCTGGCTGCGCCTGACCCGCGCGCCTTCGCTGCGTAACGCGCTGGCGGCCGCCGGGGCGCTGGGCCTGGTCCTTCTGTGCGACTACTACGGCCTGCTCTGCTGCATCCTGCTGGGCATCGTCCTGTTGCTGTACGAGGCCGTGGCCCGGCGGGACGCGTGGTACTTTTTGCGGTCGCCGGCGCGGGTACCCGTCCTGGGGTTCGTGGTTGCGGCGCTGCTGGTGTGTGGGCCGCTGCTGGCTCCGTTGCTGCGGACGGCGCGAGGCCTGACCGGGGCGCACCCGACCGGTGAGTTCTCGCTCGACCTGCTGGGGCTGTTCGTTCCCGGCGGTCACTGGCGCTACGCCTGGCTCACCCATGCTTACTGGTCGCGGCTGCCGGGGAACATCAACGAGAGCAGCGTGCACGTGGGCCTGAGCAGCGTCGCCATCGCGCTCTACGTCTGGTCCAGGCGCGCAGGCCTGCCCGATGTCCGCCGCTGGTTCTGGGCGCTGGGCGTGTTCGCCGTGTTGGCCCTGGGCCCGGTCCTGCGCCTGGGCGGACACGCGCTGGGCCCGCCCTGGCTTCCCTACGCCTGGCTGGCCCACCTCGTGCCAGCGTTCGATCTGTCGGGCGTGCCTGTGCGCCTGGTTCTGGTGGTGCCGCTGTGCCTGGCCGTGATCTGGGCGGTTGGATTGGCCAGCCTGACCGGCACGCGCGGCGGTCGACGGTGGGCGGCGGTGCTCTTTGCCCTGCTGTGCTTCGAGCTTCTGCCCGCGCCCATTCCCACCACACAGACCGAGGTGCCGGCCGTCTATCAGGCCCTGCTGCGCCGGCCTGAGCCGGGCGCCCTGGTCGACGTGGCCACGGCCATACCAGAGCAGATGTGGCTACAGACCCTGCACCACCGCCCCATGGCATTCGGCTACGTGTCGCGCGTGACCCCGTATCTCGAGCGGCAGAAGCACGAGATCACGGCCCTGGTCGAGGGGCACAAGTGGGAGGAGCTGCACTGCGATCGAGGCTTTCGTTTCGTGATCCACCGGGATGAGGCCGAGCCGCTCGTCGATCTGGCAGCCGGGCGCACCTGCCCCGAGATGCGCTCGATAGCGTTTGATCAGGACGCGGGACTGGGCGGCGGCTGGTCGGAGGCAGAGCATGCGCCCTCGGTCGCCAGCTTTCGCTGGAGCGATGCAACCGTGGCGGACCTGCGCTTCATCCTCCCGGAGCCGGCGGCCCGCCACATCCGCTTCCGCTGCTGGGCCTTCACGTACCCAGGCGCGCCCAGGCAGAAGATGAAGCTGCTGCTCAACGGCCGTGCGCTGGAAACTGTCCCGATCGCCCCGGGCCCACAGGAGTACACCGTCGAGGCGCCGGCCGCCGCGTGGCGCGCCGGGGCCAACCAGGTGCAACTGCAGTTCAGGTACGCCGAGTCGCCTGCGCAGCGCCTGCCGGGCAACAACGACGAGCGGCGGCTTTCCGCCGCGTTCGACCGATTCGATGTCATCGATGCCAATCCCTGACTTGCAAGACCAGCCCATGAGCCCTCGGGAACACGCCCGCACACTTCTGCTGCGCTGGTTGCCCGGCGTTGGTGGGGCGGTGGCGGTACTGATGATCTGGCTGGTGAGCGTGGACTTGCCGTTCTTGCCCGGAACCGATCTCGACCCGTCCTGGGGCGCAGCCCTGGTCGACGCACATCTGCAAGCCCGGCAGTTCGGCAAGGACATCGTCTTCACCTACGGACCACTGGGTTTTCTCTGGTCCTCTTTCTGCCTGCCGGACGCGCTGCCTGCGAAGCTGGTGTGGGAATTCCTGGGCAAGCTGGGGTTCGCGCTGACCTTCTATGCGTTGGTCCGCCGGCTGCCGGGCGCTCGGCGTTTCGTGGTGCTGGGCCTGCTGGTGCTGAGCGCGTCCCATTTTGACGATGTGATCCCTGTGTTTCTGGCGCTGGTCGCGTTGCTGTGGCTGATGCCCGGTGATGCGCGGGTGTGGCAGCGCGTGCTGGCTGTGATCTGGTTCGCATTTCTGTCGCATGTGAAGTTCACCTACTGCCTCCAGGTGGCCGCGGGTGTGGGGCTTGCCAGCGTGGCGCTGGTCTGGGGCGGTCGCGGGCGGGTGGCCCTGGCACAGGCGCTCGGATTCCTGTCGGCATTTCTGGTCGTCTGGCTCGCTGCTGGCCAGCGACTCGCCAATCTGCCGACGTATCTACGCCTGAGCTGGGAAGTCACCAGCGGCCACAACTGGGCCATGGGCGTGGCAGGGTCTACCCCTGTCCTGGTCCTTGCGCTGCTGGTGATGGCGGGCAATGCCGGCCTGGCCTGGCGGATCTGGCGCGCCAGTGGCGAGCGGCGTGTGGCCGTCTGCACCACGCTGGTCCTCGGCGCTTGCTGGTTCCTGGTCTGGAAGCACGGGATGCTGCGTGCCGATGCCCATCCCTTTGGCTTCTTCCTCTCCAACCTGTTGCTTGCTGCCACGCTGCCCGGGGCGTTGTCGGTCAAGCAGCGCATGTTCTGGACGCCTCTGGCGTCCATCCTGTGCTTGGCAGGGATGGTGGCGACTAGCTGGGGCATGACCAAAGTCATACCTGGCATCGTCTGGGGACAGCTCCGGCAGATGCCCAAGGTCGCGCTCCATCTTGCCGGATACCGCGCGGGCTTCGTCGCGGAGTTCGCTCGCCAGAGCCTCGACGGGGGCCTCCCCGGACTGCGCGAGGCCGTGGGCAAGGGCACGGTCGACCTGCTCAACTGCGAGCAGGGCTTTCTCCTGCGCGACAGACTCGCCTACCGGCCGCGGCCGGTGATGCAGAGTTACGTGGCCTCCACACCGATGCTGGCTGCGGCCAACGCGCGTTTCTTCGCTTCGCCGGACGCGCCGGATTTCGTGGTGCTGCGGTTCTTTGGCCTCGACGACCATTTTCTGATGATGGACGATGGGCCGGCTCTGGCCACGCTGGCGCGCCGCTATCAGGTTGCCAAGGTCGCACCTGGATACGCGCTGTTGCGCCGGACGCCGGGGCCCGCCCAGCCCCAGCCCACGCCCGAGGTTCTGGTCGAGCAGGTAGTGAAATGGAACCAGGAGATTGCGCTGCCCGAAGAACGAGGCCACGCCTTGTGGATGCAGGTGGCGATCCGGCCGACGCTTCTCGGCCGGCTGGTGGCGCTGCTCTACCGGCCGCCCGAGTTGCGTTTTTGGGTCACGGACAGCGAGGGTCAGGCGACCAGCTACCGTCTGATCGCCGACGTGGCGCGCGCGGGGTTCTTCGTGCAACCACTGGTTAGGCAACACGTCGACTTCGCCGCGTTGGTCAACCGGCAGGGCAGCCGCTGGACCCGATCCGTTCGTTTTCAGCGGCCGGACCAGGCTTGGTTGTGGTCGCGACCCAAGGTGCGGTTCTCTCGCCTCCCCGACCTGGAGCTACGAGCGACGCCATGAAGCGGTCGCCAGCCTGGCAGGGCCAGATAGGAGCGAGGGCAGGTTAGGGCCCCCTCGCCCCGGCGTGAGCCGGGGAGAGGGTGGAGTGAGGGGCGTTCGCGGCAAGCACGGCGTTTGCCCTACGGGCGTGCGGGTATCACTCGCATCACGTCCTCGGTAGGGGCGACCTGCGGTCTA
>PMZX01000182.1 GCA_003170035.1 Myxococcales bacterium | reverse complement strand
AAGGCCGAGGTGCCGCCGGGCGCAGCCCTGGTCGTCCTGGGCGGGCCCGCGATGCTCATCGGCCTGGGTGGGGGCGCGGCCTCATCCATGGCCTCGGGCGCGTCCGAGGAGGATCTGGATTTCGCCTCGGTCCAGCGGGACAACCCAGAGATGCAGCGCCGCTGCCAGGANNGTCATCGATCGCTGCTGGGCGCTGGGCGAAGGCAGTCCGATCTACTCGATCCACGACGTGGGCGCGGGCGGGCTGTCCAACGCCCTGCCCGAACTGGTGCACGACAGTGGCCGCGGCGCCGTGTTCGAACTGCGCAAGATCCCCAACGACGAGCCCGGTATGTCGCCCAAGGAGATCTGGTGCAACGAGGCACAGGAACGCTACGTGCTGGCGGTGGCGCCCGAAGGCCTTGGCCGGTTCGCCGAGTTTTGCAGCCGCGAGCGTTGCCCCTTTGCCGTGCTCGGCCACGCCACAGCCGACGGCCGGCTGGTGCTGACCGATTCCCACTTCGGCAACAAACCCATCGACATGCCGCTGGCTCTCCTGCTGGGCAAGCCACCCAAGATGTTGCGCCGGACCGAGCGTGTCCGCGCCGCCAGACCGCCCTTCCCCACCGCTGACCTGGACCTGCGCGAGGCGATCCTGCGCGTGCTGCGCCTGCCTGCTGTGGCGGACAAAACCTTCCTCATCACCATCGGCGACCGCACGGTAACCGGCCTGGTGTGCCGCGATCAAATGGTGGGACCGTGGCAACTGCCGGTGGCGGACGCAGCGGTGACCAGCACAGGGTATGACGTCTTCACCGGCGAAGCCATGGCCATGGGCGAGCGCACGCCGCTGGCACTGCTGAATGCGGCAGCCTCGGCGCGTATGGCAGTGGGTGAGGCCTTGACCAACATTGCCAGTGCGCCTATCGCGAAGATCGGCGACGTGAAACTATCGGCCAACTGGATGGCCGCGGCCGGGCATCCGGGCGAGGACGCGTGCCTGTACGAGGCCGTGCGCGCCGTGGGATCCGAGCTGGCCCCGGCCCTTGGCATCGCCATCCCGGTGGGCAAGGACTCGATGTCGATGAGCACCGTCTGGCACGAGGCCGGCCAGGAGAGGCGGGTCACCGCTCCCTTGTCGCTCATCGTGAGCGCCTTTGCCCCGGTCACCGACGTGCGCCGGGCCTTGACCCCGCAACTGCGCCTGGACAAGGGCGACACCGAACTGCTGCTGGTGGATCTCGGCATGGGTCGCCATCGTCTGGGCGGCTCGGCGCTGGCGCAGGTCTACGGTCAGTTGGGCGACGAGGCGCCCGATCTTGATGATCCCGCGGCGGTGAAGATGTTCTTTGCCACCATCCAACAGCTCAATCGCCAGGGCCTTCTGCTCGCGTATCACGACCGTTCCGACGGCGGCCTCCTGGTCACGCTGCTGGAAATGGCATTTGCAGGTGGATGCGGGTTGGAGGTGGATCTGGCAGGACAGGCCTACGCAAGCCCAGCCCTGCTCTTCTCCGAAGAACTGGGCGCCGTCATCCAGGTGCGCAAGCCGGACGTGTCTGCCGTACGCGCGGCCTTCGCCGGTTCGGCCGGGCATATCCATACTCTCGGGCATCCGATCACCGGTTCGCGCATCGTCTTCCGCCGCGGCGATCAGACCTTGTTCGAGGACACACGCGCGAACCTGCGTCGGGTATGGTCAGAAACCACCTTCGCCCTGCAGGCCTTGCGCGACGATCCGACCTGCGCGCGCGAAGAGCATGAGGCCCGCTGCGATGAGAGCGACCCGGGCATCTCTGTGCGACTGACATTCGATCCCAATCAAGACATTGCGGCACCGCTAGGCAGTCATGGCACACGGCCACGTGTGGCCATCCTGCGCGAACAGGGTGTGAACGGCCAAGTCGAGATGGCGGCGGCCTTTGACCGCGCGGGCTTCGAGGCGGTGGATGTGCACATGAGCGACATCCTGAGCGGCCGCCTCGATCTGGACTCGTTCCGCGGGCTGGCGGCTTGTGGCGGCTTCTCCTACGGCGACGTGCTGGGCGCAGGCGAAGGCTGGGCCAAGTCGATCCTGTTCCACGCCCGAGCGCGCGCGGCCTTCGAGCACTTCTTTGCCCGGCCCGACACCTTNNGAACAGTTCGAAGCGCGCCTGGCGCTCCTGCGCATCGAGGAGAGCCCCTCGGTGCTCTTGCGCGGCATGGCCGGTTCGCAATTGCCCATCGCGGTTGCCCACGGTGAGGGCCGCGCCGAGTTCGAATCCGACGCGCAGCAGGCCCGTCTGGAGAACGCGGGCCTGGTGGCTGGGCGCTTCGTGAACCACTACAGCGCGATCGCCAGCCGTTACCCGGACAACCCCAACGGCTCGCCCGGCGGCATGACAGCAATCACCACCCCCGACGGCCGCGTCACCATCCTGATGCCGCACCCTGAGCGCATGTTTCGGGCGGTCCAGCATTCCTGGCACCCTGATGACTGGAAGGAAGACGGCCCCTGGATGCGCCTGTTCCGCAACGCGCGGGTTTTCGTGGGCTAGTTTTGATCTATGATGGCGCCTATGCCAGTAACGATCGTATGGATGCTGTGGGCTGCTGTCGAGGCTGCCGGCCCGGTGGCCAAACTGCCCGTGCCAGTCGCGAAGGAAATCTCGGCGGCCCTGGTCGAGCTCAACAAGGTTTTGGGGCTGGAGAGTTGGCCCTCGCAGGGCTTCAAGTCCTGCCTTGACCGCGGAGGCCTGGAGGCCACTGCCCGGGACGTCAGTGCAGAAGACACCAAGAAGTGCGCCGACACCGCCCTCGAGAGCGGTTTCCCCGAACTGGGCAAGTCCTACGTGGTCGGTATTCCCATGGCCGGCATCGGCCCGGTCACGGTGTTTGCAATTGGTCTGGGCCAAGCCGAAGGCTGGGGCGCGTATTCCTGCGATGTGACCCGCAAGTGTCCGCCGACCAAGTTGAACGGGCCGTCCAAGCAGGCCAAGCGACTGGCCGACCGCTACCGCCGCGCCTGCGCCGACAAGGCGACGATCTGGCTTCCGGCCCGCGAGGGCGTTTGCGGAGATAGCCCCAAGCCCGCGCAAGAGGCCCCGTAGACAGGCGAGTTTCTTTCTGGTGAGTGGGCGGGCTGGGCGACGTGAACGGCGAGATTGGACGCCCCAGGCGTGGCATTATCGCGCCATGAATCGTCTTTCCGCTCTTGTTCTGGCCCTGACTGCCGCGTTGCTTGTCCCGATCCCGTCGGCCCGTGCCTCAAGTGCGCTGGAGATGCTCGGCTCGCCCACGGGTGCCAACGCGCTCACTGCGCGGCTCTTCTCCCACGGCGCAGGGGCGACATACTTCAACCCGGCGCTGCTGACCGAGGCCACCCCCAAGCTGGAAGCCGGCTTCTTCGGCCTGGTCACGCGTGGCAAGATTCACCTCAAGCCACGCCCTGCCGGCGTGGATGTGCCACCGTCGGTCTACGACTCAACAGTGCCCGGCTCTGCCCCCATGGCCACGGTCGATCTGCCCAACCCACGCGGCGACACCGAGGAGGACGACCACATACTGTATGCCGTCCTGGGTATCGTCCGCCCCCTGGCCGGAAAGTACTTGGTTTTCGGCTTCTACAGTCTTCTGCCGGTCAACAGCTTCCTGGACGAAAAGGGTTTCTTCCCCGACGAGCGGGAACAGTACTTCTCGAACAGGCTCTACTTCGAGCAACTGGGCGACCGCTTGAGCGCGACTAGTTTTGCGGTGGCGCTGGGCAGCCAACTCAACGATTGGCTCGCCATCGGTGCCGGCATCGACATCGCGGTTGTCACACACTCCAGCACGGCGGTGTACATGCCCGATGCGGCCAACCAGCAGAACGTCCTGCTCGACCCTGACATCCGCACCAACAGCAAGTTCAAGCCCTACATCGGCGCCGTGTACCGGCCCACGCCGAGGGTCGCGGTGGCAGCCACCCTCCACCTGGGTACCAGCAACGACACCAGCGGCGAGAACCAGGTGCGCCTGCGGAACTACACCAACCAGTACCCGCCTGGCCTCAACTACGTTCCTCAGGTCTACTCGCTTTCCCAAGGGAACGAACCAGCACGTCTAGGGCTGGGTGCTAGTCTGGCCAGCGGCCGCCTGGTTGAAGGCCGTCCGGCATGGGAAGTGGGTGTGATGGCGGTGGCCGAGCGCTGGTCGCAGTACAGGGATCGACATGGTGAATCTCCGCAGGACCCCTGGCACAACACGGTAGCCGTGGTGGCAGGTGGCAACCTCGCCTGGCGGCAGCGCCGACTCTCGTTCGACCTCGGCTATGCGCCCACACCGGTTCCCGATCAGACAGGCCGCAGCAACTACGTGGACAACTCGCGCATCGTTTCCAGCGCGAGCATCGAGTCGCCGGTCAAACTGCTGGGCCGCGAGGTGGAGGCGGGCTTCTACCTGTTCGGCTCGGTGTTCATCCCACGTACCGCCGACAAGGACCCGCTGGCAACCCATCCCGTGATCGACGAATACCCCGACAGCGCCACCGTTATCCGCACGGGACTGCCCGCGGCCGACACAGCCGGCTTACAGACCAACAATCCCGGCTACCCAGGCTTCGACAGCCGCGGTTACATGCTGGGGCTCGGGGTCTGCCTGCGNNCCCCTCCCGCCCGCGCGCTTCGCGCGCGCCCTCGTCGCTCGCCGCGGTCAGAGTCCCAGCAGTGCGGCTTCCTGGTTGCGCACCCAATCGCAATCCACCGCACCAGCGTCGGTGACATCGGGCACCTTGACCATGACGAAGGTGCTGCTACACGCCGTCGGATCGGTGGTCGCGGTGGAGCTTGCATAGAGATTCTTGAGCGCCGCTGGTTCGGAGGCGATGATCGTCTGGTCCGACTGGAACGACATCCCGCCCTCAATCCGATCCGCGGCCACTGCCAGACCGTGAAGAGCGGTCGCCTGCCTCTGCACGGACCGGAGCGTACCCGTGATGAGTCCGCTCAGGCCAACGCTGATCCCGGGGAAGCCGTCGTTGTCGGAGTCGACCAAGTGAACAAGATCGCTGGCATCCGTGGGCAAGGGGTCGCAGGCCGGGTCGGTCAGGGCTGCGCCTGCGACCTCGATAAAGGTAGGCAGCGTGAGCGTCCATTGCCCCGAGTTGTCCGGCGCGAAGGTTCCGCTGCGCTGGACAGGAAACGGCGTTAGCCGCCAAGCATCGATGACGATGACCTTGGCCGGGTTGTTGGGGTCGTCCTGCTGGATCCGGTCGCAATAGTGACCGTCGAGGGCAACATCGTTCCCGGTCTGTGTGACCTGGACCAGGATCACGCCGATGGACTTGAGGTGGAACGGGTTCGCGTAGGCCGGAACCTTGACCGTCTGGGCCCCGATGGTCTCCAGCACCCAGGTGCCTGACAGATCCGGCGCGGGCGTCAGCGCAGGCTGGCTGGTGCAGAGCGCTGGGCTGCCAAGGTTGACGCACAGGCTGGCGCGCCCGTCCGCCGGCTGAGCCGCATCAGGAGCCGACCCGCCGCTGCCGCCACAGCCGACGAACATCCCGGCAACCAGAGCCAAAATCCTGGTTTCTCTCAAGGAACCACGTACATGAGTCATGACCGCGCAAGATACCAGATCGCTGGAACCGAGTCTCCCCGATGAAAGCCGGCGCTTTCTGGGCTAGAACAGTGCGAAGCCACGCCGATGACTGTCCGTCAGTTCCCGATCGCCATCAGACCGCAGATCGCTGGTATGGGAACCCTGAAAGGGTTCCCATACCCTTCGGCCCCCCACCCGCCANNCTCGGCCTCGCGCGATGGTGCGCGGCGAGCAAAGCTCGCCGGCTCCCCACGCGACTAGGGCGGCGCTCGTCCTTCTGGCCGCGGCAATCCTGGTCCCGGGCACGGCCCACGCCGAGGCGTTCTCCGATGCTGCCGGACGCGGGGCTGTAAGCGCCTTCCTGTTCGCGTTCAC
The DNA here is from genome assembly GCA_003170035.1 of Myxococcales bacterium. Lineage (GTDB taxonomy): Bacteria > Myxococcota_A > Polyangia > Fen-1088 > Fen-1088 > Fen-1137. The sequence continues at coordinate 21,310 of PMZX01000182.1, read as the reverse complement.
CGCAGGCTTCCTCACGTCGCTCACCCCCTGCGTGTACCCTATGATTCCCATCACCATCAGCGTGTTCGGCGGGCGCGGCGGTGTGCCCCGGGCCCATGCGGTTGCCCTGGCCACGCTGTACGTGGCGGGAATCGCCGTCATGTTCGGCACGCTGGGCACCACCTTCGCGCTGCTGGGAAAGGCGTTCGGAACATTCCTGGCCAACCCCTGGGTGGTGGTGCCGCTTGCGCTCTTCTTCTTCGCCATGGCGGTCTCGATGTTCGGTGCCTTTGATCTGGCCCTGCCGTCGGGGCTGCAGCAGCGTCTGGCGCGGGTGGGCGGGCGCGGCTTCCTGGGCGCGTTTCTCATGGGCCTGGTGGGCGGGCTCATCGCCGCGCCCTGCACCGGGCCGCCTTTGGCCGGGATCCTCGCCTACGTGGCAACCACGCGCGATGCCGGGCGGGGCTTCTTGCTGCTGGCGACCTACGCGGCCGGGATCGGCGTCCCCTTCTGGGCCATCGCAGGCTTCTCGCTGCACCTGCCCAGGTCAGGCGCCTGGATGGAAGGCGTGAAGAGTGTGTTCGGAATCGCGCTGGCGGTGGCTGGCCTGTACTACCTGAGGGTTGTGTTTCCCCCTCTGGCGCAGGTGACCGGCCGGTCTCCAGCTTTCTTGGCCGCGGCCATTGCCGTGGCCGGGATGGGAATTCTGCTCGGCGCCGTGCACCTGTCGTTTCACGCGGGCTCGCGCACCCGCCTGCGCAAGACGCTCGGGGTTGCGCTGGCGGTGGTGGGCCTGTTCGCCACCATCAACTATTTTCTGACCCCCAAGATTCAGCAGACCTGGTTGCCCTCGGAGGCCTCTGGTCTGGCCCACGCCCGGGTCAGGGGGAAACCAGTGGTGATGGATTTCACGGCCGATTGGTGCCTGCCTTGCCGGGAATTCGAGGTGAGCGTGTTTGCCCGGCCCGAGGTCGCCGCCCTGCTGGAGGACTTCGTGCTGGTGAAAATCGACCTGACCCGAGAAGACCAGGACGATGCCTTGCCTGCGCTGAAAGATCGATACGGCGTCACCACCCTGCCGGCGGTGCGGTTCCTCGCGCCGGGCGGCCAGATCGTGGGCCGCATCGATAGCCTAGTTCAGTGGCGCGTTTTCCGGGACGCCCTGCTCGGGGCGCAGACGGCAGCGGAGCGCAGGTAGGCGGAGGCTGGAGGCTGCGCTGGGCGCAGAGGGCAACAGATCGCAGGCGGCGACTCCGCGCCCGGCAGGGGTCTATGGGGGACAGGTAATGGCCGTGCCCCACCAGCCGACTGCCGCATATCCGTAGGTACCAGCGCTGACGTTGAAAGTGTAGGCGCCATTGATCTTCGCAGGGAGGGTGCTGCCGCCAGAACCGCCATTGGGAGGGCAGGTCACCGAGGTACCGTTCACGGTTATGGTACGCCCGTTCATGTTGGAGCAGCCCCATCCCCCAACGGTATTGATGTCATAGCAGGTTACGAAGCAGAAGGCACCCGTGGTCTGGGGATTGGGCGTGAAGTTTTGAGCGGCGGCAACCGGGCAGGCCCGTGGAGTGGCTGAGGCCTGCGAGGATTGGGCGGAGACGCACGCATTGTTGGCACCGTTGCGTGCGGTAACCACGTAGTAGTAGGTCGTGCCATTGGTACGTCCAGTATCGGTGTAATTGGCGGCAGTAGGTGTGGCGATCGAGGTGTACGGGCCTCCGCTGGCGGTGCCGCGCAAGAGATTGTACGAGGTGGCGCCGGTCGAGGCGGTCCAGGTCAAAACCACTTGCGCGTCCCCGCCAGTCGCGGTCAGACCGATCGGCTTTGCAGGCAAGGTGCAGGACATTGCCGAGACAGCGGGAGATGAGTTGTTGGACGCACAGGTCCCGCCCGCATTGCTGGCGCTGACCACGTAGTAGTAGACCGTGCCGGCAACCAGCCCGGTCGAATCCGTGTAGGTGGCAGCGGTCTGGTTGGTACTCACTGCTGTGAACGGACCAGCCAACGCGTTCCCGCGCGACACCGTGTAGCCCGTGGCATCGGTCACGGTGCCCCACGACACGCCGATGTTGCCATTGCTATTGTTTGCGGTAGCCGCTACGCCGGTCGGCACTGCCGGCGGAGTACAGACCGGGGTTGCGGAAACCTCGGTCGAACCCGGTGAGGTGCAAAGGGTGTTGCTGGCAGTGACCACGTAGTAGTACTTGGTCCCGTTCGTCGCGGCAATGTCGAGGAATGTGACGGTGGGCGCGGCAACGGTCCCGACAGAGGTGTAGCCAGTGCCCGCAGTCGTGCTGCGGCCGACGCCGTACGAAGTGGCGTTGGTGACGGCCGTCCAGTTCAGCCTCACTTGCTGGCTGAGTGGCGTGGCGGTCACGCCGGTGGGCGCAACCAGGTTGCAGGCCGCGACCGGCTTGGCAAGAACCTCGGCCGAGTTGGCTGAAGGACACGTGCCATTGCTGGAGCTGACCACGTAGTAGTAGGTCGTCCCATTGACCGCGGTCGTGTCCGTGTAGGTCAGCCCGGTCGGGCTGGCGATCGGGGACGTACCATAGGGACCGCCGCTGACTGTTCCGCGCCAGAGGGCATACGACACCGCACCTCCGGTCGCCGCGGTCCACGAGAGAACCACCTGGCTGTCGCCCGGGGCTGCGGTGAGGGTCGGCACCGACGGAGGCGTGCACACCGGCACGGCTGCAAGCTCGGCGGAGTTGGCCGAGCTGCACGACCCGTTGCTGGCGTTCACCACATAGTAGTAGGTGGTCCCGTTTATCAGACCGGTATTCGTGTAGCCCGTGCTAGTTGGCGTGGCGATGGCGGTGTAGGGACCGCCGGTCGCCGCGCTACGCAGAACCTGGTACAAGGTAGCGCCACCCGTCGAAGCTGTCCATGCCAGCGCGATCTGGCCGTTGCCCGGCGTGGCCGCCAGACCGGTTGGCTTTGACGGCGGCGTACACGCCGGGGTGGCGGACTTCTCTGCCGAATTGACTGAACTACATGAGCCATTGCTGGCCGTGACGACATAGTAGTAGGTCGTCCCATTGGTGACGTTGGTATCCGTGAAGCCGGCAGTTCCTGACGTCCCAGCCAAGGTGTAACCAGTGCCCGTGGTTGTGCTGCGCAGGACGCGGTAAGAGACTGCCCCGGCCGGCGCAGTCCATGTCAACGCCACCGATCCATTATTGGCCGTGGCGACCAGGGCGGTCGGTGCGGCCGGTGGGGTGCAGCTCGGTGTTCCGGAGACCTCTGTCGAGTTTGCGGAACTGCACGAGCCATTGCTGGCGGTCACCACGTAGTAGTAGGTCGTCCCGTTGGAAACATTGATGTCGTTGTAACTGGTCCCGGTGGTCACGGTGGCCACCGAGGCATAGCCGGTCCCGGTCGCGGTACTGCGGGCGACGCTGTAGGAGGTGGCGCCGGTCGAGGCCGTCCAGCTCAGAGAAACCTGGCCGTTGGCCGAGGTGGGAGTCACGGTTGGCACGGGCGGCGGGGTGCAGATACCGCTTGGCATGACAGAGACCTGGGTGGAGTTGGCTGACTCGCAGCTCACGATGGTGTTGACCGAGGACACGACGTAGTAGTAGGTCGTGCCGCCGGTCAAGCCAGTGTTGATATACGGAGAGGCGGCGGTCGTGGGCGCAGTCCCCTGTGTCGTGTAGCCAGATCCTGAGGTGGCGCTGCGCTTGACGTTGTACCCGGTGGCGCCAGCAGCCGCCGTCCACGTGATGGTGGCCAGCAACGTCCCAGGCGAAGCGGTCGGCCCGGTGGGCGCCGGCGGCTTTGTGTACGTGACGTCGGCAGGACAGGTGACAGCAGTACCGGTGCAGGTCTCGGCTGGATCGCACTGGTTGGTGTCAGTGGATGCACGGCAGATGGTTCCGGCCGGGGCCATCCCGTCAGCCGGACAGGTGGCGTCGGTTCCCGAACAGCTCTCGGCCAGGTCGCAGGGACCAGCGGCCACGCGACAAACCGCGCCCTTGGTCAGGAAAGCATCGTCCGGACAGGCGGGGCTGGAACCGCTACAGCTTTCGGCGATGTCGCAGTCACCTGCGGCCGTGCGACACACGGTCGTTGCGGGCGCGTACTTGTCGGCCGGGCACGCGGCGCTGACGCCGTCGCAGACCTCAGGCACGTCGCACAGACCCGCGGGCGCGCGGCACACAGTGCCCGCCGCGACCGGGCTACCGGCATTCCAGCAAGGCCCGACCGGTGAATCCGTCGCGAGATCCCGAGCAACGTCTTGGGCTACATCCGGTGCGGCATCCGGGGACGTGGCCGTCCCTATATCCGGTACGCGGTCAGGTGCGGGATTGGACGGGCCGTCGGGAACCGGGAGACCCGGCACATCACGGACCGCAGACACATCCTGAATGGCCGGTCCATCCAGGACACCCGTTGCGTCCTGGACAGCAGGTGCATCTTGCACGAAATCTTCATCCGGATTGGGGTTCCCCACGGCATCCCGTAGGGGCTGCGCCTCGGGACCCATGCCGGCGTCCAATCTTCGGTCCCTGCACCCGCCATCGCTCCCTTCGCACTCAGCCACAACCCTCGGCTTGTCCACAGTCACACAGGCCCCCACCAACACCAATGAAGTCACCCAGGCAAGAGCCGCAAGGCTGCGCATCATGATTCCTTACTCCTGGCGAAATTGGCTACATCCGCATATGGATCAGCCTCTATTGTGGTCAGGGTCTCACAACGAGCACAAGGCCTTTCTTCACGGTCTCCGAGGCACTCTGTGTCCGCTAGCGGACCGTGCCACGAGTGCGCGGCGGCGGTAGACCGCAGGTCGCCTACGATCCCATCACGCTGGCGTCTTCTCCGTGAATCGCCCGCTTGCGGATCGCATGCGCCCGTTCGCGCAGATCATCCGCGGTGGCCGCCCTCCCCGTCCGCTCTTCGTACTCCGCGTAGGCTGCGAAGGCCCGGCCCAACTCCAGTTCCGCGCGCGATTCCCCGAGAACTTCCACCGCCCGATCGAAGATCTCGCGCGGGCCGCCGCGTTCCGACTCGCCAGGCGCCCCCCGCGACAGCGCGGTGGCCAACACCCGCAAGGCCGCGCCCACCAGTGGACCCGCGCCCAGTTTCTCGCCCTCGGTCGCGGCCCGGTTCGCATGTTCGCGCGCGCCCACATGGTCTTCGCGAACCAGGCAGATCTCGGCCAGCCCGCGGTCGGCCTCGGCGCACAGACGCCGTGCCCCGAACTTGCGGGCGATGTCGCGCGCTGCCTTCAGCTCGGCCTCGGCCTCGGCCGCCTGACCAAGCGCCAGATGACACTCTCCGATTTGCAGAGCCAGGTGACACTCGTTCAAACACTCTCCCATCTCCCGGGCCACGGTGCGCGCCTGCTCCAGCAGGTTGTGCGCCAGCCCCGGATGACCAGCCTCGCGCGCCAGGCTTCCCAGGTCGAGCAGCGAGAAGACAATGCCATGCGGGTCGCGTGTGGTCTTGCTGATGAGAAGCGCCTCCTGGAAGCTCTGTTGCGCCCGGCCCAACTCGCCAATCTGCGCCTGCACCAGCCCCATCCACGACAGGGTGAGCGTCTTGCCGCGCTGGTCGTGCAACTCCTCGCGGATCGACAGCGCGGCCTTGTGGCAGCGGATGGCCTCATCCGGCCTGCCGATGAGGTAGTTGACCCGGCCGATGTCGTCCAGGCTGGCCGCCACGCCGGGCCGGTCGCTCGCCAGGTCGAACAGCAGGTGCGCCATGTCCAGATGCTGCAGCGCCAGTCGGTAGTCACCGAGCGAGCGATGGATGCGCCCTATCCGCGAATGAGCTGCTCCACCCTTGGCCGGCAGATCCAGCCGCCAGGCCACCCTGAGCATCTCGCCGAAGTGGGCCAGCGCCTCGCGTCCTCGACCGAGCCGTGCCGCCGCGTCGCCCAGCTTGTGGCAGGCGTCGATCTTGAGAAGGCCATCGTCGGCAGCCAGCAGGCGGACGCCGTGCAAATACAAGGCCCGCGCACGCTCGTAGCGCCGGCGCTGGCCAGCCAGATCACCGGCGGCCAGATAGGCCAGGGCCGCCCTGCGATCGTCGCCACCCTCGGCATAGAGGACGGCCAGGTACTCGCGTTGCTCGCTCGTTGGCGAGGCGCCCAGCCTGGCTTCGATCCACTGGGCCGCAAAACATCGGCGCTCGGCCAAGGCCCGAGGGTCGACCGTGGCTTCGATGAGCGCGCGCTCGACCGGCTCGACAAAGGCCCACGCGCTGTCAGCACCGTTCAGTATCTTCTCGGAAGCCGGCTCGATGAAGCCTCGTTCCTGCAACGAGAGTGCAAGGCGCTTGGTCTCCTCGATGGACGGATCAGGAGCAAACACGATGGTCGGGTCCCAGGGATCGGCACCGATGCGTCCCAAGGCCACCACGCCGCCGGCCCAAAACACCGGCCCCATGGCCACTGCACGGCCGAGCAACTCGCGCTCGGCCGACGACAGTGTCGCCACACGCGCCTGGGCTGCCGCTTCGGGGCCAAGCGCGATGGGCTCCTGGTCAGCGCGTTCCATGTCGAACAGCCACGAACTCGCCGTGGCCGCGACCAGAATGCCGTGCTCGTGATAGACGCCAAGCAGTTCCTCGAGCAAGAAGGGATTGCCGCCGGATTCGATGGCGGCCCGCTCCGCCAGCCCCGGCGCCAACTCCTGCGCGCCGAGCGCGCATTTGATGAACACGTCCATCTCCAGGGGCGCCAGCGGCTTCACATCGATGCGCGCGTGGCTGCCTTCTTGCTTCATCCACTCCGGCCGGCGCACGAACAACTCGGGTCGAGCCGCGGCCACCACCACGATGGCCGCTTCGCCCAACTCGGCTGACAGGCACTGCAACACATCCAGTGACGCGTCGTCAGCCAGGTGGACATCGTCAACCACCAGGGCCAGGGGGTGCTTGCGAGCATCCTCTTCCAAGAAACGTCCCAGGACCGCCCGAGCCATGTCGAGCTGCCGTTCCGGACGCATGGCCAGGGACTGGGCGAGCGGGCTTTCCGGCATCTCGAATCCCAGAAACCGGCCCAGCAAGCCCGCGACCTCGGACACGCGGCGATCCCCGAAAACAACCTGCAGCTCGGCGCGAAATGCGGTCTGGGCCGTCGCAACGTCCATCTCCGCCGTGATTCCAAAACGCTTGCGCAGCAATCCCGCGAGCATCATGAACGGTTCCGCCTGGGAGTCTGCCGGCGGCTTGCCGCTGGCAAGAAAGACGCGGAACTCGCCGGCGCCCTCCACGTGCTTGAGCCATTCGTGGAGAAGCCTCGTCTTGCCTAACCCGCCCTCACCGATGACCGTTACGAACTGTGGCGCATCGAAACGGGTGGCGCGGTCAAGGGCAGCATCGAGCGCACGGCGCTCCTGCTCGCGTCCTACGAAACCCCGAACCCTAAAATCCCGCTTCTTGCCCTCTTGCTCAAGGTCCATGACACCTTGATAGAGCGTTTCCAAGGGAAGGCAAAAAACCCGACTGATCCGCGAATCACTGCGGAATACCTGTCCCTACATGGCGATGATGACCACGCCCCGCTTGCTCCCCGGGTCGTCCTTCTCTGAGTCGCCCGAATCACTTCCCGGTCTGTCTTCGGGTGACATGGGGCGATCTGGAACCGGCAACTCAAGCTGCGGCCGTTCGCCGCGACGGCGCTCTTCTTCGCGGCGTCGGATCTGATCGATGATCCAAGGCTCAAGCATGGGATGACCTTCTTCTATGGCTTGCAACATCGCCGCCTATCAGTCAAGAAAGCCGATGCTGGCTGAGATAAATGCCGTAGGATCGACAGGTTGCGTGCCCAAGCCGGGTTTTGGCCTGCCTGCAGCAAGAGGGCCGAACCGGGCGAATTCGTGACACCGGTGTCGTGGTCCCGAACCAGAAACCTCAACTCTCCAAAAGTCCGTCCCTCCCTGGCGGTTGAACGCACCAGCCCGGGACAGGATCTCTAGTCTCGTCTTCCCGCGTCTCGTGGCAAGAGCCGACTGCCCACCTTGAGTAGATACGGCTCGCTGGCGTTGCCGTCATGCTTGCCCTGGGACAGGCGCAACAGGATTGGTTCGGCCGGACAGGAAAATCCGAGGATGCGTACTGTCTGTCGCGCCTTGCTGGCAGCCGTTTCGGCCAGGACTTGCCCGTCGCGCGCTCTCACGACTTCCAGCTTGACCCTCACCCTGGGTGGCGAGCTGACTTCGATGTCCATCTCGCGCGGCTCTGCGGCCAGGTAGCGAAAGACGTCCACGTCGCCCACTGGCAGGTAACCGGTAGTCGAACCATCGGCCACAGGCGATGCATGGGCCGCATCGTCGTTGGGTTCGGTCTCGAATCCGCCGCGCGCCTCGGGCAGCGCGGCTTCTGCATGCAGAACGTAGCGACGCTCGCGGTCGAGGCCACTCTCCGTGCGCACGACCAAATACCACCATCGGCTTCCCGCAGCGGCTGCACCCGCGTCAGCAGCCACGCTCGGCAGCACGAGGTTGTGCAGAGTCAGCCTTTCGCCCTTTCGGCCCCGTACCCCTGCGATTCTCTTGGCCGCCGAATCATGGATGGCCAGGCCAGCAGCCACCCCTTCCACGCCCTCAAGGTCCAGGTTCAGAACCCACCCAGGTTCGATGGCATCGAGTGGCAGCCGGTACCAGTCCTCATCGCGACGCCAGCCGAACAGCCCGGCCGCAAGCGCGCTCCGGCCCTGCCAGGACAGCTCGCCGGCTGATTCCGGTCGATCGTTGGGCTCGCGCTCGTCGACGGCTTCAAAATCAAGCAGCAGCACCGTCATCTGATACGAACTGCCAGCCGGCGCGCCCGCATCCGGTGCAGCGCAACCCTTGTTGGCGGGTGCCGCCTTCGCGCGCAAGTAGTAGGTGCAGCCCGGCAGCACAGCCATGTTCGGCAGCCCGAGTGTCTCGCCCGGTCCACCCACCACGGTTTTCGCAACCCGCAGCCCCTCGTCGAGAAAATCGAGCGCCAGTGCCAGTCCTGCCTCGGGGTCAAGCAGCACCGACAAACGCCTGGCATGGGAGAGCGGGTCGGGAGCTTGGCCCGCATCGGCCGACTTGGTCATGCGCTGGCCCGGAACGACGAGCTTGAAGAAGTCCACGTCTGCGACCTTGCCGGCAGCCGTCCGATCGATACTGCCCTTGACCACCGCGGCAGGAGGGGCGCCGACCCACGTCAATTCCTGCGCCTCGGCAGCAGTGTTGTTGGGCTCGCGTTCGGTGACCGATGGCGTTCCCCCTGCATCCCTCGGTCTCGGCATGACCACGACTGCTGCCGCGTCGCCGCGCGCGAAATGCGGCGCCCGGCGGCAGGAGGGGCCAGCTAGGCCCGTGACCAGAACAAGCATGCTGATCACACGGCCACGGCCACGTCTCCCGGCGGCCGGCGTGGAACTAGGGACGGGCCGCGTGTTGCCGGGCTGCCGGGGGTCCATGTCAGACGAAGTCATTCGGCGCCCGGTGTAAAGGCCACCTGGTTTCGGGGCCGGATGCCGGCGAGAAACTCCGCCTCAGCGACCAACGCGTCGCCGACCTTCGCCTCACCCCGCATCTTCCACATGGTGGTTCCCCTGCGCAGGGGAACCACTTCCAGCCTCAGGATGTCGCCGGGAAGTACCGGCTTGCGGAACTTCGCCTTGTCGATGGCCATGAAAACCATGATCTGGTGGGCCGGATCGAAAGAGCACTGGCGAGCCGCGAAGACCGCCCCTGCCTGCGCCATGGCCTCGATGATGAGCACGCCAGGCATGATGGGGTGGCCGGGAAAATGGCCCTTCAGAAAAATCTCATCTGCGGCCACCGTCTTGCGCGCGACGATGCGATCTCCGTCGACCACTTCGACGTGGTCGATCATGAGAAAGGGGGCTCGGTGCGGCAGGAGGGCTTCGATAGCGCGCGTATCGAGCTCCATGACCCTCGCTACTTCTTTTTGCTGGGCGCGGCCTTGCCGCCCGCGGGCGCAGCGGCCTTCTCTTCGCCTGCGTTGTAGCGCCGGATGACCTCGTTGGTCAGGTCAAGATGCGGCTTTGCGAACACGACGCCCTGGTTCTTGTCGAAGATCATGGTGAAGTTCTCGGCCGCGGCGATCTTGCCGATGATTCGCTGCAGGCGCTCGACGATGGGCTGGGTCGCCTCCTCTTCCTTTGCGGCCAAGTCCTGCTGGTGGCGCATATAGGTCTGCTGGACCTTGGCCACGCGTTCCTGCAATTCGTCTTGCTTCTGGCGAACGGTGTCAGCAGGAAGCAGGGTCTTCTTCTTGTTCAGATCCTCGATGGCCTTCTTGACTTCATCCTGCTGCTCATCGAGTTCCTTCTGCTTCTGATCGAAAACCTTCTTCAGCGAGGCGCGAGCCTTGCGTCCATCCTCGGTCTCGTAGAGAGCGCGGCGCAGGTCGACAAAGCCGAGCTTCATTTCTTCGGCCAGCGCAGGCCGAATCAGGCCGGCCGCAATCACCAATCCAATCAGGGTGGAACGAATCATGCGCTTCATCTCCATTTGGTTCACCGGAAGGCCCATGGATATCACGCCCCGGGGCGCGGGGCCACCTCTACAAATCGTTGCCAATCGTGAACTCGAACACCATCGAGTCCTCGCCGGGCAGTGTCTTGTAGGGGAAACCCCATTCAAAGCGCAGCGGCCCGATGGGCGAGAACCAGCGTAGCCCGAATCCCCAACTGGAACGCAAGCTGTTGAGCGGGAAAACCGCCGTGCAGGGATCCACGGAGATATCGGCGGAGGCGGGCTTGAGCCGGCAGTACTGACGCTCCAGGTTGTACGCGTTGCCCACGTCGCTGAACACGACGGCGCGGATGTTGAGCTTCTCGAACAAGGGCATCTCGACCTCGACCTTGCCGACCACTTGCATGTTGCCCCCTACCGCAAAGGTCCGCAGGTTGGAATCCGGCGACTGCGCGCTGGGCACGCGGATTTGCGGGCCCAAGGAGGCCAACTGGAAGCCGCGCACGTCGTAGATGCCGCCCACGAAGTAGCGCTCGAAGATGGGCACGCCCTGCGGCTCGCGGCTGACCACCGCGCCGATGTCGCCNNCGCAACACCAGCGGTCCCCACAGCGGATAGAAGTAGCGCGCGGTGCCTTCAAAGCGTGAGAACTGGGCTTGCGACAGGAAAGCTGGCTCGGCGAACTCGGCGGAGAGCGAGTTGTACCAGCCGCTGCGGGGAAACATTCGGTCGTTGCGCGTGTCATGGGTCAGCGAGATACGCCACGACGACACCACGCCGGCGTGCAGGAGATTGGCGAGCGAACCCTGGGGCAAGGGGCTGCGCTGGCCTCCGCTGAACAGGTTGCTGCGGCCCCCGGTGGTGACCGAAATGTCCTGCAGGGTATAGGTGAGGAACATGCGCAACGAATCGGTGAGCATGTAGCCCCAGGTCAGGCTGCCACCCTTCGACTGGCGCGTGAACCCGAGGTAGTAGCGCTGCTGGTCGAACAGGTTGAAGCCGAAGTGCCAGTTGGTGTCCAGGAAGTACGGCTCATCGAACTGCAACATGAAGAGTTGTCGCAGCGACGACATCTGGGCCTGCAGGACCAGAGACTGGCCGCGGCCCAGCAGGTTGTTCTGCGAGATCTGCGCCTGCGCGATGAAGGACTCGACCGAGGAGAAACCGGCGCCGATCTGGAAGGCACCGGTCTGCCGCTCGGCCACCTCCACGTTGACCTCCATGGCGTCGTCGCCGGAGCCACGCTTGGTGTTGGTTTCCACCTTCTCGAAGAAGCCCAAGGCATTGACCCGACGCTTGGACAGGTCCAGGGCTGACTGGCTGTAGCGCTCACCCTCGTAGATGCGCAACTCGCGTCGGATGACCTTGTCGCGCGTCTTCGAGTTGCCATGGATGTTGATGCGCTCGAAGGTGACCTCGGAGCCCTTCTGGATGTCGAAGAACAAGTTCACCGTCAGCTGCTTCTCGTTCACCGTGGTCTCGGGGATGGAGTTCACATAGGCATAGCCCTTGTCTTTGTAGTATTCGGCAATGGACTGAACATCCTGCATCACCCTCGATTTGTTGAAGATCTCACCCGGCTTGACCTGCAGGCGGCCGAGAAGCACCTCGGGCTTCTCCAAAAGCTCGCCCTTCATGTCGAGACCGCCTATCCGGTATTGGTCGCCCTCGTCGATGGCAATGCTGATGTAGAGCGAACGCTTGTCGGCCGACAGCTCCAGGCGGGGCTCCGCGACCTTGACGTTTATGTAGCCACGATCGAAGTAATAGCCCTGGATCAGCGTCAGGTCGCGCTGGAAGACGTCCTCGCGGTAGGTGCCCGATGAGGTCACCGCCGAGAACATATCGCCGGCCTGGGTGAGCATGACATCGCGCAGTTCCTGGTCGGTTGCGTGCTTGTTGCCGGTGAAGTTAACCCGGCGCACCTCCACCTTGCTGTTCTCGTGCACGTGGAAATGCACGTCCACCTCACCAGGGCTATCGCGGCGTAGCTCGTAGTCGACATCCGCCATGTAGAAGCCGCGCTGCAGGTACAGCTCGCGGATCTTCTCCACGTTCTTCTTGATCTTGGCCAGGTCGAGGATCTGCTCCTTTTTGATGTCGAGCACCTCGTTGATCTTGGAAAGCCCGACCTCTTCGTGGCCCGACACGTAGATCTTGCGAAGGGCGGGCTTCTCCTTGATCACGTAGGTCAGAAGCACACCGCCCGGGGTATCGGTGGTCTCGACCTGCACGTCCTCGAAGTAGCCCATCCTCCAGATGGCGCGCACGTCCTCCTGGAGAATCTCCTTGTTGAGCGACGAGCCGGGCAAAGTGTGCAGGGTGACCCGGATGGCGTCGTCCTCGACCTTGCGATTGCCGCGGAACTGGACGCGTACCACTTTCAAGCTGGGGACCTTGATGGGCGCCTCTGGCTTCGCCTCGCGCTCGGCCAACAACGAGGGTGCTCGCAAGCGCTGCGCCTGCGGCGCAAATGGATCCGCTTCGTCGTCATCCTGGGCGTGCGCAAGACCGGAAGAGAGCGCCATGAGGGCGCAAAAGAAGGTCACTCGCGACGGGCTCACCCCTGCTCCTGGATGCGACCGTCGACCATGCGCAGCTTGCGGAAGGCCCGACCGGCAAGTTCGTCGTTGTGGGTTACGAGAAGCAGGGTCATCCCCAGCTCGCGGTTCAGCTCGAAGAACAGATCGTGGATAGCGCGCCCGGTCTTGGTGTCGAGGTTGCCGGTGGGCTCGTCCCCGAGCAGCAGGCGCGGCGAGAGAAAGAGAGCACGCGCCAGGGCCACCCGCTGCTGCTCGCCACCCGACAGCTCCCCGGGGCGGTGGCGCAGCCGATCCTGCAGGCCCACGCGCGCCAAGATGGCCTCNNGAAACCGATCTCGCGGTTGCGGAAGGAGGCCAGCTTGGCCGCGGACATGTCAGTGACGTTCGCGCCGTCAAACACGATCTTGCCCTTGGTGGGAACATCCAGCGTGCCGAGCAGGTGCAACAGGGTCGACTTTCCCACCCCGGACGCCCCGACCACCGAAACCAGCGCGCCGGGCGCCAGGTCGAGGTCGATTCCGCGCAGGACCTCGATCGAGCGCCCCCCATGCTCGAACACCTTCCACAGGTCGCGCACCAGCACGCGCGCGCCGCCAGGGGCTGCGCCTGGCTCAGTTGGGGCGGCGCCGATTCTTGCCATGGGGACTGGCACCGTAGCGACCGGTTTGGACGGTGTCAATGCGCTCACTCGTACCTCAGCCCATCGACGGGACGCATACGTGACGCAAGCAGCGCCGGATACACGGTGGCCAGGCAACAAAGCGCCATGGCCGAGGCCGCCAGAACGATGATCTCGCTCGGCCGCATCACTACTGGGAGCTTGCTGATGTAGTAGACATCGGTGGGCAGGGGCAGACCGTACTTCTCGATCAACTTGCAGCCGAGAACGCCAGTGGGCACACCGACCGCCAGGCCAAGCAAGCCGATGTAGACGCCCTCGGCGACAAACACGCGCCGGATGGCACCGTCGCCGGCGCCCATGGCCTTGAGAATGGCGACCTCGCGCGCTTTCTGTGTGGCCATCATGATGAGGGTCGAAATGATGGAGAAGGATGCCACGAGCGCGATGAAAGTCATCACCACGAACATGGCGATCTTCTCCAGGCGCAGGGCCATGAACAGCCCTTTGTTGAGATCCTCCCAGGAGCGGACCTCGTAGGAATCGCCCAGGGTGGCCTGGACGGCCGAGGCCACGGCAGGGGCCGCGTCGGGACTGCGGGTACGCAGATCGATGCCGGTCACCTCGCCCGGCGCGCCCAGAAATCTCTGCGCCTCGTCCAGCGCCACGTAGGCCAGCTTGGANNTCGACGTGGCTGCCGCGAAAGACGCGCAGGGTGCGCGCGAATAGCTCTTCGCCCAACAGGATCGACGGCAGAACCCCGTCGGCGGTCCCCGCGTCAGCCGGTGCTGGTTTGCCCCTGTGGGGGCCTGGCTCATCGTCGTCGACCTCGCGCTCCCCGGCCTCACGGGCAAACGGATCGTCGGCCACCTTGTCGGGGTGTTCCAGATCGTCCACGCTGCCCTCGCGCAGGGTGCGGCCGAGGTCAAGCACGGACCGTGCCGTGCCGGGATCGATCCCACGCAGCATGATTCCCGCGGGCGCGGATCCGGCTCGGATCATGACCTCCGCCTCCAGATAGGGAGTGGCACCCATCACCCCGGGCTGACGCAAGACCGCCTCACGCACCTGGCGCCAGTCGAGAAAGGGCCGATCGTCGGTCGTGGTGATCACCACGTCGGCCTTGGCTCCGCGGATCTTGTTCTTGAGATCCACCTCGAAGCCAGACATCACGGAAAGCGCCAGGATGGGCGCGGCCGTGCCCAGAAAAACGCCAAAAATCGAGATGGCGGTGAACACGGTGAAGGAAGCAAACAGCACACCCAGAAAGGTGATCACCGCGCCCGCAATCACGCCGACTGCGCCCGCCGTCCACAGGCGTTCGAAAATCACCGAGGGCTGCAGCGTCAGCAGGCCCGAGGGAGAGCGCGCGGGCTGGCCGAACAGCTTGAGCGCGGCTAGGTCGGCAGCGGCGAGCACAAGGACAGCGAGGCCGAAATACAGGGCACGGCGCGAGCGGCGCTCGGGATCGCGCAGGTGGCGCCAGGCCACGAACCACTCGAACCCGGTGCGGATCGTGTCGCTCACTCTGGCCTCATCAACGGGAACAGGATGACGTCGCGGATAGAGGGCTGGTCGGTAAGCAGCATGACCAGGCGATCCACGCCGATGCCCTCGCCCGCTGTCGGTGGCAGCCCGTACTCCAGAGCGCGGCAATAGTCTTCATCGTATTCCATGGTTTCTTCCGCACCGCGCGCCTTGGCCTCGACCTGCCGCTGGAAGCGCGCCCGCTGGTCCGCCGGGTCGTTCAACTCGGAGAAGGCGTTGGCATGCTCGCGTCCCACGATGAACAGCTCGAACCGGTCCACCTTGCCTGGCTCCGCGTCGTTGCGTCGCGAGAGCGGCGAGGTTTCCGCGGGATAGTCGACCACGAACACCGGGCGATCCTGCGGCAGCGCCTGCTCGCCGGCGTAGTCAAAGAGCGCGCCCACCCGGTGGCCGTGTGTCTCGCACTTGGGCAGCACCGCCGAAAGTTCATCCTTGCGATCGAGCACCCCGGAGCCGGCCAGCCAGCGCAGCAAGGCAGCGTCGTCGTCGAGCATGGGACGTTCCAGTCCCGCCGGCAGCTTGCCGGCGACCGCCGCCGCAACAATGGCGTCCTTCATGGGAATGCGTTCCCACCGGCCCAGATCGACTGTCTGGCCCTGATACGTGATTTGCGTGCCGCCACAGATCTCACGCGCCAGCTCGGTGAGAAGCTGCTGGGTCAAGACCATCAGATCCTCGTAGGTCGCGTAGGCCTGATAGAATTCCAGCATGGTGAATTCGGGGTTGTGCTGGCGCGACAGCCCCTCGTTGCGNNAGCGCGAGCGCGTTGTGGTGGGTGCGAAAGGGCCGCGCCGCCGCGCCACCGAGCACGGTGTGCATCATCGGCGTCTCCACCTCGACGAAGTCACGCTGGTCGAGAAAGCGGCGCAGATGGCGCACGATCTGGGTGCGTTTGCGGAACACCTCGAACACCTCGGGGTTGGTCACCAGGTCCAGGTAGCGCTGGCGGTAGCGGATCTCCATGTCCTGCAGGCCGTGCCACTTCTCGGGCAAGGGGCGCGTCGCCTTGGTGAGGATGTGCACGCGGTCCGCGATCACACTGTCCTCGCCTGCCTTGGTCTTGGTCAGCAGGCTCGCCGGTCCTTCGACCCCGACAAAGTCGCCGCGCTCGGCCAGCTTCCACAGGTCGAAGGTCTGCTCGCCCACCACATCCAGCTTGACCCAGACCTGGATCTCCCCGGTGCGGTCGCGGATCTTGGCGAACGCCGCCTTGCCGAAACTGCGGAGCGCGACGATGCGACCGGCGACCGACACGCGGCCATCATCGCCCGTGCCCTCAGGAGGTCGTTCGCGATCCGCTCCTTTCTCGAACCAGTCGTGGATCGAGCGCGCCGTCGACGTGGGGCAGAAGCCGTTGGCATAGGGGTTGAGCCCGGCAGCGCGGATCTCGCTGACCTTGCGCTCTCGTTCGGCAATCAGCTCACGTTCGTCAGCCATTGATCACGCCTTTTCCACCGTCTACCCACAGCGGGCCATGATGGAACCATTGGAATTGGTTGCGCATTCCATGATCTATCCACAGTGTGTCGCAGAACATCCGAAAATTTCCCCAGCTAGGCCTCGATGTCCTCTTCGTCCGGCCTGGGCACAGGTCTCGCTGATGGATCCCCGGCCATCTGAAGCAACAACGCGACCATGAACTGGTCGAGATCGCCATCCAGGACCGCGTCCACGTTGCCCACCTTCAGGCCGGTCCGGTGGTCGGAAGCCAGCCGATAGGGCGCCAGAACATACGAGCGAATCTGGCTGCCCCACTCGATCGCCTTCTTCTGTGCATGGATGCCGCCCATCTTCTCCTCCTGCTTCTTCTGCTCGACCTCGATGAGCTTGGAGCGGAGGATGCGCATGGCGGTGGAACGGTTCTTGTGCTGGGATCGCTCCTGCTGGCAGTGCACCGCGATGCCGGTCGGAATGTGCGTGATGCGAATGGCGGACTCGGTCTTGTTGACGTGCTGGCCCCCTGCCCCGCCCGAGCGCATGGTTTCCACGCGCAGGTCTTTCTCGTCAATGTCGACCTTCACCGTCTCGTCTATGTCGGGGTACACGAACACACTGGCAAACGACGTGTGCCGGCGCGCCTGTGCGTCGAAGGGCGAGATGCGCACCAGGCGATGCACGCCCGATTCGGCGCGCAGATAACCGTAGGCCCACTCGCCCGTTACGCCCAGGGTGACGCTCTTGATGCCCGCCTCGTCGCCCGGCTGCAGATCCAGAATCTCAGCCTTGTAGCCACGGCGGGCCGCCCAGCGCATGTACATCCGCTGCAGCATCTCGGCCCAGTCCTGCGATTCGGTGCCGCCGGCGCCGGGATTGATGCTCACGATGGCGCCCTGCCGGTCGTAGGGGCCGGAGAGCATGCGGGCGAACTCCATCTTGCCCACAGCGTCCTCGATACGCGCCAACACACCTGCCGCCTCGGCAGCCGTGGGCTCGTCCTTGGCTTCGTCGGCCAGTTCCACCAGAACCCGCGCGTCCTCGAGGGCGCGCACCTGCACGTCGAATCCGTCCACGGCTTCCTTGAGACGCGCCTGTTCACGCAGCAGCGTCTGGGCCTGCTCGTTGGCGTCCCAGAAGTTGGGGTGCGACGCCTCGCCATCAAGCTCGGCTATGCGGGAACGTTTGCCGTCGATGTCAAAGATGCCCCCGGAGGATCTCCAGACGGCGTGCCAACTTCTCGATGCGATCGCGGAGAGGGCCGATTTCCATGGTGGGCTAGCTAGCCACGTCGCAAACTGTCGCGCAAGTAGTTCTCGGCGATGCGGGTGTATTTGCCGGCCAGCGCGCGATGCTCGTCGGCAGCCTTTTCATCGAGCGTGCGCACGACCTTGGCCGGCATCCCGAGCACCAGGCTGTGCGGTGGAATGATGGTGCGCGGGGTGACGACTGCGCCGGCGCCGACGACAGAACCGAACCCGATGACCGCGTCGTCGAGAACCGTGGCTTGCATGCCGATGAGACAGGCGTCTTCCACCCGGCAGGCGTGCAGCATAGCGCGATGACCCACCACCACGTCGGCCCCCACCAGGCAGGGGCCATCGTCCGCCACATGGATGACGGTTCCGTCCTGGATGTTGCTGCGATCGCCGATGACGACAGGGGCGATATCGCCGCGCAGGACTGCGCCGTACCAGACCGACACGCCCACGCCCAAGCGGACGTCGGCCACCACCGAGGCGCCGGGCGCGATGAAGGCGCCTTCCCCGGCCGATGGCACCCGGTCGAGGTAGCGATCGATGATGGCGCGCGGGAATCGCAGCCGCATCTCCTCCACCCGCCGGTCAAGCACCTGCGCGTCGGGATGAGGACCTGACACAACCACGACGGACGAAGTCACGAGGGCCATGCGGCCAAACCATACTACGGCGACACACCCTCGGCACGGCGGCTGGCTGCCCGGCGGGCTATCTCCACGCGCTTGGCCAGGGCGGGGTTGCCCGGCTCCAGGCGCAGGGCTTCGCCATACTCCCGGACCGCCTCGTCGAAACGACCAATCTTGAAGTAGGCGGCGCCCAGGATGGCGTGAGCTCCCCCTTCGCCTGCTGCCAGCGCCGCCCGCCCCTGCAGGATGGCTCGCGAAAAGTCGTCGCGTTCAAATGCCGCGCGGGCCTCGTACAGCGCCTTCTTTCCCTCGCTGCTGGCGCGCGGTCGCGTCCGGTCGACCGGTCGCTCGGTGTCGGGACCGGTCCCAGAGCCTGGTGCCGCGACGACCGGAGTTGCGGGCGCTGCTGACGGACGGTTGGGCCGGGCGGGCGGTGGCGTCAGGCCAGCGGGCTCAGCGCTCTGAGATGGCCGTGCGACAGGCAATTCGCCTGTCGGCATTCCTGTCGTCGCGGTCACGGCGGGCGCCGAGCCGGCAGAGACGATCGCCGAGGCCTGAGGCAACCGCGCCTGACCGGCCGGCGCCAAGGCCGACCCGCTCGCCAATTGCTCCGGTGCCTTGCCTGCCATGGCCGCTGAATCCAGACGCAGGGTCATGTAGATGTTGAAGGCGATGGCCAGGACCAGGGCTCCGCCGAAAATCAGGAAGAAGCGGCGCAGCCACTGGGCATTGCGCGACACCACGGTCGTCCGCGACCGAGACGGGGTGGCCGACGTTCCCTGCGCAGGTAGGCTTGCCATGACGGGTGCCGAGGCCAGGCTCAGCCCCGACGCCCTGACGTCGCCCGCCACGGAAGAACCGGTCAAACCAAGCCCCGCGGGCGTCTCCGTGCGGGCCACCGGGGATGCGTGCCCGGCAGCCGTGGCCAGCAATGCAGCCCGCTGGTCGCGCTCCCGGCTGGCGTCGAACAGGCGATTGAGCAGGCGAGCAGCGGCGTCTCGACCGATCTGGCCCGTCATAGGCGGAAGGCTGCGCTCGATCTCGCCGGCAATAGGGAAGCGCTCCTCGGGCGTCTTGGCCAGGGCTCGCATCACCACGGCGTCCACAGCGGGCTGTACTTCGGGATTGAAGAGCGAGGGCGGCGGCGGCCGGTGCCTGCGAATCTGTTCGACCACTTGCTCCCGGGTGGCACTCACCAATCCGGCCGGGCCTCCTTCGATGGTCGACAGGAAAGGAGATCCGGCCAGGGTCTCCCAGAGAACCACCCCGAGGGCGTAGATGTCGGCTCGCCGATCGACCGGGCCATCCACCAACTGCTCGGGCGCCAGATAGGGCAATTCCTCTGCAAAGAATGCCGGCCGAAACGCGCCATCGGCACGTGCCGCGCGGCCAGAGGCAAGATCGAGCAACTTCACCTCGCCCTGGTAGTCGAGCCGCACCTTGGATGGCTGCAGCTTGCGGTGCACCAGCCCCAGTCCGTCGAACTCATGCAGAAAGGCCAGCGCGCGGCCGATCGCGCAGCCGATGTGCAGCGCAGCCACGACCGGAACTCGTCGCGTCTCGGCCGCGCAACGTTGCAACACCTCGGCCAGATCGTGGCCCTCGACGAATTCCTCCGCCAGATAGGGTTCGCCGTCCGCCTCACCGACGTCATGGACCGTCACCAATCCGTCATGGGCCAGACGCCGCGACAGATGGGCGGCCCGACGGAAACGGTTCAAGAAGTCGGAGTCGCTGCGCAGATCGGAGGGTGGCCGCCTAACCACGCACTCGCCGCCCGGGCCAGGCCCAACCGCCAGAAAAACGCAGTGCCCCGGCCCAAGGGCCTGCATCAGCCGGTAGGGTCCAAAGAGCGCGGGAATCGCTGACACCATCAGAATCTTATGCCTAGCCGGAATCTATTCATGCCCAGGCCTTCTTCAGCAGCCAGCCCTTAACCACCTGTGTGACCGCCATGTAGCACGTGAGCGTCATGAAGAGAAAGGCCCAATACAGGTGAGGCAGAGCAACGAATCCCAGCGCGCCGGCAATGGGTGAGAAGGGAAGGTAGAGGCCGACGGCCATGACCAACGCCGTGCTGACCGTGAGCGGCCAACTCGCCCGGCTTTGCAAGAACGGGATCTTGTTGGTGCGAATGACGTGGATGATGAGGGTCTGGGTGAGAAGCGACTCGACGAACCACCCGGTCTGGAACAGGTGGGCCTGGCTCGGGTCCCACGCCTTGAAGACGTAGAGCATGATGAGGTACGTGGTGTAGTCGAAGAGCGAGCTGCACGGCCCGATGAAAAGGATGAAACGCGTGATCTCGTTCATCGACCAGGGACGCGGCCGCACGATCTGCTCCGGGTCGACGTCATCGGTGGGGATGGCCACCTGTGAAAAATCGTAGAGCAGGTTGTTGGTGAGGATCTGGATGGGTGCCATGGGTACATAGGGCAGAAAGGCGCTGGCCCCCACCACGGAGAACATGTTGCCGAAGCTGGAACTGGCGCCCATCCGGATGTACTTGAGGATGTTGGCGAAGACCTTGCGGCCTTCCAGCAGGCCGTCCTCCAGCACCAGCAGGCTCTTCTCCAACAGCACCAGGTCGGCCGATTCCTTGGCAATGTCGACCGCGGAATCCACCGAGATCCCGACATCGGCGGTGCGCAGCGCCGGGGCGTCGTTGATGCCGTCGCCCAAGAAGCCCACCACGTGCTTCCTACTTTGCAGGGCCGCGATGATGCGTTGCTTGTGGTTGGGGGCCAGCCGCGCGAACAGGGTGGTCCGTTCCACCACGCCAGCCAGCTCCGCGTCGGTCATGGCCTCGATCTGCGAGCCCAGCAGCACGTGTTCGGTGGGGATGCCGACCTCGTGGCAGATCTTCTTG
>PMZX01000537.1:2388-2672 GCA_003170035.1 Myxococcales bacterium | reverse complement strand
GCGATCGTTCTAGAAAGCAAGGTGTATCACTTGCTGGTGGGTGGGGCGGCCTGACCGGGCCGCGGGGTCACCGGCTGTCGCCTCGCCATCAACCTTCTGACTTTCCTCGCGCTTCCGCTGTAAGGAGAAGACCACATGTCCCCAACCAAACCAGCCAAGGCGGCCATTCTCAGTACCGGGATACTTCTACTTTCGCTGCTCACTGTGGGTTGCGGTGGCGGCAACGCGCAACTTCCGCCGGCGAGCGCGGGCGTGGCCGCGAGCGCGCCTGTCACGCGCGCGGC
>PMZX01000537.1:934-2358 GCA_003170035.1 Myxococcales bacterium | reverse complement strand
CGCCGGGTGATCGTGGACGCCAACCACGTCTTGCTGGTTCTGCCCGCCGACGAGCCCCGTCGGGAAGGCGTTCTGGGCCGCCTCGCGGACCAAGCGCGCGCAGATCTTGGGCACATCGCCACCAATTTCGCGGTCTATCTGTACAGCTACGATCCCGCCTCGGGCCGGCTGCGTGTCAAGGTGGACCGGACGCTCACTGGCGAGACGCTATTTTCGCCCGCCTTCGGCTATGTCGAGACCGCGATTCGCAATGAGGCCGAGCTCTCGCGCTGGCTCAAGGATACTGAAACGCTGTCGCACTTCGCGGGCAAGGACGACGGCATTGTTCTGGGAGGCCGGGCCGCTGGCGCGACCGCGACTTCGCGGCTGCAAGTCGAGGACGTGGCAGCGCTCTACCAGGCGCACCTGGCCGAGCAGTCGCACATTCGCGTGTTGCAGAGACTCGATCGCGACCAGAAGATGATCGTCGAGGCGTTCAATCGTCTCGCAGCCACGGTGAAGAGCAACGTCGATCGATACAATCAGCGTGGCACGCCCGACTGCGAGGAGTTCGACCGGGCGCTACGTGTGCTGGGGCGCCTCTTTGGCGATCCAGAGGCGCCGGGGCCAATACCTTGCCACGCCTCGCCGCTCGAGATCATCAAGGCCGAAATCGCTTTGGTCGATCGCTTGTCGCCGTGGACCAAGCAGGTGCTGGAAGCCCACGCGGTCGAATTCAAGCGGGTGGCGGAGTCGGCGCCGCCCACGCATGCCCTGGGATTTTCACTGGATCCGCAGTGGGAAGTCAAAGCGCTCGGGCGCGACCTTGATCAGTTGAAGAAGGACCCGCAACCTATCCTTGATCAGGCGCGGGCGCTTGCGGCCAAGGCGAACGCGAAGACAGGGCGCGGGGCCGACTACCCGATGCAGACGGCGATTTTTCTGGTGGACTCGCTTCGTCGAGCCGGCTTCACTGGAGTTTCGCCACTGACCGGATCCGTGGCGTCGGCGTTCGATCAGATCATGGCCGAGGCGCGGGCGCAGAAGGGCGCGACGGTCGAGCATCTCGTGAGTTTCGAGCGCCTGGTGGCGGGCCTGTCAGCGACGAAGGAACGAGAGGCGCAGGTCCTGGTAGCGTTGCTTCGCTACGTCGAGGCCCGTGATCGCATTCAGTGCGCCCGTTATGACGGGGCGTTGGCCGGGACGCGCGTGGGTATGGGGCTTTTCTACACCGACCTTTCGGCCAAGCTGTGGGCCGGGCTCGACTACCAGGGCTCGGCGCCCGCCCAGGCGCTCCCGAGCATGGTGACCCTTTGGTCCGCGGAAGGGGCCGGCGAACATTCGACCAGGCTCTGGTTCGGCCCGCGCTCCGACCGGATGGCACGGCTGCCCGACCTGTCCGAGATGTACTTCGCGCCCATCACCACGCGCATCTTCAGCGCGTC
>PMZX01000537.1:0-850 GCA_003170035.1 Myxococcales bacterium | reverse complement strand
GGGCACGGTCTGCTATTCGATCGCTGGTCGAGTTCCGAGCCGGGCGTGCGTGTCCCCGTTGGCGTGCGCCTGTTGCCTAGGGCCCGCTGGGTCGCCCGCGATCCCGACTGGGAATGCATGGACCAACTGGCCTCGGCCAAGGAAGACCCCTTTCGTCGGTGGACCATCGCGGGCGGTCATTCTCTGGCCGACTATTTCAGTCCGCGACCGCTGCCGACGCCATCGGAGAAAACCATCGCCGATAGCCCTCCACCTCCTGGAACAGTAAGGACCGGGGGCCGCATTGACGATAATCATGCTTGGGACCACAGCGCCAGTTCCGCCGTTGCCGGCAATGGCAAGACCACACAGCACGCCGCGCACGATTCGACCACCACGCGCTCGGGGAATGTCATCACCACTGTGCATTCGGCCCCGGGTGGGAGTGTCGACATAGCTCGATATGAACTGAGTGATTCGGGGCCAATCCTGCACGCGCCCAACCCCGATACCTCGTCGCATGACGTGCGCAGCCACAAGGAGTTTATGGCGGCGGATTTTGCCAAGGCGATGATCCTCAGCGCCGAGGCGAAAGCCGCGCAGCCTGACTCGAACACCATACGTATGCGCAGCCCGCATCGAGGAAGAGGCGGTGACGAGCCGCCCGGGTCCGTTCGGCTTGCTTTCAAGTCGTCATGGCGCGAGCGCATCCGGCAACCGCTGAATAAAGATCGCGAGTCAACGCAGTCGGCGCCACCCGCACGAATCCAGCCTGCCACGCCGACCACCCCGCATCCCTCGCCTTTATACGATTCGCCCGGTCGAAAGCCGACTTCTCCGGAACGACCCCAGCAGCCACCTAATTGAGCCG
>PMZX01000149.1:3109-4766 GCA_003170035.1 Myxococcales bacterium | reverse complement strand
ACTGATGACCAACGGTTCCCCACCATGAATCATCGCCTCAACAGTTGTCTGACGAAGGAACTGGCGTCGACCACCTGGATTGGGGGAAAGCCACGGATCTTGATGACCTTCAACGACAGAAGGTCTCGGGCATCCTCTGTGACAATGTGGTCGGCGCCGCCCTCGAGTGCGGTAGACACTATATGGTTGTCCCTTGCGTCGGTGGGCACCATGTCGACCTGATATCTTCCACTCGAGACTTCTGCGGCTTCGAGCAACACCACCAGGAGTTCGCGTGTGTCTTCCCAGTTGAAAGATGGCCGCGCCCGAATGTGGCGGCGCCGAAAGACGCTCTCTACTTCGGTCAGAATCGAGAGCGACAGGACAAGATCGAACGCCCCATCGAAGAAGCAGTCCAGGATTTGACCGCTCGGACCGCGACTGCTCAGGATGCCCCTGACCAGGACGCTCGTATCCAATACGGCCTTCGGAAGCCTAGTGGCTGCCTTGCCC
Source organism: Myxococcales bacterium (assembly GCA_003170035.1). Lineage (GTDB taxonomy): Bacteria > Myxococcota_A > Polyangia > Fen-1088 > Fen-1088 > Fen-1137. Next base: position 4,274 of record PMZX01000149.1, on the reverse strand, counting down.
ACTCCGGGCCTCGCGTAGCGCGTTGGTGATGGCGCGGTCCAACTCGCGCGGCGGGATGTGCTTTGTCCTCTGTCGCATCCGTTCGACCACGCGACGCAACCGCTCGCGCGGAGCTATGTTTTCCCGGATGTCACGCACCTCTCCTTCGAGGGCTTCGACCCGCTCAAGGAGTTCATCGATTTTGACGGCGCTGCTACGGGGCATCGCAAGGTCCTCTGATCCGAAGCGTATCACGTTGGCCAGGATGGTCGCATGGCCTCTGGGGCATTCGCCAGGCAGTTGACCCGGCCGGTCGAACGCCAGCATGAGGTAGTCGCCTCCAGCATGAGGTAGGAATGAGGTAATCTGGCAGTTGTTTTCAGGTCGTTTCAGTGCTTTTCAAGCCGTTTCACGCCGTTTGGGGCCTGTCTAAGTTTGCTAACTCATTGAAATCACGTGGGCGATGTCANNGTTTTGGTGAGCGGAACCAGGCGAACCACCCCCGCAACCGCCTCCCTTTTCTCGTCCAGTCCCACCGTGGAGTAGTGGGCTGTCATCGCCTCGGTCACTTGGCCGGTCAACGCCCGAGTCACCATCCCGTCTGCCCCCGCCCGGCGAGTCAGATCGATGAAGGTGCGGCGCAGTCCGTGGACTGTGAACAGATGGAGCGGAAGACTCCTGGCGAAGGACAGACGATCCAGGTCCCGTGCCCCAGCGCTGTTCACGCGCTGCGAATCGTTGTCCGACGCCAGGGAAGGCTGGCAATCGGTGGGTGCGCGAACAGGCTGGCCACTATAGGATCTGGTCTTCCAGAAGTCGCCTCGATGCTTTCGACAGGAGCCAGCGCAAGCTGCGTGGAGTCCGTCTCGTCTGGGGGAGCGTCACCTATGTTCCAATCACTGCTCCGGCGCTCCGTCCACGGATCGTCTCCGTCGAGAGACACGATCACACAGGTTTCATCTAGGATTCTCATGCCTGATCCGTACTCCAATTGCAAAAAGTCGTCGGCGCCATCTTGGCAACATTCACGTGGCGCGTCTGTAACACCGGCTGGGAGTGGTCAATCGCGGACAGTGCGCTGCATTGATCTCAATCCACCCCGCGCACGAGAGTTTGCCGTTACGTCACCTGTTCGTTACCAGGGCTCGTCAGACTGAAGACCATGAGATCGGAACGCGGCCTGGCC
>PMZX01000149.1:0-3075 GCA_003170035.1 Myxococcales bacterium | reverse complement strand
CGGGTAGAAACACTCGTGAACGCCAGCGTGAGGGCACTGACCGAGTGCAACGCCGAGCTGGCCCGCCGAACCATCGAATCCGACTCTGCGATCGATCAGCACGAGAGCGCAATCGATGGCCTGGGCCGCGAGATCATCCAGCATCGCCAACCGGCGGCCTCCGATCTGCGCATCGTCACCGGCTCCCTCAGACTGGCGACCGACCTTGAACGGATTGCCGACCTGGGCGTCAGGATGAGCCGGAGCGTGATCTCCCTGTGCACCGAGAAGCCGCTCATACCCGAGGTGAGCCTTCCGCGCATGGCCGTCGAGGTCGAGTCCATGTTGCACGAGGCTCTCGATGCGTTCGTCGCCGACGATGCCAGCAAGGCCGCAGCGGTCATCGCTCGTGACCACGTGGTTGATGACATCTCCGCCCAGATCTTCTGCGAACTCTTCACCCATGTCGTGGGGAACGCTCGATGTATCGCGCAGGTCTTGTGGATGCAGTCGCTTGCCAAGCACATCGAACGTATCGGCGACCATGTCACCTACCTGGGTGAGACGGTCGTGCTGATGGTTCGCGGCGAGGATGTTCGTCACTGTGCCAAGCTTGGAGGTTTCATGCGTGTTGTCCCAAACCACGAAAAAAACTGAAACGTCAGGCAGTCTGACGGCCAAGACCTCGACGGGCCGTGGAGCAGAGACCGCTGGCAGTCCACGCGCGACTGGCGCAGAGACCGCGCCTCGGCGCAAGGGCCGGGTCTTGCTGGTGGAGGACGAGGAGGATCTGGTCAAGAGCCTCTCCTACAGTCTGGAAGCGGCCGGCTACCAGGTGTGCAGCGCGCTCGACGGCACAACCGCGCTCCAACTGGCTGCTGCCCAGCCGCCGGACATCGTCCTGCTCGACCTGATGCTCCCCGATATCTCGGGGCTGGAGGTGTGCCGACGGATTCGCGCTGGCGGGCAGACGACTCAACCGATCGTCATCATGGTTACCGCCCGTGGCGAGGAAGTCGACCGCGTGGTGGGGTTCGAAGTGGGCGCCGACGACTACCTGGTCAAGCCATTCAGCGTGCGCGAGTTGCTTCTCCGCATGGTGGCGAGGCAGCGCGCCCAACCCGTGCCGGACGAGCACGACGCCACACCCGCGACCGGCTCTGCGCCGGGCAAGGGCCGCATCACCGTCGGCAATCTCGAGGTTGACCCCGACTCTCACCAGGTCTTCATCAATGGCGACGAGATTCACGTGAGCGCACTTGAGATGCGCCTTCTGCTGCATCTCCTGGCCCAGCCTGGAAAGGTTCGCTACCGCCGGGAATTGCTCACCGAAGTATGGGGCTACCACCCGGAGGTCTCCAGCCGAACCCTGGACACCCATGTGAAGCGACTGCGCCAGAAACTGGCTGACGCCGGCGCCCATATCCATACGGTTCGTGGGGTGGGCTATCGCATCGTCGCGCAGGCTGCCGCCCCCCACGACTAGCACTACTGATTGAAATNNGGATGGATCGGCCGCCCAAACGTGGCCGAAATTCTGACCGGAGGCACTAGGGCCGACAAAGATCACGGCCGGCCGAGGCGATGGAATCGCGCGACAGACCCAGCAGCGAAGCCAGGGTGTGGGTGAAGGCATCGAAGCGCAGGGGCTCTGCAACCACGGTGCCCGCGGACACGCAGCCTGGCGCCCGCAGGTAGAGCGGCACGCTGCGGTCGAAACGGCGGGGCGAGCCGTGGTTCGTGCCCAGGCCCGGATCCAGCTCGGCATCGAAGAAATCGTTCTGGTCCAACTCCACGAAGAGGTCAGCCGCGATGTCGACTGGAATTGACCGACACAGAAGAGCATCCGCGCCATCCGGGGAACAGCTACGCGCAAACTGACGCAGGTCGAGAACGCTGCGTGCGCGGAATTGCTTGCCCAGGACAGTCCCGGCGACGCGAACCATCCGCGTCCAGTCGGTAGGTGCAACCGACGCCCTGTTCAGATAGACAAACGGGCCTGCCGCACCAGCAACCCAAGGCCCGGGACGTCCAAATTCCTCGGTCAAGGCGCGGTCCAGAATTTCGCGCACAGTCTGCCCGGCCCCTGCCGAGCCCTGCTTGGCAATCGCGCGCACACGCCGGGTCGGCGAGCAGGGTCGTTGCCATGGGTCAGGGCTCGCGCACCAATCACGCTCGTGCAGCGTCACCTCGGGCAATGGGTTGATGCCGTGATCGCCCGTCAGGATGACTGCATAGGCGTTCGCACCCACGGTGTCGTCAAGAAACGAGAAGAACCTGGCCAGAGCTCGATCGAGCCGGAGAAGCTCGTCCCATGCCTCCCAGGACTGCGGCCCGAAAAGATGCCCAATGTAGTCGTTGGCTGAGAGCGAGAGCGTTAGGAAGACCGGCCGCAACGACTTCGCCGCATCCTGCACCGCCGCACGCGCCAGATCGAACACGAGGTCGTCGCCAAAGGGCGTGGCCCGCAGGGCCGCCGCCGACGCGATCGTATGCGGGAAGTGATTCCCCAGAATGTGCGTCGATTCGCCCGCGTGATCGTCGTCCGGGTAGGCATGGCGTGCGACCCAGGCGCGCTCGTCGCCCCCCAGAGTCCAGGGTGTTTGCAGCAGTTTCGCCACAGCAAAACCACCGCCAGCCTGGGCCGCCCATGCAGGTGCGGCCTGGGCAAACGCGGTTGAGCTGATCATGCGGCCTGACTCGGTGTCGAGCCACAGCACCAGATCGGGATGCCGGCCGCCGCCAAACAAGGCACCGCGATCCTTGAGCGAAAAGCTGAAGACCAATCCCTCCGGGTGCGCCGCACGCCACAAGTCAGCCACTGTTGCCACGTCGGCATGGAGGGCTGCCAGTGAACTGCCTTCGCCTTTCGCAAACTCACCGTCGACCGCGGCCAGGCGCGTGGCCCGATCGCGAAGAATCGACACCGTCTCGCTTTCGCCCGGCCGGAGAATCTCGTTGGAGTAGATCCCACTTTCGCGTGGCACCCGGCCGGTGAAGAGCGCGGCGTGCCCGGGCGCCGTCTCGGTAACGGCGTGCTGAAACTCCATTTCCCGCGCATAGAGTCCCTCGCGGGTCAGGCGGGAAAAGCCGCCA
>PMZX01000415.1:9122-9244 GCA_003170035.1 Myxococcales bacterium | reverse complement strand
GCGACCGGTCCACCTGCGGCCATACTGGCAAATCTTTTGGCATCGGCTTGTCGGGATTGCAGTCAATGGTACAAACAAGGCAATCAAGAAGGAACCAGTATTCGATGCTCGACATCGTCTAT
>PMZX01000415.1:5426-8982 GCA_003170035.1 Myxococcales bacterium | reverse complement strand
CGCCTGACCGATCGCTGCGTGGCCGCGGGCCTGACCTGGATTGGCCTGGTGGCCGAGCCGGGCACGCAGAAGTTCTACCAGGCCCTGGGATACCAGCCCCTCACGGGCTTTCAACCCATGCTCTACCAGGTGCGTTCCTGACCGTGACGACTTTCCTGGAATTCGCATTCGCGCCCATCGAGATCGAGCACCGCGCGCTCGTGACCGACTTTCTGGCCCGCCACCCGCAACCCCTGTCTGACTACGGCTTTGCTTCGCTGTACGTCTGGTCGCCGGTTTTCCACTACCACCACGCCGTCGCTGAACCGGATACGCTCCTACTTCACGCCCAGGTCGCCCCCGACCCGCAGCCGAGGCTGTTGCAACCGTTGGGACGGTTTTCCGAGTCCCTGCAGGAAACCCTACTCGCCCGTGCCCTCAAATTGCCCGCACCGCTGGTCATCGAATCGGTCAGCGCCGAGTTCTTGGCGCGCCATCCGACTTTTGCTGCCCATTTCCACGTGGTCGCGAATCGCGACAGCGCGAACTACGTGTACCGCACCGAAGACCTGGCGGCGCTGGCCGGCAGTCCCTACGCCAAGAAGCGCAACCTGGTCCAGCAGGCCACGCGGCTCTACGCCTGGCGGATCGAACCGCTCGGCCCGCAGCACAGCAAGGAATGTCTCGAAGTCGGCGACGACATCGCGGCCAAACGCACGACGCTTACCCTACAGCAGGAAAGCCAGGCGCTGGAAACCGCGATTCGCGACTTCGGTGCACTCGGGCTTCATGGACTGCTCCTGCGCGTTGACGATCGGCCGGCCGCTTTCTCCATTTACGACCACCTGAACCCGACCACCGCCTTGGTCCTGTTCGAACGCGCCCTCCGCGAGAAGAAAGGGCTCTATCAGGTCATCAACCAGGAAACCGCCCGCGCCATCGCGGCCCAGGGGCTGACCTTCATCAACCGCGAAGAGGATCTCGGGGACCCCGGGTTGCGCCGGGCCAAGCTCTCGTACCACCCGGTCCGGCTGGAAGCGAAGTACACGCTGAGCTTGCGCCGCTGACATCTCGGCTTCCGGCGTCGTTTCCATTGTGGCGCAATTCTTTCGGGATCTCCTGTATGCTTGTTTGAGAAGACACGCGGCCGCGGACTAGGAGAGCGACCATGCAGCGACAGCAAGCATTCGGTATTGCCATTCTGGTGGGGTGGCTCGGCACAGGCGGACTGGCTGGGTGTGGGAACAACTCGACCCAATCGAAGCCTGGGCCCACCGGTACGGATGGATCAGCCCCGTCAGGGGGCGGTTCGGCCGCGAGCACCGGTGGAGCCGGTGGGGTCGACGCTGGAGGCGGGGCTCTGGTTGGAGTCGACGCGGCTTTCGGCGGTGCGACTGGGTCTGGCGGTGCAAGCGGCACCGGAGGGGTGAGCAGCCCAGGAGGAGCGAGCGGCCAAGGAGGAACCAGCAGCCTGGGAGGAGCAGGCGGCCAAGCAGGGACGAGCAGCCTGGGAGGAGCAGGTGGACAAGCAGGAACTAGCAGCCAAGGAGCAGGCGGCCAAGCAGGAACGAGCAACTCAGGCGGAACGGGCGGTTCGTCAACTTCTTGCACCGCTGAGCAGACCCAGGCCTGCACCTGCAGCGGCAGCGCGATTGGCACGAGCTACTGTCGCCCCTCTGGCAGCGGTTTCGGCGCCTGTCAGTGCGTGACATACGGCTCGGTTCTGTATGTTTCTCCGAGTGGATCGGCCACGGCTGACGGCTCGGCAGCGCGCCCGCTCTCCCTCGATGGCGCGCGGCAAGTGGTTCGCACGCAAATCCAGGCCGGCCTTCCTGCGGGAGGGATTGCGGTTCTGTTCGAGACAGGCGACTATCCGCGCACCTCCAGCTTTGCGCTTGCGGCGGCCGACTCGGGGACGGCAACCGCGCCCATCGTGTACCGGGCTGCTCCGGGCGCGTCGGTTCACATCCTGGGCGGACGCAGCCTCGACCCGGCAAGCTTTGTTCCAGTGCCCAGTACTGCCGCGGCCTACGCGCGTCTGGATTCGACTGTGCGCAGTCAGGTCTTGCAAGTCGATTTGAAGGCTCTCGGGGTCACTGACTATGGCACACTGCAGCGGCGCGGATTCTGTGCCTCGGGGAACAATGCCGCCATGGAGCTGTCCTTTGACGGGGCTCCGACGCAGTTGGCGCGCTGGCCGGACACGACTGACAACGAGGTCCCCACTGGGCTCGAGACGGCCACCCAGATCCAGCTCTTCGGCACGGTGACGCCCGACGTGACAGGNNGCGGCAAGCAGTATCACCTGTACCGCTACCAATGGGACTACAACGGCAGCCACTACCAGGCCTGGTTCATCACCACCGGCACCACGGGATACCCGACCAACACCGATCCCTGGTGGTACCTCTACGCGCAGAATCTCGGCACGTTCGATCCATCGGCCGGCGCCACCGGGAGCGTGCTGGCACGCAACCCAGCGTGGATCAATCACGGGTACGCGACCATAGCCAAGGCCGATTCCGACACGCTTTTCACCTACAACGGGGACCGCCCCGGCCGCTGGGTCAGCGCGCCCGATCTCTGGCTGCACGGCTTCTTCAAATACGATTGGGCCGACTGCCACACCGCTGCGACGCTGGATGTGGCGACCAAGCATCTGTCGATGGCGACGGTTCCTGGCTACGGCATAGCCGACGGGCAGCCGTGGTACGCCGAGAACCTGCTCGAGGAACTGACGGTGCCGGGCGAGTACTACATCGATCGCAGTGCCGGCGTTCTGTACTTCATTCCGCCTGCGACTCCGCTTGCCTCACACCGGCTGGTGGTGTCGATGCTGCCCAATCCGGTGGTGGCCATCAACGGCGCCCAGCACCTTACTCTCGATGGGATTACAGTCGAGTCGAGCCGCGGCGCCCTGGTCAGCGTGCAGGGTGGGTCGGAGGTCGTGTTGTCCCACATCCGGCTGCTCGCCGCGGGCACGGACGCGGTTCAGATCTCCGGCGTGCACAACGGGATCTCGGGCTGCGAGATTGCGGGGCCGGGCGCGGGTGGGGTTGCTCTGTCAGGCGGCGATCGCAAGTCGCTCACCCCCGGACAAAACTACGTCGAATACTGCCACATCCACGATTTTGCTCACTTCGAGTACATGTACAATCCGGCGGTCAGCCTGGACGGATCCGGGCAGCGGGCGAGTCACAACCTGATCGACTCGGCTCCCCATTCCGGAATCCTTTATGGTGGCAACGAGCACCTCATCGAGTTGAACGAATTGCATCACGTCTGCCAGCAGACCAGCGACGCCGGCGCCATCTATGCCGGACGCGACTGGGGGGCGCGTGGCAACCAGATCCGGTACAACTACCTGCACGACATCTCGTCGGTGTTCGAGGGCTACGGGGTACACGGCATTTATCTGGACGACTGCCTTTCCGGGATCGAGGTGCGCGGCAATGTGCTTTACAAGATCACGGGCCACGGCATCTTGCACGGTGGTGGCCGCGACAATCTGATGGTCAACAACGTGGTGGCCCGGTCAGGCGAGGGCATCGCGGCCGACAGCCGGTGCGTGGATTGG
>PMZX01000415.1:0-5348 GCA_003170035.1 Myxococcales bacterium | reverse complement strand
TATGCCTCCATCAAGGACAACCTCGCCGACGCGTCCATCCTGTTTGTCGACGAGGCGAATGGCAACCTGGCGATTCGCGCCGACTCGCCCGCCCTGGCGCTGCCCAGCTTCGTGGCCCCACCCTTCGCCGACATGGGTCTCGGTCAGTAGAAAGAAGGAACGCATGAATTTGCGAACGACCGGAGTTGATCCCATGCGCCGTACGGTCGGCTGCCTGATTGCCTTTGCTCTGGCCGGATGCGGGAACTCATCCACTGGCTCGAAGACCCCGGTTGCTGAAGCTGGCAGTGATCTGGTAGCGCTTGCGGACGCTGGCGGCGATGGCTACCTGGTGGGGCCAGCAGACGCAGCAGGCGACAGCAGCCCGGCCGGACCCGAGGCGGCGCCGGCTGATCGGCCGGTGGCAGACCGCACTGGTGACGAAGTGGCGCAAGCGACGCCCGATTCAGCGGCCCGCGAGCTCGGCCTCGACAGTCTCGACGGAGCCGTGCGCATCGATCTTCGAGCCGCGGATGTCCCTGTGGATGGGCTTGCCGATGCGTTTGATGGCGGCGCGGATCGCGGGGGCGCGCCCGACCTAATTGCGAATCAGGACACCGCGGCCGGCCTGGTGGCAGTGACCTACACCAGCGACCCGGACACCATCTTTGCCAATCCCGAGCGTGGCTTCTATGCCCCGTATGAAACCTACGCGAGCGCCTATGAAAGCCTGTCGCAAAGCGCGCTGCAGAGCCTTCGCACCCAATCGGGGGTGAGCCTGCTGATGCGCGAATGGTACCTGGACACCTTTGTGAACGCGGATCTCACGCAAGCATTCCTCGACAAGGTCGCGGCGGATTTCAGCGTCATACGACAGGCGGGCGTGAAAGCCGTGGTGCGCTTTGCCTACACTCCCAATTCGACCAAGCCCTATGGCGACGCGAGCAAGACGCGCGTGGTGGGCCATATCGCGCAATTGAAGCCGATCCTGTTCGCCAACAGCGACGTGATCGCGGTATTGCAGGCCGGTTTCATCGGGGCCTGGGGCGAGTGGTACTACACAGACTACTTCGGCGACAATGGCACCATCAGCGCGGCCCAATGGACGGATCGGCAGGACGTGGTCACCGCGCTGCTCGATACCCTCGATCTTCTGCGTCCTATTCAATTGCGAACCCCGGCGTACAAGCAGCACTTCTACGGCACGGCCGCGCTGACCTCGGCAGAGGCCTTCTCGGGTGTGGCCAAGGCGCGGGTGGGCCACCACAACGACTGCTTCCTCGCCGACGCGACTGACATGGGCACCTATACCAACGTCGCGGCCGACAAGGCCTACCTGGCTGCGGAGACTCAGTATCTGCCTCTGGGCGGCGAGACCTGCGCAGTCTCGACCTATTCCGTCTGGACCAATGCCGCGCAGGACATGGCCAATCTGCACTGGTCGTTTCTCAATCAGGGCTACCACCCGGACGTGCTGGCGAGCTGGGGCAGCAACATCGACATCGCCAAGCGCAAGCTGGGCTATCGCCTGAGTCTCACTTCCGGGAGCTACTCCACGTCCGCCAAGACGGGCGGTGAATTCGAGGCGACCTTCTCGATTCGCAACGACGGCTACGCAGCGCCCTTCAATCCACGCGGACTGAACCTGATCCTGCGCGGCACTGCTGTCCCGTACGTTGCCAAACTTCCCGACGACCCTCGGCGTTTTGCGCCGGGCAGTACCACCACTGTCACACACAGGTTCTGCCTTCCCGCCACTATTGCGCCCGGCAGCTACGCACTCTTGCTCAGTTTGCCGGATCCGGTGCCTGCGCTGGCCACTCGCCCCGAATACGCGATCCGTCTGGCCAACCAGGGCACCTGGGAAGCCAGCACCGGCAGCAACAACCTCAATCGTTCCCTCGCCGTCAGTGCTGACTCGGCTACCTCCCCCTGCAACGCTGACGCGATTTCCTTCTTGCCGGGAAACTGACTGGAGCCAGACGTTTCTTCCTTGCCAGGCCGCGGGCGCCGATGCCCGCTACCACCACATACTGGCGGAGACGGTAAAGGTGTGCTTATCGGGCTGTAGCGGCGTCCAAAGATTCCCTGTCTGGCCGTAGGGAAAGGGAAGACTGTTGGTTGGGCTGTTGGTGTACCAACTGCCATAGGAGTAGTACTGGTACTGGATCATGACTTGCTCGCGCGTGACGAACGCGGTGTGCAAGATCAACCGGGGAGACAGAACCCAGAAGTTGTGCGTGCTGTCGTCCAGATTCGGCTGAACCGAGTCGAAACGAATCCCCGCTGACATGAATGGCAGCGGCGTGTAGAGCAACTGTGTGCCCAACTTCAACTTGTGCTTCCCCAGAAGCGACATTTCCTGCTCATCCTCTGCGGCGACGCTGCTAATGGAGTTGTACATTCCGAAGACCTGGACGGTGAAGTCCGCACTTTGGCCCCACCAGACTTGCGGCCGCAGCAAGAAAGCGGCCAAACTGAACGTGTATTGGAACCCGATGCTGTTGACTGTGCTATCGCCAAGGCTGAACGGGCCGCCCGTGTAGTTGGCCTGGTACTGCCAACCGCCTTGAGAGTGCATGACCTCAACTGTGTCGGACAGAACACCCACGTTGGTCGTTTTGATGGATGAGAAGCCGAGGTAGCCGTCACCCAGCCAGCCGCCGTCGAGTCTCAGGTCGACACCAAGAACTCGCATGCTGCCATCCCTCTTGCCTGAGTCCGAACTGTTCAGGTCAGTTCGCATGGCGTCGCTGGTCCAGGTGTAGATGGCGTGACCTGTCAGAGTGAGCATGTTGGCGAACACCCCGCCAATGTGGGCGTGGGCCAGCATGGTGGTTCCCATCTGCCCATGGCCAGGGAAGGGCTGCCACGAGGGGTAGGAAGGAGCAGAATACCACTTTTGCACATCCATCTTGGCGCCACCGCCTCCCTCGGCAACCAGCTTGAAATTGTCGGCCAAGTCAAACCCGAATATTCCCGTGGCGCCAGCGATGCGGGTACGGCCGATCATGTAGGTGTCATAGACGCCGCCATCGGACTTCCCCATGGCGCCGTAGCGGTCCCCGAACACGCCCACGTTCCACACCATCATGCCGGCATCGCCAAGAGCGTCGGGAAAACTCAGGGTGAGAAAGGCGCGGTCGATGCCAAACTGGTCCTGCAACTCGCGCCAGCCACCCGAGGTAATGTTGTAACTGGCGATGGCCATGGTCATGGTGGTGCGGTTGTTCCCGTACTGGAAGAACATCTCGCCCCAGGGGCCGGGGTTATTGTTGGTGAAGCTCCATGTGGTGTAGTTCGAATCGGCCGTCACGGGCGGGGCGTGGAACTGGAGGCCGTGGCCGGCCTCGGAATCCATGCTCAACCGCATGGGTCCACGGAAAAAGCCGTGAAACTTGAAGCCCCAATTCGAAGTGGGCACCTCGGGCACCGAGGGCGGGCCCGCCGAAGGAGGGGCAACCTCGGTAGTCTGGGGAGACAGTCCGAGCTGGGTGGTTTTGTCTCGACGCTTGGGCTGCGAACTGGCAGCCTCGGTCTCCGCCCGGGCCGCGTTCGTCTCGCCAGACGTACCGGAGGAACCCGCTGCGGGCTCAGATACACCGGTGGCCGGGGCATCCGCGGCCGGCGGCGTCTGACCATCGTTCACTGTCGGGGAGGCGGTTTGCGCGAAGCTGGTCCCGCCCAGAGCCAGTAAAGTCGCAGCTATGAGGGAGGTTGAAAGTGAGCCCACCTTCACCACACGAACCCCAACGACTGCCTTCGTCAAGAAACTGCCATCATTGGGGTCTTCCCACGCGTCCATGGTCCCGGAGACGGGCCGTGGAAATGGGCCCGCATGCGCGCACCAGCGCACGCGCCGCGGACGGCCGAGCGAATCGCCTTCAGAACAGGCTGATGGCCGACAGGCAGAATCCGAAGTTGACCCAAACCTCTTCGGACAGCAATTGCAGGGCGAAGTAGTCGACTTTCGTGAAGTCGGGCAGGCGCGAACCACGAGCCGCCGAGCAATTCTTGAATTCGGAAGGCGTCACCCTCTGCCCCGATCGGTAGTTCTCGATGCAGAACGCCTCGTGGGACGCATCGCCCTCGCGATGGGCAACCAATCGGTAGCGGCCGGAGCCGCCCCGGAATTCCAGGGCGACACTCGAGGTTGCCCCGCTGCCCCAGGCTTTCTGGTCTTCGCGGGTATTCCACCTGATGAGCACGCCCCAGTTGGTGTCCCAGTCGCACCGCTTGGGCTCGCCTGCCTCGTCCACGCACGCAAGCTGGGACATCTTCCCGCTCGTGCATAACCGCCCGTCATCGAGGTAGAGGCGCCTGGCTGAGGCTAGGGTGCGTTTCGAGAATGTGGTCCCTGAACCGCGAAGAGCCCGAACCGGGCCAGTGACACCTCCGACCAGTTCGCCGTTCTTGCCGATGGTCAGACGGCGCGGGCCAGACAGTAAAGGCGCAGGCTCGTCCTCCGCCGCCGATGCTGCGGCCCAATCGCGGGATGACAACTCGGGCGTGGCGGCCGGAGGCTCTGGCCGAGGCGCTGGGGTCTCTGGCCCGGCAGCGGAGGCAGGATGACGAACTGCCATCCTCCTGCTCGGCGCGCCCCTCTTGCGTTCGCCGTGGGCCGCCGGAGTTGGGGCAACGTCCGCCTCTGCCGCGGGTGGCGTCAGATTTTCGGCCGGTGCGGTCTGGGCCGCGGCCGGGGTCGGCATGCTTGCGCGCAGCTCGCCCTCGATCGCGTTGCCGGTGACGGTGTCGACATCGAGCCTGTGTCCGGCGCGCACCGCGCGGTCGTGCAGCGGACCGCCGTCCACGCTCACTTCACCCTGGCTCACGGCCAGACCAAAGCGGCCTCGTCCGGGGGCCCAGTCCACCTCGAAACGCGTGCCGGTCACCCGAACCTGGAACGGCCCGGCCAGCACTTCCCAGCGGCGAAATGCGCGATGGACCACAGCCAGATCCGCATGGCCACTCTGCAGAGTGAGCTGGGCGCCGCGCCGGAACCACAGCTTGCGTAGCCGGCCGCTGGCCGCCTTGCCCATGGTGACGCGTGTGCCTTCGTCGAACGTCACGATACACTGGCCATCATCCGAGACCGAGAAGATGCCATCCGAAGCGAGGGAACAGCCCTGCAGCTTGTGGCCCAGGGTCTGGCCCGCGGCGACAACGAGCGCCAGGCCTGCCACCGCCGGAAGTACCAGGACAAACCAACGGCGTCGCCAGAAACCTGGTCCCCCGGCGAGGGACTGGTCAATCTCGGCCCATTGCCGGGGATCGGGCGGCTGATCCTGTTCCGCGCGCGCCGCGAGATCGCCGAGCAAATCGCAGCGCGCCTCGCTCGCGTTTTCGGAATCTTGTCGTTTGATCAACTC
>PMZX01000519.1:15578-16135 GCA_003170035.1 Myxococcales bacterium | reverse complement strand
GCCACGTGGCTGTTGGTCATGATGTTGCCGGCGCCGTCGATGACCACCCCGGACCCGGTGCCACGCCCGGGACCGGGCATGGGCAGGCCTTCGAAGTTGTCGCCGAAGTTGAAGAAGCGCTCGAAGAAGCGCTCCATGTCAGGCGGCAGATCGTCGCGCTGGAAGTTGCGGCGGGACAGCTTGGGCTGCTCGATCTCCACGTCGATGCGCACCACACTGGGTCGCAGGGCTCGGGCCGTGGCCGCGAAGGCCTGCGACAGCGCGCGCGCCTCCTGGGGGACCTGGGTCTTGGGCGTCACGGCCGGAGGCGGCGCGGCTGATTCTGCGGCTGCCTGCGGGGCGAGGCGCGCGCCCAGCCCCAACCCGACGGCTAGGGCCGCCGCTGCCATCGTGACCGAAACAACCAGAGTCTTCTTTCGCATGGTGTGCCTTTCCCGTCTCTTGCCTGTCGCGACGGCCCGCGCTACCGCGGACCATCCTACGCGAACAACCGCTGGCAGGAGCGGTTTCTTCCCACTTAGATGGGAACCCTGGGAGGGTTCCCAGACCCTCCCGCG
>PMZX01000519.1:3216-15552 GCA_003170035.1 Myxococcales bacterium | reverse complement strand
GCCCGCCTTCGCCTACGCGATCTACCACCTTTACAAACGGGCACCTCCTGCGGCAAAAGGCTGGCCAGCCCTTGTACTGGCATCAGAACACCCTTCGGCTTGCGGCCCGACCCCGGGGCTTCCATCTCGTCACCAACGAGATCGTGTCCCAGATCTCTGGGCTGGCGTCCCTGCAGGTTGGCCTGCTGCACCTTCTCTTGCAGCACACCTCGGCCTCGCTGTTCCTCAACGAGAACGCGGATCCTGACGTGCGGACCGATTTCGCCCATTGGAGCGACCACGCCATTCCAGATGGCGCTCGCTACTTCGTTCACACGCTGGAGGGCAACGACGATATGCCGGCCCACTTGAAATCCGGCCTGCTGGGAGTGTCGCTGACCTTGCCTGTCTCTGACGGACGCCTGCAACTCGGCATCTGGCAGGGTATCTACCTGGGTGAGCATCGCTCGGACGGCGGAAGTCGAAGCGTTTGTGCGACGCTGTGGGGCGAACTCAAGCCGGAGAAAAAGTGACACTACCGCCGACCGTTTCGCAGGCGTATATCTTCGTTGCGTGCGGCGAGGAGGTTGACTATGGCTGATGCACCGGACCGCAAGAAGGCGAAGACGGGACTGACCTACCGGGACGCCGGCGTTGACATCGATGCCGGTGACACGCTGGTCGAGCGTATCAAGGGGCATGTGAAGCGCACCATGCGGCCCGAGGTGCTGACCGATCTGGGCGGCTTCGCGGGCCTGTGCGCGCTGCCCAAGAACTACAAGACCCCGTTGCTGGTCGCCTGCACGGACGGCGTGGGCACCAAGTTGAAGCTGGCCTTCCTCATGGGCAAGCACAACACGGTCGGCATCGATCTCGTGGCCATGAACGTCAACGACCTGGTGGTGTGTGGGGCCGAGCCGCTGCTGTTTCTCGACTACTTTGCCGCCGGCCATCTGGAAGTGAGCGTGGCTGAGCAGGTCATTTCCGGCATCGCCGATGGCTGCAAGCAGGCGGGCTGCGCGCTCATCGGCGGTGAAACCGCGGAGCTGCCCGGTTTCTACCAGCCGGGCGAGTACGACCTGGCCGGCTTCTGCGTGGGCGTGGTGGACAAAGCCTCGCTCATCGACGGCAAGACCATCGTGGCCGGCGATGTACTGCTGGGCCTGGCCTCGTCGGGCTTCCACTCCAACGGCTACTCACTCGTGCGTCGCGTGCTTCTCGACCACGCTCGGCTCGATCTCGCGACCGCGCCAGACGGCCTCGACGAGCCGCTGGGCCAGGCCCTGCTGCGGCCGACCCGCATCTACGTGCGCGCCCTGCGCATGCTGGCCGCGGCCGGCCTGATGAAGGGCGCGGCCCACATCACGGGTGGAGGCCTGGTCGACAATCCGCCGCGCATGCTGCCCCCGGGCGCGTTGCTGGCACTGCAGATCAATCTGGGCGCCTGGACCCCGCCGCCGGTGTTCGGCCTGCTGCAAAGGCTGGGCAGGGTGGCGCCCGAGGAGATGCGACGCACCTTCAACATGGGCATCGGCATGGTGGTGGCTGTTCCAGCCGGCGCGGCCGACGCGGCCCAGTCGATCCTGGAAGCCGAGGGCGAGAAGGCCACCATCATTGGCCAGGTCGTGGTGGCGGACCGGCCCGACGCGCCGGTGGAGTTCATCCCATGAAGGTCGGCGCGCTCGCCTCGGGCAGCGGCACCAACCTGCAGGCGCTCATCGACGCCGCCTCACGCAGCGAACTGGGTCCTGCGCGTCTTGTGGTCGTCGGGGCGAACGTGCCTGGCTGTGGCGCTCTGGAGCGCGCCACCCAGGCCGGCATCCCGACATTCCTGCTCTCGCACAAGGATTTCGCCACGCGCGAGGATTTCGATCACGCGCTTCTGGATGAACTGCGCCGGCATGGCGTGGGTCTGGTGGCCCTGGCCGGGTTCATGCGCATCCTGACCCCGGCCTTTCTCGACGCCTTTCCCCACCGCGTGGTCAACATTCACCCGGCGCTTCTGCCCTCCTTTCCCGGGGTGCACGCGCAAAAGCAGGCCTTTGACGGCGCCGTGCGATTCTCGGGCTGCACCGTGCACTTTGTCGACGCAGGCACTGACACCGGCCCCATCATCGCCCANNCCTGCGCCTGCGCATCCTGGCCGAGGAGCACCGACTCTATCCTACGGTCATACGCGCCATCGCCGAGGGCCGAGTGACCGTGGACGGGCGGCGCGTGAACGTGCGGGGCACCCCGACGGACCTGGCCAACAGCCGGCTGAGAAGCCTGTAGAGAATACTAGGATCCGGACGGGTACACGATCTGAATGCCGTTGACCGGCGCGCGCACGGTCGAATGCAGCGACGTTCCCGGCGTTGCAGTCAAAGTGAAGCTGGTTCCGGTCACTTTCGTAAACACGACATAGTTGCCCGCGCCTGCTTCGGGCGCCAGCGTGAATCCCGCGAAAGACGTGACCAGCGGTGGCTCCGTCTGTTTCACGGTATGTGTCGTCGAGCCGATTGTGTACTTGGAAGTGCGGGTATCTCCCCAAGTCATTTCCTCGAAACAATAGACATAGACGTCGTATCCGCTGCTCATCGGGCTGGCCAAGCCAGTCACGCTGACCGTCACTGGTGAGGCAACCGCCCTGGGATCGAGGTAGCCGTTCATCATGCGCACGTCGCCCGGGGTATCGGTGAAGTGAAGGCTCCAAGTGGCTAACGTCTCCCCGGTCACGACAGGCGAGTTCCAAGTAGCGGACGCGGAACTGGTGGCGCCATCTGCCAGCACCAGCGATGACAGTGTGCCTGCGTTTGTCGTGGCGCTGTTCCAGTGAGTGGCCGGCTTGACTCCTGCGGATTCGCTGGCGCCCATCACGGCCGTTCCGGTTGCTCCAGCCGAGCCTCCCCCCACGAAGTCAATGCTGATGATCATTGGCGCGATGGCAGCGTCCATCACAGTCCCGCCCGTTCCACCAACGCCGCCGGTGCCGCCTGTCCCGGCGCCACCGGATCCCGCGGTTCCGAGGTCCGGCGGAACGTCGATCGCGCTGTCCCGAGGCACGGCTGAGTCAGGCACGATCCCTGCGTCCGCCATGACAGTTCCACCTGCGCCACCCGTTGTCGTCCCGCCTGTTCCGCCCGTGGTCGCTCGGTCAACCGGCCGATTGGCGTCGGCAGACAATGGAACATCAATCGCGCCATCCCGAGGCGAGCCACCCGTCGTCGTGGCCGTGGTTCCGCCCGTCGCCGACGCCCCGCCCGCACCGCCCCTTGCCACGGCCGTGGTTCCGCCTGTCGCCGTTGATCCGCCCGCTCCGCCTGACGCTACCGCCGTGGTTCCGCCTATCGCCGTCGATCCGCCCGCGCCGCCTGACGCTACCGCCGTGGTTCCACCCGCCGCCGACGCCCCGCCCACACCGCCCGACGCTGTCCCACCTGTCCTCGTGCCGCCCGGCGCGATATCGCCTCCCGATCCGGCGCTGCTCCCGCTTGCGGCGTCAAGAACCGCGCCGCCGCCCGCGCCGCCGGCATCATTATGCCCCTGCCAGCGTGGCGTGAGGTCCACGCATGCCGCAAACAGGAGAGTTGCAGCAACTACCGGCCAAGCGAACGCGGAAGGGCGAGCCAAGTTCCTCCTTAATCAGAGATAATGTGCCGAGGCGCTTGGAACCTTCTATGATCATCGGCACTTTCGCCCGTGCGCTTGAGCGTTGACCTGACCGCGGCGACGGGCAGAATCATCCCATTCGATACGCCGGGGTGGCGAAATGGCAAACGCGGCGGACTTAAAATCCGCTATCGCGAAAGCGACCTATGGGTTCGAGTCCCATCCCCGGCACTGATTTCATTCAGGAGGCGACAGGGCCGGCGGATCGAGTTTCAGGTCCCGGCAGGAGCGCGCCAATAGTTCGACGGTGCCGGTATCGACGCTGCGGCGGCGATGGAAGGCGCGATAGAAGCCGCGACGAATACCGCGCGTCTGGCGCTGCTTGAACAGGGCGGTGAAGAAACGGTTGGGCTCGCGGTCGATGAGCCAGCGGATGTTGTTGCGCACCTCGGGAAACTCCACTGCGTAGCTGAACAGGCGCTGCAAATTGGTCACGCGGTCGCGTTCGCGCTTGCTGGAAAAGTGAAAGGGCGATTCGTCGAAGTAGGAATAACCGAGACGGTCGTAGTTGCCGTCGAAGAAGCCCTTGGTCTCGGCCCACTTTGCGATGGCCGTGCCGGGGTACGGTTGCAGGATCGTCGCTGCGGCCAGGTCGACCCCGCACGCCACGTTGAGGGCCAGGGTGCGCAACTCGTCGTCCATACTCGCGCCAGGAATGCCGAGCATGCTGAAGGCCATGATGCGGATGCCAGCAGCCTTGAGCTGGCGGCAGCCAGCCAGGATGTCGGTATCGGAACCGGGCCGGCACAAGATCTCCCGCCGCACGCGCTCCGAACCGGATTCTATGCCGATGCCCACAGCGGTGCAGCCGGCATCCACCAGCAGGCGCACGATACGCGGCGTGGCCCGCTCGGGCCGCAGCTTGCAAAAGAGCGGCAAGCCAATTCGCCGCCGATAGACCGCAGCAAAGGCCTCCAACCAGGGCAAATTGGCGACGAAATTGGCGTCGAGAAACCACACAAGTTTCGCGCCCCAGCGCTCGCGCACGGCCGAGATGTCGTCACACAAACGCTCGGGATCGTGGGCGCGCAGAAGCGGCCCGAAGGCCCGATAGCGCTCGCTGAGCTGACGATTGAAGCAGTACGAACAGCGGAAGGGGCACCCACGCGTGGCCAGAAAGGACTTGTTGGGCTCCTTCCGGTAGCGGGGATCTTCATCGAAAAACAGGTCGAAGGCAGGAGCAGGGAGCGAATCCAGATCCCGCACCGGGCCGCGCGCAGCCCCGCGCTCCACCGGCCCCCGGCCATGGTCCCGGCGGATCCACCAGCCGTCGGGAATCCGCGAAAAACCAGGCTGGGCCAGTTCCAGGAATTCCGGAAAGGATTCTTCGCCTTCGCCGATGCACACCCCGTCGAGAGGCGCCTGTTCGAGAACGCGCGGGTAGAAGGTGGGATGGGGACCGCCCATGACCAACAGCTTGTCGGGAAACCGGGCGCGCAAGGCCCGTGCCCAGTCCAGGTACACGCGATGCAGTCCAGTGGTCGCGGAGAAGGCCAGCACATCGGCGGATCGGGTTGACGGGTTATCAGCGACCGCCGCGACCGTGCTGCCCTGGGCGAGTGAGGCCTGGTGACCGTGTCTGCGCAGCGAAGCGGCCAGCGACATCAGGCCATAGGCCAACGGCTCGGACGCCTGCAGAGAGAGAAACGCGACCTTCACGGCGCGCCGGTCACTCGCAGATGGTGTCCCACAGATCGGTCTTGCCGCCGTCCGCGGGCTGAGCGTGGTCAGTGTCGATGGCCTGGGTGTCCACCCCCTGTGCATCAGGGCCGGCATCAGGCGTGGCTGGCACGTCCGGTACGGCTTGGGGTGGCAGGTCTGGCGCCGAATCACGGCTGACACCCAGTCCGCTACCGCACGCATCGATCAGCATCGCCCCAGCGCCCAGGCCAACCCACAGGCCGAGCCTGGCGAATCTGCGGAGCGCGGAGAGAACCGCCATGGCAAGAGTGACACTATCACAGGTGCCATCGCTACCACAGGCTCATCTGGCGCTCGGCTGGTTTGCCGTCGAGAAGCACGAAGGGCGCGGCCACCCGCCAGGACGCGCCGGCGGCGCGCAAGGATGCGATGTCGCGCAGACGGTCCTGTCGGCGCATCCGTTGCAGGCGCTCGACGGCGCGCGGCCCGATACCGGGGATACGCAACAACTCGCCCCGGGCCGCAGTGTTGATCTCGACCGGGAAGCGTTCCGGGTGGCGGCGCGCCCAGGCGGTCTTGGGATCCACATCCAGAGGCAAAGCACCGCCCGCGTCGAATTCGATCTCGTCGACAGAAAACCCGTAGCTTCGTAGCAAGAAATCCACCTGGTACAGGCGGTGTTCGCGGCCAAAGGCAACCGGCGGCCGATCCGCGACCGGCGTCCCGGGCACTGGCTGCAGCGCCGAATAGTAAACCCGCGCCAGGCTCAGCTCGCTGTAGGCCCAGGCAGCGGCGCGCGCCACTTCACGATCCGCCTCGCCAGCCGCGCCCACCACCAGTTGCGTGGTTTGCCCCGCGCGGGCAAAGCGACCTTCGGCGATGGCACGGCTGACCTGGCGCATGGGCGCCAGGATCTCGGTCTCGAAGTTCTTGCCGGGCGCGATGCGAGCCAGATGCGCGGCGGTGGGCGCCTCCATGTTCACCGACAGGCGCGTAGCCAACTGCATGGCGCGGTCGATCTGGTCGGGCCGACAACCCGGAATCATCTTCAGGTGGATGTAGCCGCGAAACCTGTGCCGGCGTCGCAGAAGCTCGGCCGTGGCCAACATGCGGTCCATGGTCGCGGAGGCGGTTCCGTGGATCGCCGAGGAAAGGAACAGGCCGAACACGCGGCCCTGGCTGTGCAGATCCACGAAGGCGCTGGCCAGTTGTTCGGGCCGCAGCGCGAGGGATCGCCCCTGTCCCCCACAGCGTTCCACGCAGTAGATGCACGAGCGTTCGCAGCCCGAGGCCTGCAACACTTTCAGCATGGGCACGCGCTGGCCCGAGGGCAGCGCTGCCGGGTAGATCCACAGCCCATCGCGGCCTCGCTGCCGCGGCTGCGAAGGGCCACACGCGCAGGAGAGATCGTGACGAGCCGCCTGAGTCAAGGCGTCGAGTGCGGTCTGCACAGAGGGAGCGACCCGGAGGAGCGGCACAGCCGCAGTCTACTGAACATCCGGCCAGGGATGCAAGATTCTCGCGATCAGTTTCGTCCCGCTATTTCGTGCTCGCTTCGGCGGGGGGCGTGCAGAGGCCACCGATGATGGCAGCCGGATTCCCCTGCCCCGCCCGCGCCAGGGCTGGGTGAATGGCGCTCTCCAGAGTCGTCCGCGGCACATCGAGCCGCGCCCACAANNAGGTGACCACGCCGGACACGCGCACCTCGATGGCCTTGAGTAGTTCGGAACGCGTGATGGCGTCCACACCCGCCAGCGCCATCTGCATGCGCGAGCCGTCCGGCACCTCGGTCATGCCCCACACCACCACCCTGTCCGCCGTGACCGATACCGTGGCTCGCACAGCGTCGGCATCGGCCAGCTCGCCCCCGCGTTCCAGCACCACTTCCTGCTGCGACGGCGCCGGTACGGCCGCGCCCGGTCCGGCATGGCCGCAGCCGAGCAAAACGACGGTGAAAGCGGAGACGACGAAGAATCTGGTCATGGGTTGGCTCGTCGACTAGCGAGGGAGGCTCTGCCTCTCTTGCGCCGCCATGTCGGCGGCAAACACCGGATAGCCCTGTTCCCGGATGAGCGCGATGCAGGCCGCGCGGTTGGAACGAAAGATCAGGCCGAAGGCCCGCGCTATCCAGTTGTTGAACTTCTTGCAATCCTTCACGTTTGAAAACTCGGTGCAGTCCGCGCAACTCTTGTAGCCACGCTGCAAGCAGCAACTTCTGACCCCACACCACGTGGCCTTCTCGTTGGCGGCGCAGCCTGGGCAACGACCTCGCAGGTACTTGCTGCAGGCGCCGCAGTACAGGCCGCAGGCGGCGATCAGATTCTGGTCAGCGACAATCTCACGCATGGGACACCGGCTGAAACATAGCTACTTCCCCGCGCTTGTCGAAGAACTGATGCAGGCCTGCCGGCAAGGGTGGACGGCGCGGCCCGGAGATCCTATAGCTAGAGGCATGGCAGGATATCGGAGTCGCACCACAACCCACGGACGCAGCATGGCAGGCGCGCGCGCCCTCTGGCGCGCCAACGGCATGACCGAGGCTGATTTCGAAAAGCCCATCATCGCCATCGTCAACAGCTTCACCCAGTTCGTGCCCGGGCACGTCCACCTGCACGACATCGGACAGCGGGTGAAGAAGGTGATCGACGCCGCTGGCGGCTGGGGCGCCGAATTCAATACCATCGCCATCGACGACGGCATCGCGATGGGACACACCGGCATGCTCTACTCGCTGCCCAGCCGTGATCTCATCGCCGACAGCGTGGAGTACATGGTGAACGCCCACTGCGCCGACGCCATGGTGTGCATCACCAACTGCGACAAGATCACGCCCGGCATGATGATGGCCGCCGTGCGCACCAACATCCCGACCATCTTCGTTTCGGGTGGGCCGATGGAGGCAGGCACCATGGCCGGCCCTGCCGATCGGGACGGCAAGCCGAGCGTGCGCAAACTGGACCTCATCGACACCATGACCGCGGCCAGCGACGACAAGGTCAGCGACGCTGAACTGGCACTTCTGGAACGCTCGGCATGCCCAACCTGTGGCTCGTGTTCGGGAATGTTCACCGCCAACAGCATGAACTGCCTGGCCGAGGCCCTGGGCCTAGCGCTGCCCGGGAACGGCACCCTGCTGGCCACGCACGCCCGACGCTGGGATCTGTTCGAGACCGCCGGACGCCGCATCGTCGAGATGGCGGAGCAGCACTACCAGCAGGGCAACCGCGACGTGATCCCGCGCAGCATCGCGACCCTGCAAGCCTTCGAGAACGCCATGGCGCTCGACATCGCCATGGGCGGTTCGACCAACACCGTGCTGCACATCCTGGCGCTGGCGCAGGAAGCGGGCGTGAACTTCACCATGGCCGACATCGATCGCCTGTCGCGCAAGGTGCCCAACATCTGCAAGGTGGCCCCCTCGTCGCACCACCACGTCGAAGACGTCCACCGCGCGGGCGGTATCTTCACCATCCTGGGCGAACTGGACCGCGCCGGGCTCATCCACCGCGAGGCCAAGACCGTGCATGCGGCGACCATGGGCCAGGCCATCGTCGAGAACGACATCCATCGCTCGACGGCCAGCGAAGCGGCGAGAAAGCGCGCCCTGGCGGCGCCCGGCGGCGTGCCAACCCAGACGGCGTTCTCGCAGGAGAAATACTTCGCAACCGCGGACACCGATGTGGAGAAGGGCTGCATCCGCGATCTGGCCCACGCCTACAGCAAGGATGGCGGCTTGGCGGTTCTCTATGGGAACCTGGCCAAGGACGGCTGCATCGTGAAGACCGCGGGGGTGGACCAGTCCATCCTGCGCTTCGAAGGCCCGGCGCGCGTGTTCCACTCGCAGGAGATCGCGTGCGAGGCCATCCTGGCCAACCGGATCAAGCCCGGCGACGTGGTGGTGATCACGTACGAGGGCCCCAAGGGCGGACCGGGCATGCAGGAGATGCTGTATCCGACGTCCTTTCTCAAAGGCAAGGGCCTGGGCAAGGTGTGCGCGCTGCTGACCGACGGCCGCTTCTCAGGCGGAACCTCGGGCCTCAGCATCGGCCATGTCTCGCCCGAGGCAGCCGAGGGCGGCACCATCGGTCTGGTCGAAGAGGGCGACCGCATTCGCATCGACATTCCCAACCGCCAGATCGATGTGGTGGTCGACGAGGCCACCCTGGCCAAGCGGCGCCGAGCCATGGAAGGCAGGGGCGACAGGGCGTTCCAGCCCGAGCGCGATCGGACGGTGTCGCAGTCTCTGCAGGCCTACGCGCTCATGACCACCAGCGCCGCCCGCGGCGCCGTCCGCGATATCTCACAGTTGGTTCGCCAGACGTGCCGCAGAGGCACAGGCCGTAGCTAGCAACACCGGCTCGGCCCGCTGTGGCCATCATACCGATGGGCCAGCACCTCGGTCAGGGCCTGGTCCGCGGGCAGGTTGGTGCGGGCCGCGGCAGCCTCGCCTGACAACTCCTTGGCCAGCGTGCCAAGAACCACGACCGTGGTGCCCAGCCGCCACCAGGGACGCGGCGCCGCGGCCGGCGCGACGGGCGGCGGCAGCCACACCGGCTCGGTCTCGTGCAAGACCGCCGTCTTGCGCTTCGACAGAATGAGCACCCACTCGCGGATCGAAACCAGCAGGATCGCGATCACCAGCACCAGAAACACGCCGGCCGCGACCGCATCGAGGTAGTTGTTGAAGATCAGCGNNCTCGGTGGCAACCCGCTTGGCTGCTGGCACCTTGCCCGACGCCAGGTCGGCCGAGAGTTGGCGGGCCATGGCCGCGAACCCGACGCGCGGGCTGGGATGAAAGATCTTCTGCAAGGCGGCCGCAAATGTCACGCTACTCAGCCACGCCAGCGGCAGCAGCGTCACCCAGACATGGCGAGCCTTGCCCATCTTGATGACGATGGTGGTGGCCAGGCACAGCGCCACGCAGGCGAGCAACTGATTGGCGATGCCGAGAAGCGGCCACAGCGAATTCACACCGCCCAGAGGGTCCTTCACGCCTGAATAGAGGAAATAGCCCCAGGCTCCGGCAAACAGCAGGCTGGCCGCGATGTTGGCCGGATAGGACTTGGTGTCGCCAAACGGTTTCCAGAAGCGGCCGCCCAACTCCTGCAGCAAAAAGCGGCCGATGCGCGTGGCCACATCCAGAGTGGTCAGGATGAAGAGCGCCTCGAACATGATGGCGAAGTGGTACCANNTGCGCCATGCCGATGGCCAGGGTGGGCGCGCCGCCAGTGCGCGCCAGCACCGACTTCTCGCCGATGGCGCTGGCCAGATCCGAGATCTGGTGGGCGGTCACCGGGAAATTCCACGCTGACACCGCGGCCGCCACTGCATCGGGCGTGCTGCCCACCAATCCGGCCGGCGCGTTCACCGCAAAGTACAGCCCGGGGTCGAGCACGCAAGCCGCGATCATAGCCATGATGCCCACGAAGCTCTCCAGACACATGGCACCGTACCCGATGCTGCGCACGGTGCGCTCGCGCGTGATCATCTTGGGCGTGGTGCCGCTTGCGACCAAGGCGTGAAATCCGCTCACCGCCCCGCACGCGATGGTGATGAAGCAGAAGGGAAACAGGCTGCCTGCCACAACCGGCCGCATGCCGCCGGCAAAACGCGCCGGATCGGTCAGCCAGGGCATCTGGATGGGTGGCAACACCAGCAAGATGCCGATGGCCAGGAGCACCACCACGCCGATCTTGAGAAACGTCACCAGGTAGTCGCGCGGAGCCAGCAGCAGCCACACCGGCAGTACGCTGGCGGAAAGACCATACCCGATGAGGCAGAGCGCCAGGGTCGTCTTGCTCCAGGTGAAGGCCAGCGCGAAAGTCGCGTGCTGGTTGACCCAGAAACCGCCCAGCAGCGACGCCACCAGGAACAGTGCACCGATCACCGTCATCTCCAGCACCTTGCCCACGCGCAGAAAGCGCACGTAGACGCCCATCACCATGGCAAGGGGGATGGTCATGGCCGTGGTCACCACCCCCCAGGGGCTCTCGGCCAGTGCGTTGGTCACCACCAGACCCAGGCTCGCCACGATGATGATGAGGATTCCCAGCACCGCCAGCATGGCGATCACGCCGGCAAAGCCGCTGACCTCGTCGCGCACCATCTCGACCAGCGACTTGCCATTGCGCCTGACCGACGCGAACAGGATGACGAAGTCCTGCACGGCCCCGCCCAGAAGCACGCCGATCAGAATCCACAAGGTGCCGGGCAAATAGCCGAATTGCGCCGCGAGGACAGGCCCGACCAGCGGCCCGGGGCCACTGATGGAGGCGAAGTGATGGCCGAAGAGCACGTACTTGTTGGTGCGCACGAAGTCGCGGCCGTCGTCGTGGACCTCGGCGGGCGTGGCGCGCAGATCGTCGAGCATCAGCACCTTGGCCGCTATCCACTTGGAGTAGAAACGAAACCCGACAGCGTAGGTGCACAACGCGGCCACGACCATCCATGCGGCGCTCAGGGGTTCCCCGCGCCGGCTGGCCACGACGGCATAGGCCATCGCTCCCAGCAAGGACACCAACGTCCAGACAGCGATCTTGAAGAATCTCCTCATGGCTTTCGGGTGGCGTCAACCGACAACGGCCGCCACGCTAGCACCGCCCGACCGAGCGTCACAAGCGCGACGGGCTGGCCCGTGGGCGCTGGACATAGGAGCTTGCATTGAAAGGGCGGCTCGCCATAATGGCGGCGTGAAAATCACCCTTTCTCTTGTTCTCCCTTGCCTCGTCACGTGCGCGGCGGGCGTGTTGTCGTGCTCAAGCACCAATCCTTCGAACCTCCAACCGGACTCGTCGGTTGCCGCCAAGGACGGGGGCGGGGGCTCTGCCACCTCGGACGGCAGCAATTCGGAAGCAGCGAAACTGGACGCACAGGCGCTCGATGCGCTCGGCCCGGATGCACAGCGGCCCGATGCGCTCGGCCCGGACGCACAGGCGCTCGATGCGCTCGGCCCGGACGCACAGCGGCCCGATACGCCGGGCCCGGAGGCGACCCTGCCCGTCGATGCCGTGGTTGACCGAATCCCGGTTGACGTCGGATCGGACGTGAGGGCGATCGACGCGGGG
>PMZX01000519.1:0-3198 GCA_003170035.1 Myxococcales bacterium | reverse complement strand
CCGGATGCCAGCGCGCCCGACGCCAAGGTCGATACGTCGGCGGCCGATGTGATGGTGATGGACGCGACCGTAGACGGCCCGACCCCGAGCCCGGACGCAGCACCGGCACAATGTGGGCGCATCCAGTGCGATTGCACCTACAAGGGGATCAATCTCTGGGGCAACGTGCAGTACGTGACCGACTTTCCGGACTTCAAGATCAAGACTTCCTACTTTCCCGACCTGAACGTCGAGGAGACTAACTTCCCCTTGAAATGCGGACAATGGCATACCGTCACCGCGTTCCCTGACTTCACGGTGCAAATTGTCGACATGTTCGAAGACTTCGACATTGCCTATTCGTATTTCCCTGGCATCCCCTAGTCCGAATCCCGGCGGTGTGGACAACCCCGTCGCGCATGCGCGATAACAAAAGCACCGTGACTGAAAAGTTCGATGTCGTGGTCCTCGGGGCCGGAATCAGTGGGCTCTGCCTTGCCCATCGCGTGGTGCGCGCGGGGCGCCAGGTGTTGGTCCTGGAATCCGCAGGCGAGCCGGGTGGATGCGTCCGCTCCCAGCGGCAACCCGACGGGTTCTGGTTCGAGATGGGGGCGCACACTCTCTATAACTCCTACGGCTCCCTGCTCGCGATCATCGACGAACTGGGCCTGGGCGACCGCATCCTGGCACGACGGCGAGCACCCTACCGCCTGTTGGTCGAGGGCAAGCTGCGCAGCATTCCCTCGCAACTGAACCTGGCTGAACTGTTCGCCTCGGCCTGGCATGCGTTCAGCGAGCGCAAGCAAGGCCGTACCGTGGCCGACTACTACGGCAAGCTGGTGGGCCGAAAGAACTGGAAGCGCGTCCTGGCGCCCCTTTTCGCCGCGGTTCCTTCGCAACCGGCCGACGACTTTCCTGCCGAGATCCTGTTCAAGAAGCGGCCGCGTCGCAAAGACGTCCCGCGCAGCTACACCTTTGCCGGGGGCATCCAGACCCTGACCGACCGGATGGCCACAAGGCCGGGCATCACCTTGCGAACCAACGCGACGGCATGTGCCCTCGCCCGTACCGAGGGCGGCTTCGTCGTCACGATCGCTGGCGGCGATCGAGTCTTGGCCCGTTGCCTGGCTCTGGCCATTCCCGCACCCGAGGCCGCGGGCTTGCTTGCCCACCTCGCACCCGAGGCCGCGACGGCCCTGGCCCGCATTGTCGTCGCTAAGATCGAGTCTGTGGGTGTTGTGGCCGATGCCCACCACGTCCGTCTCCCGCACCTGGCGGGCATCGTGCCGGTCAACGACACGTTCTTCTCGGTGGTCACGCGCGACGTGGTTCCCGACGATCGCCTGCGCGCTTTCACCTTCCATTTCGGCGCTGGCCAGACTCTCGACCAACGCATCGACCGTATCTGCGCAGTCACCCGCCTTGACCGCGACCAGCTCGTCTGCGTCGCTACACACGCCACGTCTCTGCCGTCGCTGTCGCTCGTTCACGCAGGAATTGCGGATGAGATCGACCGTCACCTGCCTCGCAGCGGCCTCTACATCACGGGCAACTACTTCGGTGGCCTGGCCATCGAAGACTGCTCGTTGCGCTCGGCCAAGGAGGCCGACCGACTCCTGGCTGAAGCAATCTGAGACTAGCGCGAGTAGATCACGATCTCTCGACCGCCGTCCGCTGCCTTGCGTAGCACCGCGATCTTGTTTCCACCGGCGGACCACGGGCAGGAATGCTTGTCGGGCAGCGGAATCTCGCCCAGCGCGGTCACCTTGCCGCTCGTCGGTTCGAGGCTGAAGAACGCCTGCGAGTACCGTCCTGCCTCTTCCATGTTGCCCTTCTCCGGGCGGTCTGCCACCAGCGAGAACACGACCCGGTTCCCCACCTGAACCTGTTGTAGGGACAGCACATCGTATTGCTGAACCGCCAGGCCCAGCGGCCGCACCTTCTCGCCCGGCCCCACCAGGTCGAAACCGGCCTGTCCCGCAGCGAGCACGATGACGGCGTCCAAATCTGGCTTCTCGGCCCGTTTGCGGATGTAGTCGAGGAAAGTGTCGAGCTTGGGCGGCATCTTTCCCGGCCCGGTCTTGCCGGTCATCACGTCATACAGGGCGAACTGTGGGGGCTCACGCGCGTCGCTGCGACGGTTGTACGCCCCTGGCTTCTGCACCATGGCCTGCAGGTGGCTCTTGCTGAAACCAAGGAAGGTGGCGGCGGCGTCGCCCTCGATGGTCCCGCCCGGGGTCACCAGCAGCGACTTCACCGCGATCGTGCTGCCGTCCGGTCGATAGGTCTGGATGGTAGTGCGGTCGCCGTTCGGTTGTCGCTTCTGACTGTAGGTCACGAAGGCGTTGGGCGCGCGTGACAGCTCGCAGTCGTCGAACGATCCGGTCTGGCGCTTGATTCGCCCCGCGGGGTCGACGATCGCGGCCCGCCGCGACCCTTCGTTGGACACCACGAACCAGTATCCTCCCAAGCTCAGGATCTTCTCGGGAGCACCAGAGAAGTTCGCCAGATCCGTCACCCGGCCCTTGCCCCCGGGTGGTCCCACGTGCAGTTGCACGGCTCCCTTCCCGGTAAAGACGATGTACGCCAGCTTGCTGCCCCCCTGGTCCAGGGCAAAGGCATCGTGCATGGAGGCCTCGCCGGCGCTGACCCGGCCCGCCACCTTGAGCGCTTTAGGCGCAGCCACTGCATGGCCACTGGGTGCCGCCGTGGCCCCAAACACGAATGCCAGCACCGTCGGTACGGCCGAAAGCGAAACCCGGCCTTTCACTATTTTGCTTTCCACAGTCACGGATGATACCTCCACTCACATGGCAGGGAAACATCCTCCATTTGCTGAAATGTGGCATAGGAGATGCTTCGTTTGCCCGCGCGAAATTTTGTGAAGAAGCTTATAATCGCGGCGCGGTCAGTTCGAGGGAGGGACAGCGGCCGTGTTGCTTCGGTGGGGTAACTCGAAAGGTCGCACGTACGCATGACGAGGCTCGCATCAACCAGGGCAAAGCGTGCACAGACCCAACCGGGCTCGGAGAGACGCGCGACCCCTGTCCCGCCTTCTGGGCGCGACACGAATACCCCAAGGCCCGGGCGAGCTCCGCGCACTCCCGCACCTGTCACCGAGGCCCTCAGCCGGGCGCAGAAGCAGGAGCTTGACTGGCTCCGCAATTCTCTCTTTCAGATCGAAGCGGTGATGGATTCCATGGCGGAGGACATCTACTT
>PMZX01000312.1:8654-10293 GCA_003170035.1 Myxococcales bacterium | reverse complement strand
AACGCGTTGAAGTTCACCCAAGCCGGATCGGTGGGCCTGCGGGTCTCGGCCGCCCCGAACGAGCGCGTGTCATTCTCAGTGAGCGACAGCGGCATCGGCATCGCCCCTGATCAACACCAGATCATCTTCGAGGCCTTCCGCCAGGCCAACGGTACCACCAACCGCAGCTACGGAGGCACCGGCCTAGGACTCACCATCTCGCGCGAGCTGGCCAGACGGCTGGGCGGCGACATCGCCGTGGAGAGCACCCTGGGCCAGGGGAGCATCTTCACGCTCACCATCCCGAGGGTGATCGAAGTCGTTGCCGCCGAAGCCTCGCCTGCTCCGAAACTTTCGGAGCGCCCCAAGCCGGATCGGGCCGCCGCCCTGGTTTCGAAGGTGCGCCCCGAGCCACAGACGACCCCGCCAGCCGTCGAGGACGACCGTGAGAGCCTGCAGCCCGAGGAACGGTCGATCCTGGTCGTCGAGGACGACCGCGCGTTCGCACGTATCCTGCGCGATCTGTTGCACGAGCAACGGTTTCGCGCGCTGGTGGCGACGACCGCAGCCGAAGGCCTGCGCCTGGCAGAGCAATTCGTGCCCAGCGCCGTTCTGCTCGACATCAACCTGCCTGACAACTCCGGGCTTTCGGTCCTCGAACACTTGAAGCGCAACCCCGGGACGCGCCACATCCCGGTCCATGTCGTCTCGGCCCTGGAGTACACCCAGCAGGCCCTCGAGATGGGGGCGGTTGGCTACGCCATCAAGCCGGTCAAGCGCGAGCAACTCATCGAGGCGATTCAGAGGCTCGAGCAGCGACTCGCGCAGAAACTGCGGCACGTGCTCGTGGTTGAAGACGTCGCCGCCCAGCGCGAGGGCATCGTTCAGCTTCTGAAGGCTGAAAACGTGAAGATCGTTTCGGTCGCGACCGGCGCCGAGGCGCTGCAGCGACTGAGAGAACGCACCTTCGACTGCATGGTACTCGACCTCACGCTGCCGGACATGTCGGGCTACGATGTGCTCGACAAGATGGCGGCGGGCGAGGCCTTCTCGTTCCCTCCGGTCATCGTCTACACCGGCCGTTCGCTCGACCGTAGCGAAGAAGAGCGGCTGCGTCGCTATGCCAGTTCCATCATCATCAAAGGCGCGAGATCGCCGGAGCGCCTGCTCGACGAGGTGACGCTCTTCCTGCACCAAGTGGAAGGCAACCTCCCGGCCGAGCAGCAGCGCATTCTGCGCGAGGTGCGCAACCGTGAGGCCGCGCTCGAGGACAAGCACATCCTGGTGGTCGACGACGACGCCCGCAACGTGTTCGCGCTGGCCAGCGTTCTCGAAAGCAAGGGCGCCAAGCTGCGTTTTGCCCGCAACGGCAAAGAGGCCCTGGCTGCTCTGGAGAGCGCCGAGGCTTCCGGCGGCGTCGCCGTCGATCTTGTCCTGATGGACATCATGATGCCCGAGATGGATGGCCTCACGGCCACCCGTGAGATCCGCAAGAAGTCCGAATGGAAGAGAGTGCCGATCATCGCCCTGACTGCCAAGGCGATGCCGAATGACCGCGAGGATTGCCTGCGCGCCGGCGCGGATGACTACATCGCCAAGCCGCTCGACATCGACAAGCTGCTTTCGCTCATCAAGGTCTGGATCCCCAAGTAGAGGCACG
>PMZX01000312.1:0-8630 GCA_003170035.1 Myxococcales bacterium | reverse complement strand
GTGCAGGTGAGCGAGATGTTTCGCGACCCCAGCTTCTATCGAGCCCTGCGCGAGAAGGTCGTCCCCTACCTGCGCACCTATCCCTCGCTCAAGGTCTGGATTCCGGGCTGCGCCACCGGCGAGGAGGTCTATTCGCTCGCCATCCTCCTGCGCGAGGAAGGGCTGCTCGACCACACGCTCATCTACGCGACCGACATCTACCCCGAGGCTCTGCGCAAGGCCGAGGCCGGCATCTACCAACTCGAACGGATTGCCGATTTCAGCAAGGCGTATTGCGAGGCCGGCGGCCGCGCCTCGCTCTCCGACTACTACACGGCCGGGTACAACGCAGCGGTCTTCGACAAGAGCCTGCGCGCGGGCGTGCTCTTCTCTGACCACAGCCTCGCCACCGACAGCGTCTTCGCCGAAGTTCAGCTCATCACCTGTCGCAACGTTCTCATCTACTTCGACCGTGTCTTACAGGATCGCGCCGTCTCACTGTTCCGCGACTCGCTCTGTCGCAAGGGGTTTCTCGGCCTGGGCGCGAAAGAGACGCTCACCTTCTCGATCCACGCCGCGGAATTCGCGGAATTCGTGCGCGACGAGAAGATCTACCAGAGGCGTTGAAGATGATGGCCACGCTCACCCCACCTGCCGAACACCAGGCACCCGCGGCTATCCTGGTCGGCGGCTCCGCCGGAGCGATCGAGGTTGTCGCCCTCCTGTTGGGAGCGCTGCCTGTCGACTTCGCCACGCCCATCGTTGTCCTGGTCCACCTGCCCAGAAACCGGCCCAGTGCGCTGGCGGCGGCCTTGGGCGGCAAGTGCAAGCTCGCTCTGCGCGAGCCGCTGGACAAGGAACCGCTGGCGCCTTCGACTGTCTACCTGGCACCTTCCAACTACCACTTGCTGATTGACCCTGGCCCATCATTCGCCCTGTCGGTTGACGAGCCGGTGAATTTTTCGCGGCCTTCCATCGACGTGCTCTTCCAGTCTGCCGCCGACGTTCTGGGTCCGCGTTGCGCGGGGATCATTGTCTCGGGCGCCAACCCGGACGGGGCGCGCGGCCTGCAGGCCATCCAGGTAGCCGGTGGCCGGGTTGCCATCCAAGACCCTGACGATGCAGCACAGGCCGCGATGCCGGAAGCGGCGCTCGCCCTTTGCCCGAACGCGCAGGTGCTGTCTGCAGAGGAGATCTCTCAGTGGGTGCAGCAGCCCTGCACGTGGCAGACTTCCGGGAAAGGCGCACGATGAACGGCCTGCCCAAGCTCCTCCTGGTTGACGATCGCCCGGAGAATC
The DNA here is from genome assembly GCA_003170035.1 of Myxococcales bacterium. Taxonomy (GTDB): domain Bacteria; phylum Myxococcota_A; class Polyangia; order Fen-1088; family Fen-1088; genus Fen-1137. The sequence continues at coordinate 7,353 of PMZX01000312.1, read as the reverse complement.
TCCTGGCGCTCGAGGGATTGCTCCGGCGCAGCGACGCTCAGATCCTCAAGGCCGAGTCCGGCAAGCGCGCCCTCGAACTCCTGCTCGAACACGAGGTCGCGCTGGCCCTCATCGATGTGCAGATGCCCGAACTGGACGGCTTTGCCCTGGCCGAGCTGATGCGCAACGTGGTTCGGACGCGCGAGATCCCCATCATCTTCGTGACCGCCGGGCTCCACGATCGGGATCGCGTGTTCAAGGGCTACGAATCGGGCGCGGTGGACTTCCTGGTCAAACCCCTCGATGCACGCATCCTCGCGAGCAAGGTGAGCGTGTTTCTCCAGCTCTATCGCCAGAAGCAGTTGCTGATCACGGCCAACGCGCGGCTGGTCGAGGCAGATCGGCGCAAGAACGAGTTCCTGGCGATGTTGTCCCACGAGTTGCGCAACCCACTCGCTCCCATCAAGAACAGCCTCTACATCCTCGACCGCGCCGCGCCCGGCGGGGAACAGGCCCACCGCGCCCTCGGGGTGATCGATCGCCAGGTCACGCAGCTGTCGAACCTGGTCAATGATCTGCTCGACGTCACCCGGATCACGCGCAACAAGATTCAGTTGCAGAGACAGCGTCTTGACCTCAACCAGCTCATCCATCGCGCGGTCGAGGACAATCGCAGCTTCTTCGAACGAAACGAGGTGCGGCTCTCATACGAGATCGGGCCTACCCCGGTGCTCATCAATGCAGACGCAACCCGGATCGCACAGATGGTCGGGAATCTTCTACAGAATGCGGCGAAGTTCACCCCGCACGGGGGACGCGCGCACGTCTCCGTCGCGGCTGAGGCAGGCGAGGCCGTGGTTCGCGTGGTCGACAACGGCGTCGGCATGGCGCCTGATACGCTCGCGCATCTGTTCCAGCCCTTCATGCAGGCCGATCAGTCTCTCGACCGCAGCATGGGAGGGCTGGGGCTTGGGCTGGCGCTGGTCAAGGGCCTGGTCGAGCTGCATGGGGGCCGCATCCAGGCCCAGAGCGACGGGCTCGGAAGAGGGGCAGCGTTGGTCGTCCGACTGCCACTCGATGACGGGGCCGCCCTTGAGAAGCCGGCCGCGCGCGCGAATGGCCCGCGGGTCTGCCGGCGTGTCCTGATCATCGAGGACAACCTCGACGCGGCGGAGAGCCTGCGTGAGGCCCTGGAGCTCGGCGAGCATGAGGTCGAGGTCGCCTACGGCGGGCTCGAGGGAATCGAGAGAGCACGGTCATTCCATCCCGACGTAGTCCTCTGCGATATTGGCTTGCCTGGCATGGACGGCTACGACGTGGCGCGGGCCGTCCGCAAGGACCCGGCGTTGCAGTCCACCCTGCTCGTGGCCCTGAGTGGCTACGCATTGCCGGAGGATGTGGAGCGAGCCGCCCAGGCTGGCTTCCAACACCACCTTGCCAAGCCGCCAAGCGTGGACGCGCTGGAGCGCGTCTTGTCGGAAATGCCAGAAACGCCCCGCCCCGACGCAAGCCCGTCGTAGTGAGCTGCGGTTCCGTGGCGAATCAGCGGGCGGGTCGCGGCGACCTGGCCACAGCCCGCCCGCGCGCCAGGCGCTATGTCAGTCGCGCCGTGATCTCGTGGACGTCGCCCTTTTCGAGCTTCAGTCCCTTGGTTTCGTGAGCCCGACAGACCGCGTCCGGGTTGGGCGCTTCACTCAGGCAGTACGCCTGCCCGTCCTTGGTGAAAACGGCCTCAACCGAGGTCACCCCTTGCGGCCCAACCTTGCCGATCTCCTTTCGCATCTCGTTCAGGGCCTCCTGTGGTACCGAAGGCATCTTCGCGTGGAAGTCGATGTAGAGCGGCATGTCCCAACCTCCTTTGATTGAATGGTTCACGGACTCAGCTATGGGTACGTCTCCTGTTCATTACGATGCCTCGGGTTCAAAAACGTACCGAGTGCAATGGGGCATCGTTTTCCCAGGGCCAAGAGCCGCAAGAAGCAGCACTGGTCAGCAGCGTTGCGCCGAATCTGCGGGCGTGTGGCGCGTGCCGCCCTGCCAGCCGCGATCCGAAATCGCAATCGGGGCATCGAATCTATAGGGCGGTTGAGGACCTCGACTTGACACTCTACGCGATTCTCTTCTTGGCGGGCGCGCTGACGATTCTTCTGCCCTGCATTCTTCCCCTGGTGCCGCTGGTCCTCGGGGTCAGCCTGGCAGGGCAGCGCCGCATCCGGCCCCTGGTCATCGTGGCCGGGATGGCGGCCAGTTTCGTGATCTTCACCTTCGTGCTCCAGGTCGCCCTGGCTCGTTTCGTGGCCGCCGCCGATCTGATTCGCATCGCCAGCACCTATGTCCTGCTGCTGTTTGGCGCGTGCTTTCTCAGCACCAACGCGCGCCTGCAGATCGCGGTGGCAGTGCTCGGCGCGCTATTCTTCGTCTCGCACGGCTGGGTCGCTGTGTTGCTGGCCGCCTTGCTGGGAACCGGCGCGGTTCTTCTGGCAGGCCCGGTGGCAGCCCGCATCCAGCAACTCGGGAGCAACGTCCAGCACAACGCCAGCGCCGGGCTGGGTCGCGAGTCTCTGCTCACCGCCCTCATCGTGGGACTGACCCTGGGCCTGGTCTGGGTGCCTTGCGCGGGGCCTGCGCTGGGATTTGCGCTGGCGCTGGTGCGCGATCAGCCGGGCCCGCGCGCGCTCGCAGCCTTGAGTGCGTACGCGGTCGGTACCGCGGCTCCGCTGCTCCTGGTGGCCTACGGCGGCCAGCAAGCGGTGCGTTCAGCCCGCGCCCTCAATCGTCACGGCGGGGTCATCAAACGCGTCGCCGGAGGGTTGCTCGTGCTGTCCGCGCTGGCCCTGCGCTACGATTGGCTGACCAGCGGGCAAACCTGGCTGGCAGAACACACCTCATTCGGTTCGCTGGCCACCTCGCTTGAAGAAAGGCTGGTGGGCAAGAGGCTGTCCTTGCCGGCGCGCGCTCTCGCCAGTCCGGACGGCGACCGAGCGGGAACGCGGCCATCGCCTGCGCTGCCCCAGTTGCCGAAGCTGGGCCCGGCGCCGGAGTTCGCCGGCCTGGCTCCCTGGTACAACTCGCCGCCGCTGACCCTGGCTTCGCTGCGCGGCAAGGTGGTGCTGGCGGATTTCTGGACCTATAGCTGCATCAACTGCGTCCGCACCCTGCCCTACGTGAAGGCGTACTGGACGCGCTACCAGAACATGCCCTTCGTGTTGGTCGGGATCCATACACCCGAATTCGTGTTCGAGAAGAGCCCGCAGAACGTGGCCGCCGCGATCCAGCGCCACGGACTGGCCTATCCCGTCGCGCAGGACAACGAGTACGGCACCTGGAATGCCTTTGGCAACCGCTACTGGCCAGCCAAGTACCTCATCGACGCCGAGGGCATCATCCGCTACACGCATTTCGGCGAGGGCGACTACGAGGAAACCGACCTCGCCATTCGCAGCTTGCTGGCCGAGTTGGGGCGCCAGCCGAATGGCCCGGTGATCGGCGGTGGCGCGCCCGCACCGGCACCCGTGCTCGATCGATCGCCCGAGACCTATCTCGGTGCGCGCGGCTGGGCGGCCCTGGCCAATGGGCGAGACGAGCCCGATGCTGGAGTCCATCGCTACCTCGCTCTGGCTGCGCTGCCGCTGAATCGCTATGCGCTGGTCGGCACCTGGCGGCTGGTCGAAGGCGAGCGACAGGTGCTGGCCGGGGCCGAGGGCGCAATCCGCTTCCACGCGCTCGCCGGAGAAGTCAACCTGGTGCTGGGTCTGGAACCCGGCACCCCGGCGCGCACCGCTGACGTGGAAATCGACGGCCGGCCGTCCAAGACCATCACCATCGACCGACACGATCTCTTCAATCTGTGGAGCGGCCCCTACGCCGAGCACGAGGTGTCGCTGCTGGTCCACGGCCGCGGCGTGTCCGCCTACGCATTCACCTTTGGTCAGTGACGTCAGTAGGAGCGACCGAGCTTCGAATTCTACGTCGCGAAGCCGAAAAGGCCCCTCCTCACCGTAGGCCAGATCAGTTTCTCGTATTGCTGCTATCATGGTGGTCATGCGCTTGTGGCTGTGTATGGTTTCCCTGGCGGGCTTCATGGCTGCCTCGCTGCCGGCGCGGGCAGAGGGCGAGGCTTTCCCCGAGATTCGCGTCAAGGTCGGCGAGTCCTACCAGCTTCGCCTTGGCTTCATCATCGTCGGACTGGTGTGCGACGACAACTCGCTGGTGCGGGTCGAGGACGGCGGCGATCATCTTCGCCTGGTGGGCCTGGCGCCGGGCCGGACCAAGTGCGGCTTCTGGAGCAACCCTCAGTCCCCTGCGCCGTCGAAGGTCTACGAAGTCGTCGTCACACGCGCCCCGCCCCCGAGACGCTGATCGCGGACAAGCCCGCCCATTTCCTCTACGGGTAGCCTTGCAGGTTCGAGTTGGTGACCGTGATGCTCTTCGTGTTGGTGCCGACAGCCGTGCCCACGTTGGTCACGCTGCCAGAGGAGACCACCGTCCAATGTCCGCCGGTGTTGCCCGTCATCGTGGTGTCGGCGATGGTGAGAGTCCCCCCCATGTTGTTGCTGGTGAAGAACAGACCGCCCCCGAATGCACCCGAACCGGCGCTGTTGTTGAGGATGGCGTCGCCGCAAAGAATGATGTTCACCGAGTTGCCGTCACTGTAGAGAGCACCGCCGTTTCCACCCGATCCAACCTCGTTCTGGCCGTTGTTGATGACCGAACACTTGGTGGCGTCGTCGTTGTTGGCCCCATTGCCGGTCGCCGTGTTGTTGGTGAACAAGCTGTTGTAGACGTCCAGTTCGGCGAACAGGCACCCGACCGCCCCGGCATTGCTGGCGGCGTTGTTGCTGAAGGTGCTTCCCGCGATGAGCACACCGGTCTTGCTGCCCAGGACATAGATGGCGCCGCCGCCCGTGTCGGGCCCCAGGGACGCAGCCTGATTGTTCATGAAGATCGAATCGATCACCGTGAGGTTGCCGTCCCTCATGTAGAGGGCCCCGCCTTCGCCGTCGTCCCATCCTTGTGAACAGGGCGCCGGAGCGGTGGGGATGGCCTGAGTGGGCGTGGTCTTGCCATTGATGAGCGTGATGTGTTGAAGGGTCAGTCCGTAGTTGTTGGCCTGAAAGTTCGCGCTGTCGAACCTCAGGATCTGAACCGCATTGCCACCGTCGAGGGTGATCTTGTTGCCACCGTCGATGACGGTGTTCTTGGTGGTCGGAAGGTTGAGCGTGGCGGTGATCGGAATGGTGACCGCGCCGCTGCCGCAGTTGAACGTGATGACGCCGCCTGCGGTCGCCGCCGCTTTGAGCTGGGCGAAGGTGCAACTCGCCTCGGTGCCAGTTCCCACCACGGTCGGATTGGAAATGTCGGCGGGTTGGCCCCTGGCGGGAACGCCCGTGCTGCACGAGCCGTTGGGGTTCCCGGCGCTGGTGATGGTTCCGGTGCTGGTCGCGCTGGTGCCCCCAGATCCGCCTGTGCCACCCTTGGCGCTTCCGCCTGCGCCTGTGCTCCCACCGCTACCCGGGCTCGAACTTCCGCCGGTGGCGGGCATTCCACCCGTGCCCTCGTTGCTGGCACTCGATCCTCCGCATCCGGACCCAAACAGGACGACTAGAACCAAGCATCGTGGAGCGCGCATCCCGCAATGGTATCATGACTCACCCTCGATCGCTTCACCCGCACGCGTCGGGACGCCGTCAACCTGGGGTAGGGTTCGGGTATCGCTTACCCGTCGTCAGACGCGTCGTCGAAAGCGTCGTCGGCACCGTCATCGCTGCCGCCGCCGGCATCTACATCCCCTGACTGTACCTGAACATCGATCAGGCAGAAGTTGAACGGCAATTCGGTCTGTAGACCAGGCACGATGATGGCCGCCTGCTGGATCGGCGTTCCCGGTGTCAGCGGGTTCTGGGGCTTGCCACCGGTCCAGCAATTGGTCAGCAGCGAGCCCCAGGGAATCAACTGCCCGCTGACCAGCGGCGCGCACCAGCGATCCGCGCTGCTGTGAGGATTGGTGCCCTGCAACTGCACGCGCAGCGGGGTATCGCTGGGATTCTCGACGGTGACGATCAGTCCGCCAGTCTCGGGAACCGCCCAGGTCAGTTGCGCACCGCCCGCAGTGTCTTGATTCACGTTCCAGCCCAGCATGGCAAAGCCGGTCCAGTCCATGCGCCCGGTGACGGTCCCGTGCATGCAGAAATACTTTCCAACAAAGGGTGGATTGCAGGAGCCGCTGCCGCAGTCCGGAACAATCTGCGCGGCGCCAGGATCGGTGGCGGTGAAGCCGTAGCCCGCCCAAGGGCCTGTCGTCAGGTAGCCGTCGTTCACCACATTGCTTGGTGCGTACACGAGGGCCGCATCAAGAGCCGTCGCGTCTGCACCGCCGCCGTCACTGCCGGTGCTGTCGCCAGCCTCCGCACTCCATCCCAAGCCCGCGTCCGGCGCCGATGACCCGCCCCCGCATCTGACGGTCGCCAACAGACCCGCGCAAACGATTGTTCCTTTGAAAAGCTGAAGGGTTCTCATGTCGTGCCTTTGCTCGCGGTATCAAGACACAAACTACCGCGTGATGTCCACTCTTTGACCCAGGCTTTTGAAACGCCTCCGAGATCGACGTCCGCTACTGCAAGGTCGAGTTCGTGATCGTGATGCTCTTCGCGTTGGTGCCGACCGCTGTGCCCGCGTTGGTGACGCTGCCAGAGGAGACCACGGTCCAATGTCCGCCGGTATTCCCAGTCATCGTGGTGTCGGCGATGGTGAGAGTCCCCCCCATGTTGTTGCTGGTGAAGAACAGACCGCCCCCGAATGCACCCGAACCGGCGCTGTTGTTGAGGATGGCGTCCCCGCAAAGGATGATGTTCACCGAGTTGCCGTCACTGTACAGAGCGCCGCCGTTTCCGCCCGATCCAACCTCGTTCTGGCCGTTGTTGATGGCGGAACACTTGGTGGCGTCGTCGTTGTTGGCCCCATTTCCGATCGCCATGTTGTTGGTGAACAGACTGTTGTAGACATCCAGTTCTGAGAACAGACATCCGACCGCGCCGGCATTGCTGGCAGCGTTGTTGCTGAAGGTGCTTCCCGCGATGAGCACACCGGTCTTGCTGCCCAGGACATAGATGGCGCCGCCGCCCGTGTCGGGCCCCAGGGGAGCGCCCTGATTGTTCATGAAGATCGAATCGATCACCGTCAGGTTGCCGTCCCTCATGTAGAGCGCTCCTCCTTCGCCGTCGTTCCATCCTTGTGAACAGGGCGACGGGGCCGTGGGGATGGCTACAGTGGGAGTGGTCTTGCCATTGACGAGCGTGATGTGTTGAAGCGTCAGTCCGTAGTTGTTGGCCTGAAAATTCGCACTGTCGAACCTCAGGATCTGCACGGCATTGCCAC
>PMZX01000113.1:8192-12544 GCA_003170035.1 Myxococcales bacterium | reverse complement strand
AGTTGCGGCAGGCGGTCGAAGTGCCGATCGCGGGCGTGCAGGGTCAGACCGTGCTGGAGTACCAGGGCCGCGATCCAGATGTCCTTCGTGGGAATCGGCGTGCCCTGCCGGCGGAGTTGACGGTACAAGGACGCGTACTGGTGGGTTGTCTGATCATCAGCGTAAAGCACCTGAACCCCGGGTTTGGAGAGAAACAAGCCCAGCGCCCTTTCGTTCTCGGATCCGCGCCGGCCCACGGCAAAGCCGGCCCGAAGCTCGGCCAGAACCACGAAAGGCAGGTGAATCGAGTCCGCCTTCTCAAGAAGGTCGACGGTTTCCGGTTCGCCGCGACAGAAATCGACGTAGCCGTTGGTATCGAGAGCAACTCTCACTTCCAGAGAGCCTCGTCGACTTCGTCCTGTTCCGCGATGGCCCGATCGAAGGCCGCATCCTTCTTCCAGGTCCCGGCAATATCGCTGAGGTCACGCTGGCGCTGTGCTTCGCCCTGCAGACCCACCCCACGCGCCAGCGCCTCCAGCAGCGCCCGATTCATGCTCTTGCGCTCCTCGTGGGCTCGCCGGCGAACCTCCGCATCGACTTGCTTGGGAATCCCTCGTAGCGTGTACTGCATGCATGCATTGTATGCGATGCCTGCCTGCACTTCCAGCCCTCAGTAAGGGCTAGCCGCGTTCAGCCAGCCGCCGCCAGACCCGCAGATTCTCGAACGTTGCGAGCGCCCCGGCCAGCAGCACCACCAAGGCCAGCCCGATGCCGGCATACAAAGTCGCCGCCGCCACCAGCCAGGCCCGGTGGTGGCGCCACGAGAGATGGATTTGCCACCACGGCTGAGCGCCCTCGACGGCCTTGGTAATGATGCCCTGGTAGTGCGAGGCTCGCGGCATGTCCGCGGCGATGGTGGCAAGCGCCTGCTGGGCGCGCCCGCTCGCCACGTCCTGGCCTTGCCGGCAGACCCATGGCGAGTTGTGCGTGCCAGCGACGTTCAGCCCACGCTTGCACTGCGCATCGAAAACACGAAAAAGCTCTCCCTTGATGAACTCGCAGGTATCCTCATAGGCTCGGTACTCAGCCATCGGATCGGTCGCGAGCTTTTGCTGGCCGAAGATGCGGCCGATCACTTCCGTGGCGGCTTGTTTGCCGTCGGCGGTAGTCATCGCTCCGCCCACAGAACCGGTTTCCGCCTGCTTCTTTCGCGCAGCCTCGCCGAGTACCAGAAATCCGAAAGGGGAGTCTGCCAGCTCCTGCTGCGTCTTTTCATCGAGTGCGTGGGCCGGTGGCGGCGGCTCGGCTTGTGCTCGCTTGACGTCGCGGATGCGCGCAACACGCTTCTCGACTCGCTCGCGAACGGTTGCAAGCACCGCGACGTCTCCTGGCACGACGTCGACCAGACAGTCATTGGGGTTGAGCCACGCTGCCTCGATGCTGAGAAAACGACCCACCCCCGGGTTGTCGGCGCGCGCCGCAGCCACGCTGGCGAATTGGTGGCGCTGGCCGTAGTCGTTGCGGGCGACGTCGAGCAGGTAGCTGGGTGCCAAGAAGAAATTGGTTGAAGCGATACCGACAAACCCTGCGCTGGCCAGGAGCGCGAGAACCAAGGAAAGGATCGCTGGGGCTACGGGACGCAGCTGCAACAGCCCTGCGGCCACCTCGCGCGCAATCGTGCGCTCGCCTGGCACTGCCAGCACGAAAAACGAGCGCTCCTCCGTGGTGGCCATGACGTCGACGAACGAGTCGGGAGCGCGCTCGGGGAACGGGTACACCTCGACCGTGAGCGTGCTGCCATCCGGGTACTTCCTCGCCCAATGGCGCGGGAAGCGAACCGGGTACGGGCCGATGGACACGGGCCAAGCCACTGGAAAAGGCCGACGGCCCCCCAACACTTCACCGCGCGAGCGCCGCCGCAACTTGCCCGAGATGGTGACGATCTCGGCATCCTCCAGCCGCCGCGCGCGACGCTTGCGTGCGTAAAGCGGCATGAGCGAGAACGCCCCACCAACCACCAACGCCATGACCACCATCGCCCAGCTATCATGAGCGCCATCGGCGATGGTCAAGGCGCTTATCAGAACCGCCTCCAGGATGAGCACGATGAAGAAGCGCCCCAGTGCCGTCACGCTCGCGTTCTCGGCGTGCAACACACTCTCCAGGTAGCGGCGCTCCCCGGGTTCGAGCGGCCGGCTGGCAGAGTGGTCCGAAATCCGCATGCCGCACTCTCGCAGGCATCAAGCAGAGGCGCAAACGCCTGGTACCGCCTCTCGCTAGTTCGTAGCGAGTTGGGCGTCCGGGTTGATGGCGGCGGGGCCGGGAGCCGGATCCGACGGCCGGTTCCGGATTCGGAACCGGATCCGGCCTCCGGTCCCGGCCCCGGAAGTGCTAGTCCACGCCCACCAGCGCCTTGATGTACTGACCGCGCGCGAAGGACCAGGCATCGGTGCCCTGCTTCTGGCCCAGCTTGCCGCGGAACGCTTCCAGGGTGGCGAAGCCGTGGGCATCCATCCAGCTCGCCAGCTCGCCCAGCATCTTCTGGATGTGACCGGGCTGCTCGCGATAGAGCACGCTGACCACCTGGACCGCCTTGGCACCCACCAGCACCATCTTGGCCACATCCTGCCCAGACCAGATTCCGGTGGTGGCGACCAGGTCGGCCTTGACCCGGTCGTGCAGCAAGGCAACCCAGCGCAACGGAAGCAATGACTCGCCGGGAGAGCTCAGGCTGACCGAGGAACGCCGGGTCAGGCTCTCGGTGTCGATGTCAGGCTGGAGCAACCGGTTGAAGAGCACGAAGGCATTGGCCCCGGTCGTTTCCATGCGGGACACCACGTTCATCAGGCTGGTGTAGTGGGGATGGAGCTTGACCGCGATGGGGATCTTGATCGCCTCGCGCACGCTCTCCAATATGGAGATCTCTCGTCGCTCGATGTCCGCTGCATCCACTGCCGGGTCGAGGGCCGGCGAGTAGAAATTGAGTTCGAGCCCGCTCACGCCGGTGCGTTCGAGCTGCTTGGCGTAGTCACCCCAGGTCACCCGACTCACGCAGTTGAGGCTGGCGAAGATGGGCATCTTGACCGCCTTGCGGGCCTGTTCGACCCAGTACAGGTGCTGCTTGGGCCCACCGTCTTTTATCTTGGGAAACATGCTGACCGCTTCGGAGAAGCCTAGGTCGAGTGCCCCCAGGCGGGTGCGGAACTCCTCCTCCTCCAACTGGACCTGCTCCTCGAAGAGCGACTTCACTACCAGGCCGCCCGCCCCTGCCTGCTCGAGTCTCTTGATGCTGTCGATCGATTTCGACAGCGAACACGAGCCCACCACAATCGGATTGGCNNTACGTGGTTCGTAGATCTGCCATGTTGCTCTCCTGTGCGTGAACGTTGTTGGCTTCAAGTGGCCCAGAAAACCGTCCGCTGCCTGTCCTTCTACACTAAGGGTCTGCGCCTCGGAAGGCGCAGTCTGTGCGGGATCGGCCGTCATTCATTTTCTTTGATGCCGGAAGCCGCCACAGGATGCCGTATCTCCGCTGCGATCGGCTCGCACGCCCACCATGGACTGACCCATGCTTCAGCGCGCCAATCGCCCTGGCTGCGACCGAGCCGCCCGCGCAACCTCAGAATTCTGAGGAATCGAAGCCACGACTTGGCTTGCCTGCCGGTTCAGGAGGTCGAATTGGCCTTGGCCTCAAACTTGCTCGGAACCTTGGCAGCCAACCCGGAGGCAGCCATGACTCGTTCAATTCCAGCGACCCTCGTTCTTTCCGCTCTTACCTCCGCCGCGCTTGCTAGCTGTGGCGCCGGCTCGTCCGCCCCGAAGGTCGACACTGCCAAGTCGTCTGTCCAGCGAGTGGTTGATCCGCCGGTGCCGGCGACCGATAGCACCACCCTGGCTTCCGACAACGCCGCCTTTGCGTTTGACGCCTACAAGCAGCTCATCCTCACGAACAACAATCTGATCTTCTCACCGGCCAGCATCTCCATCGCCCTCGCCATGACCTATGCCGGGGCCGCGGGCACCANNCTCGGCGCTGATGGCAAGCCCATGCGCCTGAACATCGTCAACGCCCTCTGGGCCGAGAAGACCTACACCTTCAGGTCCGACTTTCTCGACACCCTGGCCGCAAACTACGGAGCGGGCGTGAACCTGCTCGACTTCATCAATGCGCCTGAGCCATCACGTGTAACCATCAACACATGGGTGGCCCAACAGACCGATGACAAGATTCAGGATCTGCTGCCATCCGGCTCGGTCGATAGCTCGACCAGACTGGTCCTGACCAATGCCGTCTATTTCAATGCTGCGTGGAAGAACCCGTTTGACCCCAACAACACCCACGATGGCTCGTTCACGCTTCTCGACGGCAGCAC
>PMZX01000113.1:0-8133 GCA_003170035.1 Myxococcales bacterium | reverse complement strand
GCTGACCAGCCAGCAGGTTATTCTTGGCCTGCCCCGCTTTAAAATCGAGACAGGGGCTGACTTGGTGGATCTACTCAAAGCCCTGGGCATGACATCGGCCTTCATCTCTGGCGTCGCCGACTTCTCGGGCATGGATGGCACACAGAACCTCTTCATCGGGGACGTCGTCCACAAAGCCTTCATCGACGTCGCGGAAAAGGGCACCGAGGCCGCTGCGGCCACGGGCGTCGTCATGGCGGGCAGCGCCGCTCCGACGGGGCTGCTCATCAACGCAAACCGTCCCTTCCTCTACTTCCTACGCGACCAGCCCACCGGCGCCATTCTCTTCATGGGCCGCGTTCTGGATCCGAGCCAGAACTGACCGGTCGACGCGCCCCCTGAGCCAGCATCGCGCCGCGTCCGCAGAGGCTCGCGCCTGGTGCAAACGACCGCCTCGACTTCCTCGGTCAGGTGTTTTATAAGCGCCAGACTTTGGTGCAGGTGGCGGGGCGGTCGCGATTCACCTGAAGGGGTAATGCATGAAGAGTTACGCGGCGAGCGAGATCCGAAACGTTGCACTGGTCGGCCACGGTGGTTCCGGAAAAACCACGCTGGGCGAAGCCATTCTCTTCTCGACGAAGTCGACCCAGCGGCTGGGCCGTGTCGACGACGATACGTCGAACTTCGACTTCGAGCCCGAGGAGCAGAAGCGCAAGACAAGCATCTTCGCCGCCGCGGGCCACGTGGAGTGGAAGAAGACCAAGATCAACATCCTTGACACGTCGGGAAACGGAAACTTCCTGGTCGACACGCGCATCACCCTCGATGTCGCCGACGCAGCGGTGGTGGTGGTCTCCGCCAACGATGGCGTGCAGGTGTACACCGAACGAACCTGGGCCATGTGCGACGAGCTCGGGCTGCCCCGCTGCGTTCTCATCTCCAAGCTGGACCGCGAGCGCGCCGATTTCCAGCGCGCGCTCGATGACGTGCGCGAGACGCTGTCCACCAAGGCCGTGGCGCTGCAACTCCCCATCGGCCAGGAGGCGGACTTCGTAGGCGTGGTGGATCTGCTGTCCATGAAAGCCTTCCGCTTTTCCGGCGAAGGGCGCGAAGTGAAGGAGGGCGAGATCCCGGCCGACATGGTCGACGCGGCGAAGAAGGCGCGCGAGGCCCTGCTGGAAGCCATTGCCTCGGCCGATGACGCCCTGGTGGAAAAGTATCTGGAAACCGGCACCCTCAACGACGAAGACGCGCGCCAGGGTTTGGTCGCGGGCGTGCGGCGTCAGGCGGTCGTGCCCGTGCTGGCCGCTGCGCCCGGCGTCTGCCTCGGCATCCAGCCCCTTCTCGATTTCATCGTCGACTGCTTCCCGTCGCCGACCGACCGACCAGCCTGGAAGGGCAAGACGGGCGAGGAGCCGGCCGAGCGCGCCCCCGATCCTTCCGCGCCGGTGGCCGCGTACGTGTGGAAGACCTGCAGCTCGGACATCGGCCGCCTGTCGCTCATGCGCGTGCTCTCGGGCAAGCTGACCGGGGATGCCACCCTGATCTCGGTCAACCACGATTCCAAAGAACGCCTGGGGCAGCTCTATGTTCTACAGGGCAAGGCGCGCGACCAGGTCGCCGAGGCCTTCCCGGGCGACATCGTCGCGGTGGCCAAGCTGAAGACCACCAAGACCGGCGACACCCTGGCCGACGAGCGGGCGCCCTTTGCCCTGCCCAGGCCGGCGATTCCCGCGCCGCTCATCACTTATGCGCTGCAACCCAAGTCCAAGGGCGACGAGGACAAGGTTGCGGTCAAGCTGAACGAGATCATCGACTCGGACGTGGCCATCAAGGTCATCCACGACGCGCAATCCAAGGCGATCCTGCTCGGTGGCACCGGCCAGTTGCACATCGAGGCCACCGTCGATCGCTTGCACCGCATGGGCGTCGAGGTGGATCTGCTACCGCCCAAGATCCCATACCTCGAAACCATCAAGGGCACGGCCAAGAACGTCGAAGGCAAGCACAAGAAGCAGACCGGCGGACGCGGCCAGTTTGGTGTGTGCTACATCGACATCTCGCCCCTGCCCCGCGGCAGCGGCTTCGAGTTCGAGGACGCGATCGTGGGCGGCGCCGTGCCCCGCCAGTTCATCCCCGCCATCGAAAAGGGGATGCGCACCCGCATGGCCCGGGGGGTTGTCGCCGGCTATCGCGTCACCGACGTGAAGGTGCGCTTGTTCGACGGCAAGTACCATGACGTGGACTCGGACTCGCGTTCCTTTGAAATCGCCGGCTCCAAGGGCTTCCAGGCCGCCTTCAAGCTGGCCAAGCCGTGCCTGCTCGAGCCCATCATGAAGATCCAGGTGACCTGCCCGGACGATTGCATGGGCGACGTGATCGGCGATCTCAACCAGCGCCGCGGTCGGGTCGAGGGCATGGAATCCAACGGCAAGGATCAAGTCATCCGCGCGAACGTGCCCATGTCAGAAACCCTCAAGTACTCGTCCGACCTGCGCTCCATGACCGGCGGTCGCGGCTCGTTCACCCTCGAGTTCTCGCACTACGACGAACTGCCCAGCAACCTGATGGACAAAGTCGTGGCCGACGCCAAGGTCGCGGCCGAAGAAGACGAATAGGGGCGACCTGCGGTCGCCCTTGCCTACCGCTGCCGCAATTCCGGGTGCTCGTCGAGAAAAGTCTGGCGGCTCGCCTGGCTGATGGTGACGACGCAGGCGCGCTCGATCTGCAGACGCGCCTGACAGGCGAGACGTGAGTTGCGACGCACGTCAAACGCCTTGTCCAGGTTGTCTTCTTCGCACTCGTCCATATCTGACAAGCCGTCCAGCCCCTCGCTGACGTAGACGTGGCAGGTTGCGCAGGCACACTCGCCGCCGCACGCCGACCCGAGCTGCGCCCCGGCCTGCTCGGCGGCCTGCAGGATCGTGGTGCCCAGCTTGACCTCGATCTCGATGCCGTCAGGCTCGAAGCGGATCCGGGGCATTTTCTATTTGCCCACTTTGCTTTCCACCGCGCCGATGTCCTGACCGCGCAGCCCCTGCTGCAGCGCCNNCGCGACCCGCCTTGTACTTCTCCAGTTCGCCCATCGCCGCCTCGATGGTCGCCTGCTCGCCCTCGACCAGAAGATCGGCGGACGCGGCCAAAGCCACGCGCGTCGCCTGCAGGATGCGGTCGGCCTCCACGCGCTCCACCACCAGCAGCCGCTCGCTCACATCCTCCTCCGCATGGGCGAAGGAATCGCGAATCATGCGCTCGACCTCGTCGTCGGTCAGCCCGTAGCTCGGCTTGACCCGGATGGACGATTCCCTGCCGGTTGTCTCCTCGCGCGCCGACACGCCGAGCAGGCCGTCGGCGTCGACCAGGAAAGTGACTTGCAGGCGCGCCATGCCCGCCGGCATGGGCGGAATCCCGGTCAGCTTGAAGCGCGCCAGCGAGCGGCAGTCCGCCACCAGCTCGCGTTCTCCCTGCACGACGTGCAGGTCGAAACCGGTCTGGTTGTCGGCGTAGGTGGTGAAGGTCTGCACGGCGCCGCAAGGTACGGTGGTGTTGCGATGGATCAGCTTCTCCGCCACCCCGCCCATCATCTCCAGGCCGAGCGACAGCGGCACCACGTCCATCAGCACCACATCCTTGCGTGCGTTGCCCGACAGGAGATCAGCCTGCACGGCCGCACCCAGGGCCACCACCTCGTCGGGATCGATGTCAGCCAGGGGCTCGCGCCCGAAAAGGGTGGCGACCAAGCGCCGGACGATGGGCATGCGGGTGGCGCCGCCCACCAGGATCACGCCGGAAAGCTGCTTCGCCTCCAGACCGGCGTCGCGCAATGCCCGGCGCACAGGGGGCTCGCACCGATCCAGAACCGGCTTCACGACCGCTTCCAGCTCCTCGCGCGTGAGCACCCCGCGCCAGGTATCACCCGGCCGCCGCTCGACGACAACTTCGGTCACGCTGAGCTCGGTCAGCGCCTCCCTCGCGTCCCGTGCCGCATCCAGCACGCGTCGGATCAGCGTGCGATCGCCGGCCGCGTCCTCGGGCAACCCCATCTGCAACAGCAAATGCGCCGCGAGGGCGCGATCGAAATCGTCGCCGCCCAGAGCCGAATCGCCCCCGGTGGACTTCACCTCGAACACGCCGCCCTCCAGCTTCAGAATCGATATGTCGAACGTGCCGCCCCCCAGGTCGAACACGGCGAAGGTTCCCTCGGCCTGCTTGTCCAGACCATAGGCCAGGGCCGCAGCCGTGGGCTCGTTGAGCAACCGCATGACTTCCAGCCCGGCCAGCCGGCCGGCATCGCGCGTGGCCTGGCGTTGCCCGTCGTCGAAGTAGGCCGGCACGGTGATCACCGCGCCGTCCAACTCGCCGCCCAGCGCGGCCTCGGCGCGCGCCTTGAGAACGCGCAGGATCTCGGCCGAAACTTCCACCGGCGTGACCGTGCGCTGGCCGTCCCGCANNGCCGCCTGGCCCACCACCACGCTGCCGTCTGCCGCATAGTGCACCACCGACGGCAAGAGCGAGCCGCGCTGGTCGCGCAGACAAGTGGGTTGGCCTGCCTGGACCACAGCCACCAAGGAGTTGGTGGTGCCGAGGTCGATACCCACCGCACGCCCCTTGCAGATCTCCTTGGCTTGCGCCTCGCCCGGCTCAGCGATGTCGAACAGGGCTTCTACCGGCATGGGACATCTTGTCGCCTACTTGGCCATGCCCTTGTCGCCCTCACCATGGGGTTCCGCCTCCTCGAGAAAACGCCGGTAGTAGCGCGCGGCCACCAGGCGCGCTGCGATCACGGCAAGATTGGGCTGCGAGGCTGCGAAAGCCGCAGCCACTTCGACCATTTCCTTGTCGTGAAGAGCCTGCACGCTGGCAACCAGACTCGCGACCTTTGGGTTGTCGCCGCGGGCACGCGCCTCGGCCAGGGATTCACGCAGCTCCATCACCTCGATCAGCAACGCCGTGTCCACGGGTTGGGTCGCCCGGCTGTCGGTCCCCTCGGAATTCTTGCTGCCCGTGGGCTCGCCCACCTCGATGCCCTCGAGCGACAGCAGATACTCCGCACGGGTCACCGGCTGCGACAGGGTTTGCCACGCGCGATTGAGTTGCACGGAACGCTCCAGCGACGCGCGCCGCGCCCGACCGTCCGCACGCGCGAACCGATCCGGATGCAGAACCTTGGTCATCTCCTTGTAGCGTCGTTCGAGATCAACGACATCCAGAGCGAACGTGCGGGGCAAGCCGAATATACGAAAGTGATCGGCCGTGTGATCGGGCGGCTGCACAGCGCCGCACCCTTCACACAGCATGCCGTCACCGGCGTTCTTTTCACAGGACCAGCAGATCATGGTCGTCGACTAGAATTGCACACTCTCGCCGCAACCACACGTTGCCTTTACGTTGGGGTTGGTCCACTTGAACCCACGCGCCATCATGCTGCTGGCGTAATCCAGCGTCGATCCATCCAGAAACAGGTAGCTCTTTGGGTCGATGAAGACCTTGACCTGGCCGCCCCCGAATTCCAGCACTTTGTCCTCGGTACGCGCCTCGCTGTCCGACCATTCGAACAGGTACGAAAACCCCGTGCACCCACCCCCACGGATGCCCACCCGCAGGCCCTTGGGCAGCGCTGGACGCCTGGCCGCGGCTTTGCGAATCTCCTCGACCGCTCGCTCTGTGACTTCGATGGACAAGGTCCTTCTCTCCTAGGCCTGGCCTACTTGGGCCTGCGAGCCGCGCTGCTTCCTGCGATAGTCGGCAATCGCGCTCTTGATGGCGTCTTCGGCCAGCACCGAACAGTGGATCTTCACCGGCGGCAAGCTGAGCTCCTGGACGATCTGCGTGTTCCTGACCGACATCGCCTGTTCAAGAGTCATTCCCTTGATCCATTCTGTCGCCAGTGACGACGACGCAATTGCCGAGCCACAGCCAAAGGTCTTGAACTTAGCGTCCTCAATGACGCCCGAGTCGCTCACCTGGATCTGCAGCTTCATCACGTCGCCACAGGCCGGCGCCCCCACCAGTCCGGTCCCCACGTTGGGCGCGTCCTTGTCCAGGCTGCCCACGTTGCGCGGGTTCTCGTAGTGGTCGATTACTTTTCCGCTATACGCCATAACAACATTTCCTCTTGTACTTCTCGTTCTATCTCTGGCCTGCCCATTGGATGCTCTTGATATCGACTCCGGATTGCGCCATCTCCCACAATGGAGACATTTCCCGGAGCTTCTTGACCTTCTGCGCCACCAGATCGATCACGTAGTCGACTTCCTCTTCGGTATTGAATCGGCCGAGACCGAAACGAATCGATGTGTGCGCCATTTCTACTGGAACGCCCATGGCGCGCAGCACGTAGGACGGTTCCAGCGAAGCCGACGTGCAAGCCGAGCCCGATGACACCGCGACGTCCTTGAGCGCCATCATCAGGGCCTCGCCCTCCACGTAGGCGAAGCTCATGTTCAGGCTACCCGGCAGCCGGTACTCGAGCGAGCCGTTGAGCACCGTATCGGTGACCCGCGCCTCGATGCCAAGCCGCAGCCGCTCGCGCAGTGCCAGCAGCCGCTTGCTCTCTTCTGCCATCTCCGCCGCGCTGATCTCGGCAGCCTTGCCGAACCCCACGATGCCCGGCACGTTCAACGTGCCCGAGCGCATACCGCGCTCGTGGCCTCCCCCGTCGATGATGGGGGTGATGCGCACACGCGGCTTGCGCCGCACGTAGAGCGCGCCCACGCCCTTGGGGCCGTACATCTTGTGCGCCGACAGGGAAACCAGATCGGCGTGCGCGCTTGCCACGTCGAAAGGAATCTTGCCCACGCCCTGGACCGCATCGACATGAAACACCGCTCCGCGCGCCTTGACCGCCTGGCCGATCTCGGCCACGGGATTGATGGTGCCCACCTCGTTGTTGGCCAGCATGATGGAAACCACGATGGTCCTGTCAGTCAGCGCATCGGCCACGGCCTGCGGGTTCACCCGGCCGTCGCGCTCGACCGGCAGGTAGGTCACTTCGAAGCCCGACTTCTCCAGCCGCTTGCAGGTGTCGAGCACCGCCTTGTGCTCAGTAACTGCGGTGATGATGTGGTTGCCCCGGTCGCGATAGAACTCGGCCGCACCCTTGATGGCCAGGTTGTCCGACTCCGTGGCGCCCGATGTCCAGACGATCTCTCGTCCCGAGGCGCCGATTGCCGCGGCCACCTGCTCGCGCGCCTGCTCCACCGCCCGCTCTGCGTTCCAACCGAAGACATGCGACCGGCTGGCGGCGTTGCCGAATTCCTCGCCGAAGTAGGGCAGCATCGCTTCGAGCACCCGCGGATCCACCCGGGTGGTCGCGTGATTGTCCATGTAGATAGGAAGTTTGGGGGCCATGACTTAGCGTTTGGCGATTCCGTCCACCAGTAGGGGAACCTCGTGGTCCGATCGGCCGCAGCCGCCGCACTCGCGCTGGTGCTGGCCCTGATCGCAAGAACGGCAGCCTTCGAGGAAGGCGAGGCTTTCGGAAAGCTCGTCGGCCAGGCGGGTGAGCCGGGCGATGGTCTCGCGCGTTTCCCGCAGCTTGTCGGTGAAGATCTCGCGCACAGTGGCCATGGCCTTAGGCGCCGTGGCGCTCTCCTCCCACACGCGCAGGAAGACCTTGATCTCGGTCAGCGAGAAGCCCATGTCCTGCAGCTTCTGGATCCACTCGATGCGCTTGACCCCATCCCCCCGGTACATGCGGAAGCCGCCCTTGGACCGCACCGCTGGGTTGAGCAGGCCCAGCTCCTCATAGAGGTGTATGGCCCGAACGGTCTTTCCCGTTCGACGCGCTATATCACCAACTTTGAGTAGGGATAGCGATTCTGCGCCGATTTCCAAAGGCATAATCAAACCCTTACGTTTACGTAAGAGTGATATGCTGCTGCCGCATCCGTGTCAAGCGCAGAAAGCGCGAAATCAGAAGTCGATGCGCAGCATCTGCCCATCCCCCGTCGGGGCGAGGCTGATGGTGCTGATGGCTTGGGCGCCGGTGACAGTGGTGGACAGCTGGGTGGTGGTCGACTGTCCTTCCAGCCCAATCGAGGGCCTGGCCTTGGAGTTACAACGCGTCTGGACATCCACGCCATTGCCGGCCTGACCGCCAACCGCATCAACGCGACAGCTTGCAACCACCTGAACGGACACGAAGACCAGCGA
>PMZX01000026.1 GCA_003170035.1 Myxococcales bacterium | reverse complement strand
GGTGGGGTGAGCGTGACCGGCGGAGTGACGGCGACGGGCGGGGTGAGGGGCGGCGAAACCGCGACGGGTGGAGTGAGTGCGACCGGCGGTGTGACTGAGACGGGTGGAGTGAGTGCGACCGGCGGTGTGACCGAGACGGGCGGGGTGAGCACCAGCGGCGGTGCAACGGCGACGGGCGGTACGAGCGCGAGGGGTGGTGCAACAGCGACGGGCGGTACCAGCGCGAGGGGTGGTGCAACAGCGACGGGCGGTACGAGCGCGAGGGGTGGTGCAACAGCGACGGGCGGTGTGAGCGCAACCGGTGGTGTGACAGCGACGGGCGGTGTGAGCGCAACCGGCGGAACCACCCATGCGGATGCCGGCGTTGCCTGCCACGCGCCAGGCACCTTGACTGCCGTGAACAATGGAATGGTAGCCTGGTCGATCGATGGGGTAAACAATCCCACGCTGACGTTCTGTCGCGGAAGCACCTATACGTTCGCTGTGAATGCCCCAGGCCATCCCTTCTACATCAAGACCGTGAAGTCGAACGGGACAGGAAACGCCTTCACCACAGGGGTTACCGGAAATGGAACCACCTCGGGCGATGTCACGTTTGTTGTTCCCAGTAGCGCTCCGAATACGCTGTTCTACGATTGTGCCATTCACGTCGCGATGGCCGGGAACATCGACATCGTGGACTGACGCTAGGCAGAACCAACTGACAAGACGAGGAGAGGCTACTCCTTCACTGCCAATGGGATGTCAATTCGGCCGAAAGCTTGCTTGTTCGTGGCATCGACCAACTCGGTACGGAGGGTGAGAGCCGCGGGATCCTGTTTCGTCCTTGGGAAGTAGACAAAGCCCGCGACCTTTCTTCCATTCGCCAGGACACCTTCTCGGATCGCCCGGCGGAGCATCTCTCTGGTGGGCATGTCTTCTTGCCAGTAGATGGTACTGGCGAGATGGTCGTCAAAACCCGGTTCGAGCCAGGTGCCCATCCACAGATCCTCAGGGCCAAACTCGGGAGGCACGGCCGAGCCGGGAATAGTGGCCTTGCCTTTCACACTGCCGGGCGGGACGGCAGGAAGTCTCGCCTGACTGTCATTGGGATCCTCCATGTAAAGGCCGCTATAGCCCAGCCACAACGCCTTGCCGCTACGGTTCTCGATCTGTATCCAGATTGGGACAACATACTGTGACAGCGTGGGCGGATCCCCGTTCCAGGTCCTCACCCTTGCCACCACGCGCACGCCCGCGCTTTCGCCCGCCACCCCCCGGCCAGANNATTCCAGTTAGTGCACCGCACAGCCATCTCATTCGATTCGGCAACTCGCCCTGACTCTTCATGACTCACACCCCTCCATCCAGCTTCGGTCTCAGCTGTTGGATGCCTCAATCAGGACATCCGTGACCCGTTCTAGAGTTCTTCGATCTCATCAGTGGGTTCGCGTGAGCGACGGGCTAGCGCGCAGGCCTAGTGCCTCCGGTCAGAANNCTCTTCTGACCGGAGGCACTAGCAGGCAGCCCGCGCGCTACCAGCAGGCGGAGTCAGCGTTTTGCCTCGAAGTCGATTGGGGCGAGCGGGACCAGCGACCCTGCGACCTCGACACTGTTGGCCAACTCCAGCTCGAAATTGCGACGGCAGTCGGCGGCACCGGCGGGCATGAACGCCAGGCGAACCTGTTTCGTCTCGCCGGGAAGGACGTCGATGACCCTGGAGCGTCCGGGCGATGTCGCCGCGGTCATTGGGATGTCGGCGTCGGCCAGGCGAATCTGCCCCTCTGACAGCTCGGCGATCTGGTCCGAGTTGTTGCTGATCTGCAGCTTCAGATCGAGGCCGACTTGGTCGTCCTCGGTCGTGGTCTCGATCATAGGATCGGCCTCCCGGTTCACCCAACAGCGAACCCCCGCAATGCCCACCTGCACTCCTTGATCGGACATAGCCGGCCCAGTCGTCCTGTACGGCGCGCTATACCCGCATCCCGCCGCGACAAGTAGGGCCGCCGCCCCAAACGCCAATACGCTCTGGTTTTTCATGGTCCCTTACCTCCCCGCCGGAATCGCCAGGGCCGCGACGCGAAACCAGATTGTGGCCTCTCTATCGTCTTCACGGCTGGCACTCCGGCAATGCTTCCCAGGGGTCCCGGGAATTGGTTCCCGTGCTCCTGGTCTTTAAGATGCGGGCGCCTCGCTCTCGGAGCACCTGGACCTTCGTTTAGAAAAGAAGGCAGGGGATCGCGCAGTCCTCGCGCCCAATTGGCGGGCAAGCGGCGACCGTGGATGCCTCGAGGAGTGACGGCGCAATCGATGCGCGAATAGCTTCTTCGCGGGCACGCTCAACATCTCCCCGGTGTCGCTCAACATCACGTCCGACCCGACCACCGGGATCGGCGACTGGCCCGGTCCTCCGTCAATCCTCCTTCCACTTGATGGAGCATCCAAGTGACGGCCGTTGTTCAGGCGACGGCCTTCCGCCATCGAGCAGGGCTTCGATCGCCTCTGCCAGATCGCGACGTGTGACCTTGGCGGGATCCTTCCAGGAATCGTCGATACGATCGCGGTAGGCCAAACGCCGGTCGTGGTCATAGACGAATATGTCCGGGGTGCACACGGCATCGAAGGCGTGTGCCACGGCCTGCGATTCGTCGTGCAAATACGGGAAACCGTATTGCTTGAGTTCCCAACGTTCCTTCAGCCGGTCAAATCCATCGTCGGGGTAGGTCACGGCGTCGTTGGAGCAGATGCCCACGAACTGAACACCTCGGGGTGTGTACGCGCGTTCCAGGCCGATGAGGCGGTCCTCTACCGCCTGCACGTAGGGGCAATGATTGCAAATGAACATCACCACCAGCACAGGCGCCTTCGCGAAATCGTCCCTGCCATAGATCTTTCCGTCCACCGCCGGAAGGCGAAAGTCGGGGCAGGGGAACCCAAGGTCGGAAACGCCGCTCGAAACCGCCATTGCACTTGAAGACTACCACGAGATCAAGCGAGGTGGGTCCGGAGCAGTGCCGCTAGTGCCG
>PMZX01000351.1:22309-23856 GCA_003170035.1 Myxococcales bacterium | reverse complement strand
ACCGCCTTCTCTTTGATGGGCGGCGTGCACCCTTGCTCGCCCTCCCACATGCGGCTGATCTCGGCCCCGGTCAAGCGATAGCGGGGCACGTAGGCGCCATAGCCGACGATGCCGACGTCCCGATGCGGTTTCATGATTTTCATATGCTGAAGCTAGTCCGACCCTGGCCAAAGGAGCCTGCTACAAACATAGCCCCCGCGCAATCGCGACCGCACACGACAGGCATGCCCTTTGGGCGTGACCGGACTTCGGATATCGCTGTAGACTTACCGCCCCATGGCAAGGATAGCTCCCTTTCGTGCCCTCCGTTTTGACCAGGGACGGTTTGCTGACCTCGCGCCGCTTCTGGCCCCACCCTACGACGTCATCAACGAAGCCCAGCGCAAGGAGCTGGAAGCCCGCCACCCGCGCAACATCGTGCACCTGGATCTGCCGCGCGGCGAGGGTGACGCCCGCTACGACAACGCACGCGCGCAGCTCGACACCTGGCTGGCCGAAGGTACTTTGCGACAGGACGTGCGGCCGGCGCTGTATCGCTACGAACAGCAGTTCAGCTTCACCGGCGCGGCTGGCCCGCGAAAGTACACCCGCAAGGGGTTCATCTCTCTCATCGAGCTTTCGCCGTTCTCCGCACGCATCGTCCTGCCCCACGAGCACACCCTGTCGGGCCCTAAGGTCGATCGCTTCAAGCTGATTCGCGCCACGCGTGCGCACTTTTCCCAGGTGTTCTCCCTGTATCGCGACCCGGCCGGCAGCATCGAGGCGGCGCTGGATGGCGCCTGCGTCGTGGCGCCCGATGTCGATGCCACGACGCCCGACGGTTGCCGCCACCGCCTGTGGGTGGTGACCGACGAGGCGGTGATCGCCGCGGTCGCGCGTGGGCTGACTCCTCGCAGTGTCATGATCGCCGACGGCCATCACCGCTATGAAACCATGGTCGCCATCCGCGACGAACTGCGGCCCGCGGCTGTGCCACTCGGCCGGTCCCTGGCTGACTGGGGCGTGATGTTCTTTGCCCGCGCCGAGGATCCGGGACTGCTGGTCCTGCCCACCCACCGGATGGTGCATGGTTTGTCCGCCGAAGCGCTCGACACCCTGGCCGAGCGCTGCCGTTCCTGGTTCGAGGTCCTGTCAGGCAACGAGGAGAACCCGGCCGCCATCGAGGCGCGCCTGCTCCGCGAGGGCGAGAAGACCGTGACCTTTGGTCTGCGTCGAGCCGGCGCGGCCGGAACCACCTGGCTCAAGCTGCGGGCCGACGCGGACCTGGCGCGCCTGGGCCCGCCCACGCTCGCGCGCCTCGACGTGAGCGTGTTGCACGGCCTGGTGCTGGAGCCGCTGCTCGGCATCGGGTCCGAGGCCATGGCCCGGCAGTCGAACCTGACCTACAGCCACGATCTGCGTGAAACCATGGGCCGGGTGGCCGCCTCCGATGTGCAAGCGGCTTTCCTCATGAACGCGACCAAGGTGTCCCAGGTTCTCGACGCATGTGAGGCGGGCTTCGTGCTGCCGCAGAAGTCGACCTACTTCCAGCCCAAGCTGGCCACCGG
>PMZX01000351.1:17717-22286 GCA_003170035.1 Myxococcales bacterium | reverse complement strand
CGGTTTCCGATCCAGTCTGGATCCGGTGCTGCTCGCGGGTTTCATCCAGGCGCCCTACCGCCACTTCCTGGACATTGGCTGTGGCACCGGCGCCCTATCCTTCTTGTTGCTGGCGCGCGACCCAGCGGCAACCGGTTTGGGCGTGGAGATTCAGCCGCGACTGGCAGGCCTGGCAGCGCGATCGGTGGAAGCAAATGGATTCGGCGCACGCTTTGCCGTCGTGGCGACTGACGTGCGCACACCTGGGTGCGTGCCGGCAGCGGCCTTCGATCTGGTGGCGAGCAACCCGCCGTTTCGGCCCCTGGGCCAGGGTATGCTGCCGCCGCACGCAGAACGCTCGCTGGCGCATCACGAGGTCGCGCTGACTTTGGCCGTGTGGCTGGAAGTGGCCCAGGCGGCCCTGCGACCCGATGGCCGACTGGCCGCGATCTACCCTGCTGATCGCCTCCAAGAGATGCGCGCGGCCCTGGCCGCACGCGGGCTGGCCATGACCCGGCTACGCATGGTGCAGGCGCAGGCCGGAGCGCGCGCCAGCCGCTTCTGCTTCGAAGCACGACGGTCGGCGCTGGTCGTCGAGACCAAGACCGAAGCAGCGCTGGTCGTGCACGAACGGGGAAAGTATTCGGCAGAGGTGCGCGCCATGCTCGGGGAGGAGTCGTGAAGTATCGAGTGGCGTACATTCTGGGAATCTGGTTCGGCTGTGGCCGCGTGCCCAAGGCGCCAGGAACCGCCGGCACACTGGGCGCAATTCCTCTCTATCTTCTGCTGGCCCACTATGGCGGCACGCTGGCAGTCGCGGCCGCAGCCGCGCTGATCACCGCCGTGGGCGTGTGGGCGTCGAATCAGGTGGTGCGCAAGCTCGGGATCAAGGATCCGCAGATCGTGTGCATCGACGAGGTGGCCGGCGTGCTCATCACCTTGCTCGCAGCGCCCGCGAATTGGATCGGCCTTGCGGCCGGCGTGGTTCTGTTCCGCGTGTTCGACCAGTGGAAACCCTGGCCTGCGCGCGCCGCCGAACGCCTGCCCGAGGGCTGGGGCGTGATGGCGGACGACGTAGCCGCCGGCGCCTGGGGCGCGGTGTTCCTGCTGGGCGCACGCGCCGCCGGCTGGTTGTAGAAACTACTTTGGCGTATCGATGCCCGGCGCGCGTTTGGCTGCCTGCCAGAGTCGCTCAAGCTCCTCGGGCGTGGCCGAGGCGACAGTGCGGCCCTCGGCTTCCAGCATTTCTTCCATGTGACCAAAGCGACGCGCGAAGCGGTCGGTCGCTTCACGTAAAGCATTTTCTGCGTCCAGCCCCAGCTTGCGCGCGAGATTGGTCAAGGCGAACAGCGTGTCGCCCAGCTCGTGCATCATCTGGGCGCGATCACCCGCGTGGCAGGCGTGATCCATCTCGGCCAGCTCCTCGTTGACCTTGTCGCGCACGCCAGCCGCATCCGGCCAGTCAAAGCCCACGGCGCCTGCTTTCTCGCCGGCGCGCGTGGCGCGCACCAGGGCCGGGGCGCTGCGCGGAATCCCATCGAGCGCGCCCTTGCGTCCCTTCTTCGCCTTCTCGACCGCCTTGAGCTTGGCCCAGTTGGCCAGCACGGCTGCCGAGGTCTTGGCCTGCGCTTCGCCGAACACGTGGGGATGGCGGCGTACCAGCTTGGCCACGATCCCGCGCACGACATCGTCGATCCCGAACGCACCCTCTGCATGGCGCAGCTCGGCCTGGAAGACAATCTGCAGCAGCAGATCGCCCAGTTCCTCGGCGTGGTCGCGCACATCGCCCGCGTGCAAAGCGTCCACCACCTCGTAGGTCTCCTCGACCAGATAGGGCAGCAGCGATTCCAGGGTTTGCTCGCGATCCCAGGGGCAGCCGGTGGGCGCGAGCAGCCGTTGCATCAAGCCCACCAGATCGGACAGGTTGCGCCCCGTCTGCTTGCCAGGCAACGGGCTGAGGTCGAGCTGGGGCGGCGGCGTTTCCTGGCTCACGGGTTGCCGCAGTCTAGCCTGTAAGTCACGCGCTGACCTGCAAGAGATCGTCGCGCGACGAAAATCCACGAACTACCTATAGGTTGCGAGTCTTCAGTTCCCTGACCCGTTTACGCAGGCTCGAGACTCCTATTCGTCCAAGAGGCCTGTGCGACTACAATTCCGGAGAGCCCAACGATGAAGCCAACAGCACTGCAAGACATTTTTTCAAGGACGTCCGCGACCCTTGTGGGTGTCATTCTGCTCGCCGAACTCGCCGCGTGCGCGCGCAATCCGAGCGCCGCCGTCGATGGCGGCCCCGTGGTCGAGGCGGGCAACTGGCCGCCGGGGGTCACGGTCAATACCTGCGAGGACTTCGCGACTGTGCCCGTGGGGTCCTACTTGGTGGAGTCGGATTTTTGGAACAAGGGAATCTGTCCCGGAACCCAGTGCATGGCCATCAACCACCTGACCGGCGCCTTCTCCGTAACCCAATCTGCCGACTGCGGCAACACCGTGGCTTCCTACCCCAACGTGCTTTACGGATGTTCCTTCGGGACCTGCAGTCCCGCAAGCGTGCTTCCCATGCCGGTCAGCGCTCTCACGAGTGTGACCAGCAGTTGGGATTTCAGCGTGGGGGGCGCCTCCAATGACCAATGGAACGTGGCCTACGACATCTGGTTCTGCCGGGACAACACCTGCCGCTCTGGCGGATTCCCCGGTGGGACTGAACTGATGATTTGGTTGGACTACCAGAACGTCCAGGGCTGGCAGAACGACCTGGGGCCGGTGAGCCTGGCCGGGCACACCTGGGAGCTTTGGCAAGCCACCTTTGGCACGGGCGTCGATAGCTGGACCTATCTGGCCTACATGATCCAAGCCCCGATGGTGACATCCGTCACCGACCTGGACTTGAACGCCTTCGTTCAGGACGCGGCGGCCAGGGGCTACGTCCAGAATTCCTGGTACCTCTACGCGATCCAGGCGGGCAACGAGCTTCGCACCGGCGGACTACCCTACAACCACAACAGCTTCGCGGTTTCCATCAATGGCGTCACACCGGCGGCAAACCCCGACGCGGCTGCTGGCGGGGGCGTTTCGTGCGACGGGGGCATTCCAACTGCGGAGGGTGGACTGGTGGTCAACGACAACTACGTCACGGTCGGTTCTCTGCATGGCTATGCCGCTGCTTGGACGTGGGTGGGAAGCACTTCCAAGGCTATCGCTTGCGCCGCACCCACCTGCAGCGCGCCGGACTCGCTCCAAGTGGCGCCCATCCCAGGAGAAGGTGCGGCGCCGCTGACTCCGGAGGCCGTATCGTGTTCGCCCGCGTTTCCGCCAACGGCGCTCTGCACAGCGGGCACCGTGACGGCTGATCCCACCTACTTCTCGGCGGCTGGGCTTGGTTTCAACTTCAGCCAGGACACGGGAAGCGATGGCGGCGTCGACGCGAATTCTGTCGATGGCATCACCATCGGCCAGAGCATTACGATCACGGTTGAGAAATCGAGCGCTTTCGCCGGCAATTCCGCCTTGCGTGTGCAACTGACTGACTCGGACGGCCACTTCTACTGCGCCCTCGATGGCAAGTGGACCAGCGGAGTGGCCATCCCCATAACCCAATTCAATTCCCACTGTTGGAACAACTCAGGCACCTTCGCCACGCCGAGCACGCTGTTCAGGAGAGTCGACATTCTGGTGCCCAGCAGCGCGTCCACGGACGAACCATTCGCGTACTGTCTCACCAACGTCTCGGTGGAATAGCGGCGTTCTGAGGCGGGAGAAACAAGCCCGCTTACCGCATGGGAACCGCGTGGCCGAGGCGGGCAAGAACAGGCTGGAGAGGGGAGGCTGGACCGAATCCGTCCCCACCCCGGCCCTCTGCTCCAGATCCCATCCCGCGACTGCACGCTGGTCGCGGCGCGGGTTCCGTGGTACACAAGATCAGGTTCGATTGAGTCAGCGTCCAAGCGATCCCTTGCGAGAAGACACGGATGTCGAGTCGGACCGAGTGGTCCTCGACGACAACCGGGTTGCGCTCTTGTTGTTCGGCGAGAAGAACGCCAATCTCAAGCGCATCGAGCTGGAGACAGGCTCCCGGGTTCACTCGCGCGGCAACGAGCTGACCTTCCTGGGCCCGACCGACGCGATTGCCCAGGCGCGCCGTCTAGTGGAACAGCTCTACCGCATGGTGCGCGGCGGCCGCGCGGTGGGTCCCGAGGACGTCACGCGCGCGGCGCACGTGCTGCGCGGGGATGCCAACGCCAACCTGCAGGAAGTTTTTTCCGACACCATCCTGGTGGGCAGCCGCGCCCGGCCCATCGCGCCCAAGGGCCTGGCCCAGAAACGCTACGTCGACGCCATCCGCGAGCGTGACATCGTGTTCGCCATCGGGCCGGCGGGTACCGGCAAGACCTACCTCGCCATGGCGCTGGCCTTGCGCGAACTCATGGAAAAGCGGGTCAAGCGCATCGTGCTGACCCGGCCGGCCCTCGAGGCAGGCGAACGCTTGGGCTTCCTGCCCGGCAGCATGGAGGAGAAGGTCTCGCCCTATCTGCGTCCGCTCTACGATGCCTTGCACGACATGATGGACTTCGACCGCGCCCACCAGTTGGTCGA
>PMZX01000351.1:14086-17683 GCA_003170035.1 Myxococcales bacterium | reverse complement strand
GATCTGCCCGACCACCGGCGCTCTGGTCTGACCGAGGCAGAATCGCTGCTGCGCGGGATCGAGGGCATCGCTTTCTGCACCTTCACCGAGATCGACGTGGTCCGCCACCCGCTGGTGGCCGAGATCATCCGCGCGTACGATCGCAGGTCACAGAACAACGGTGCCGGCCGGCCGCCTGGCAGCGAGGGTTGAAGCCGTGTCGCTGAGTAACGTGGGTCATGGGGTCGGACGTCTCTGAGGCGCCGGGCCCGCTCGAGCGCTCGCGCTACGAGCGCGACGAGCTGCTGGCCATCTCGCGCGCCCTGTCTTCCGAGCGCGACATCCGCAAGCTGCTCGACCTTATCCTGGACAAGAGCCGGCGCATCACCGGCGCTGACGCGGGCAGTGTGTATGTGCTGGAGGCGGCGGACGCGGACGGCAACGGCCAGCCCGACAGCCGGGCCTTTGGCAATCCGGCGCGGTTGCCGCGGGCCTTGGGCGAGGCGGGCCGCCGTCACGTGCCCACGCCGGTCCGCGGTCTGCAGAACCGACCGGCGCGCCTGCACTTCATGCTGTCGCAGAACGATTCCATCCCGGTGGACTTCAAGGAGTTCACCCTGCCGGTCGACGACACCTCGCTCGCGGGTCAGGCCGTGCTGTCCGGCCGACCGATCAACGTGCCCGACGTCGGGCAGGCCAGGGCAACCGCCGGCAGCAGCGCACACAATCGCAGTTTCGACGACAAGATCGGCTACCGGGCGCGTTCGATGTTGACCGTGCCCATGCTGTCCACCGAGGGCGAGGTCATCGGCGTCATCCAGCTCATCAACAAGAAGCGCCGGCCCAGCCAGGTCCTGTCCACGCCGGCCGATTTCGAGGAGGGCGTGGTCCCGTTCGACGAGCGCGCCGAGGAGATGGCGCTGGCGCTGGCGTCGCAAGCGGGCGTGTCGCTGGAAAACGCCATCCTGTACGACGAGATCCGGCGCCTGTTCGAGAGTTTCGTCGACGCCTCGGTGACCGCGATCGAGTCACGCGATCCGACCACCTCGGGCCATTCGCGCCGCGTGGCCACTTTGAGCGTGGCCCTGGCCGAGAAGGTGGACGCCATCGACGACGGCCCGCTTGCTCCGGTGCACTTCTCGCGCGAAGACCTGCGCCAGATCGAATACGCGGGCGTGCTGCACGACTTCGGAAAAGTCGGTGTGCGCGAGCAGATCCTGGTCAAGGCGAAGAAGCTCTACGACTGGCAACTCGAAGCCATCCGCTTGCGCCTCGCCTACGTCCGGAAGTCCATCGAGGCTGAGTCACTGCGCAGGCAACTGGAGCACATTCGGCAGGGCGCCCCGGCCGCGGCCTTGGCCGCCATCGAGCAGGAACAGACCGAGCGTCTGGCCGCCCTGGACGAATGCTGGCACCTGGTGCTGACCGCCAACGAGCCGACCGTACTGGAGCAGCCGGTGCTGGCTCGTCTGGCTGAAGTGGCGGCGTGGCGGTACCTCGACGAAACCGGCCAATCGAAGCCGTATCTCCTGCCCGACGAGCTGGCGGCCCTGCAGGTGCCACGCGGCAGCCTGACGCCGGCGGAACGCCAGCAGATCGAGAGCCACGTCAACCACACGGTGGCTTTCTTACAAACCATTCCCTGGGGTCGCTCGCTGCGCAGGGTACCGCAGATCGCGGCCGCTCATCACGAACTGCTCAACGGCGCCGGCTATCCCATCGGCCTGCACGGTGCCGATATTTCCGTCGAGGCGCGCATGTTGACGATTGCCGACATCTTCGATGCCTTGACCGCGGCCGACCGGCCCTACAAGGCCGCCGTCCCGGTACCGCGAGCGCTGGTCATCCTCGAAAGCGAGGTCAAGGCGGGCAAATGCGACGCTGATCTCTTCCGCGTCTTCGTGGGTGCCGAGGTTTTCAAGCGAGTGCTGTAGTTCGTGTTGTTCCGCCCGCTTGGTTGCGGCGGTCAGGCTGATCTATGCTCGCGTCCGTGCCCATTGATCTCGTCGTCCGACAGGAAGTCCGCTCCCTGGTCAATTCAGCCGCGCGCCGCAAGGTCGCGAATCGCCTGCGCATGGCCTTGCGCCGGCTGGGCCGTTCACACTCGTCGGCCACCTTGCTGTTCACCGGCGATGACGAGATCCGCGCGCTCAATCGCCAGTACCGGCGCCTCGATCGCGCGACCGACGTGCTGAGCTTTCACATACAGGAGCTCGACGGCGAAACCGATCCAGCGGGCGATGGGGTCTTTCTCGGCGACATCGTCATCTCGATAGAAACGGCCCGCCGCCGCGCGGGCCGTGCCCGCCTGGACGACGAGCTTGAGCGCATCGCCGTGCATGGGCTCTGCCACCTGTTTGGCCACGACCACCACCGCCCCGGCCAGGCCCGCCGCATGCACGCGCTGGAAAAACGGCTACTGGCCGCTACTTGCTAGCGTCGGGCGCTGCCCGCAGCCGCTCCAGCACGGCGGCCGGAAGATTGCCGAAGTACAGCTGACCATCGACCAGGAAGGTCGGCGTGCCCTCCAGCTTGAGCGCGATCCCGACCTCGATGTCGTTCTTCACCGCCACCAGGCCTTCACCCTTCATACAACCATCGAGCGCAGCGGGATCGAGCTTGAGATCGGCGGCAATCTCCTTCGTGGATAGCGTGTCGAACGAGTTTGATGGCTCAAACAGCGCGTCGTTGGCTTCCCAGAAACGCCCGGCGCGTCCTGCGCACTCGGCAATGATTGCGGCCCGGCAAGCGGTCTGATGAAAGGCATGATCGATGCTGCGGTTGCAGGCTTGATCCAAGGGAAAGTGACGGTGAACCAGGCGGACACGATCGGGGAACATCGCGACGATGTTGCGCAGTTGCGCGTGCGCCTGCCTGCAGTACGGGCACTCATAGTCGGAGAACTCGGTGACGGTCAGCGTGGGCTCCCGCGCCCCGATCCAGTGGCCGCCGCCCGGCACCTCGCCGCGGGCCAGGCCCTCCAGCACGAACGGTTTTCGGATGGGACTCGTGCCGTGCCGCCAGTAGGGCGGAACCAGAGCCACAAGTCCCAGCGCGATGGCGCCCAGCAAGCCGAGGATTGCCAGGGTCTTGCCAGGGCCTTCGAGAAGAAAACGCGAAGGTGCTGCGGTCACGTCGGAGAATCCCATGGCCCCGGCCTGCACCAAAGCCAGGACGAAAAGCAGCAAGTTGATGCCATAGGTGGCGGCGCAGAGAAGGCACAGGGCGTGCAGGCGAAAGGCCGAAAGGGCGCCCAGCACGGCGCTGAGCACGGCAAATCCGGTGAAGAGCAGCAGGCCACACGCCCCGATCAGGGCGGCCCGTCGGGCTCGCAGCCCGGCGTACGCCACAGCCGCTGCCAGAGCATAGCCAAAGATCCCCCACAGCGCCGTGGGCACGCCCAGCAAGACTGAATAGGGGCTGCGAGCTACGTCGTCGCAGTTGAAGGTGTTGCCGCGGCCGCAGAAACTGTGAAACCCGGCCTCGGTGTTTACCTTGAAATGGATGCGGGCCAGGACCACAGAGATCAGCAGCCCGACAAGAGACAGGATGAGCATGGCCCACCAGATCCCCTTGCGGCCCGAGGCCGAGGGGGTGGGTTGGCTGACGCCGCTGGTC
>PMZX01000351.1:8315-14077 GCA_003170035.1 Myxococcales bacterium | reverse complement strand
CGCGATGGTACGCCGCCGGCGAGGGCGCGCGCGAGGCGCGCGGGGTGGGCAGGGCGGGCTGTCGGTCCCGAAGTCCCCGTAGGGGGCAGAGCCGGCAGGCTCCCCACGCGACTAGAAATACCCGAGCAATTCGGCGCGGGCCTCCCGGTATGATCCCACGGCGTCACCGACCAGGCGGATCTGGCCCCAGGGCCCGAGATTGAACCCTTGCCCGACGCTGATGACCGGAGCGCGACGGCGGTCGCCCAAGAAGTAGTAGATGTCGCGGCCCTCGGCCGCGGTCTGGGAAAAGTGTCCGAGCCGCAGCACGGCGCCGGCGAAGCCGCCCAGGCCAATTCGCCAATGGTCGGAAAACGGCGCGCCGCCAGCCAGATCTGCGTCGGCGAGCAAGAAGAACAAGAACGGGTGGCCGAGCCGGAACGAGATTCCTCCGCCCATATTCACTCCACCGTAGCTGCAGCGCACACCCGCGCATGCCAGATTGTGCGCCTGTGCACCACCGACACGGATCGCCCAGGCCGTCTTGGGAATCCAGCGGTCGTAGCCCGACACCGAAAGAATGTTGATCAGGTCGAGACGCTCTGGAAACACCCGGCGGGCTGCGTTCTCAAATCGGATGCGGAGCTGGATCATCTCCAGTTCGGCATCGTCGAGATAGCCGCGAGACGGGTCCAGGAAATCGTGTAGGGCCACGCGCAGCGAAAGCTCCTCGAAGACAGCATGCCCGCCGCCCATCATGCCGCCTGCCAGGCCCAGCCGCAGCGACCGGTGGCCGGTCTCCGGGGCGTCGCTGGCTGGCTTCGCGTCGTTGTCAAGCGGCGGGACGCCGGTGCGGCCGCGCAGGATGAGCAACTCGCGTTCCTTGCGCAGAAATTCGGGCGAAGGCTCCTTGGTCAGGCCCTCGCGAAAACGCAAAAGATCGTAGGCAGCATCGATGATGCGCGCCTGACGCTCCCTGGACCAGTCTGCGATCAGCCCTTGCGCCTCGCGCCCCCGCTTGCTCAAAGCCTCGGCGGTCTTGATCTCGCTGCCCATCATGTGCGACTTGCGATTCAAGATCTGGGCACGCAGCGACGGCCGCACCGTCCGCGCCTTGACCAGGCCAGGAACCGCCAGCACGGCGCGCAGAGTTTCCACCGGGACGACCGTGCCGTGAAAGCGATCGGAGAGTCGCAGCTCGGGATCCGCGACCTCGAGAAGCTCAAGCAAGAAGTACGAGCAATTCTCGGTCGCGAAGTAGTAGTTGAAGTGGGTGCTGCGGGTCTCCCAGGTATGCGCCACCAGGCGCTCGGCCTGCGCCTGGCCCAGCGCCAACTCGTATTCCCACAGGTCGCGGCTCTCGATGTTCGAGTACTCCTGGATCTTCATGTAGTAGGGCATCACGTAGAAGTGGCCGGCGAAGCCGCCAAACAGGCCTTTCCACGCATAGACCAGACCACTCTTTGTGTCTTCCTCGGCAGCGAAATTGACGATGTAGTCGATGAGGCGGTTGTCCTCGCCCGTCCGGCGCGTGAGGCGCAAGAAGGTGTGGCCGTACATGGAGGCCGGGCTGTTGATGTAGGCCGACGAAAAAACCAGCGCGACCTTTTCCGGCGCAATCGCCTGGCACCAGCCGGAAAAGAGCGGGCAAGGCTGCTCGGGAAGGCGCGCCGTATCGATGGCCAGTTCCTGCTTGAGCCAAGACCAGCGCGCAGGAAAGCGGCACTGCGCGTGCTGACCGGCCTCATCGTCTGGCGTTGCCGGCGTCGCCGGCGCCGCAAAGGCGGCCACAGTGGCCATCAACTCGGCCTCGGGATCAATCTCGCCCACAGAACCGGCCAGGAAGAATCCGGGGCCGTCCGCACTGCTGCGCCAGCCGCCGCACAGAGTGCGATGATAGTGCAGCAGAACCTGCCACAGGCGCGTGCGCGCCAGCCCCCGCGTACGCGCCCGCGTCTGCAATTCGTGCAAATAGGATTGCTCGGCCGAGGCAGGCGAGGCGCACAGGCCGACGATCAAACAGAACAGCAGCGGCCCGAAAAACAGAACGTCTCGGCGCTCCGCTCGGAAACGCCGGGACAAACAATCGTTCAAGGTTCTCGTGACAGACAACTAGCGCTTGGCAAGGGTCATCGGCTTGCCCTCGGCCCGCGCAATCGCGCGCGCGTCGGTGCATGAGGCAGCCAGCGCGGGCGAAGCCTTGATCTGCTGCTTGACGCCGACGAGCATCTGGATGGGGGTGGTCGAGGGGCTGGGCACCAGGATCTCGAGCTTGTCCTGGGTCATCCTGGCAAAAACCGGCTTGGCCGAATCCTCGCAGCCGAGCAGGGTGGCAAGGGAAGCCAGGTATTCACCGCCCCCGGCAGCCATGTTGCCCTTGATGTC
Organism: Myxococcales bacterium; assembly: GCA_003170035.1. Lineage (GTDB taxonomy): Bacteria > Myxococcota_A > Polyangia > Fen-1088 > Fen-1088 > Fen-1137. The sequence continues at coordinate 11,713 of PMZX01000351.1, read as the reverse complement.
CTGGAAGTTGACCTCGGCAAACGCGGCTTGCTCGCGCTCGGCCCTGATCACTCCCCGGCTCACGCAGTTGGAGGTCCCGGAGGTAATGGCAAAAGTCTGCCCGGCAGTGGGATTGATAATGGCGGCGATGACTTGCTTCAGCGTATCTTGGTCGTTCCCAAAGGCCATCGCTCCAAGGCCACAACCGGCCATTCCGTATTGTGCGTGGGCCGTGCCGGCGAAAAGCAGCACAAAGGCCCCCAATCCGAGTGAGAGTCTCTTCATTGCTTCATTTCCTCAATTGCAGAAGGTGGCGTGACTGTGATGGCAGCTCAGGACCTGCTTCAATTGTAGGTGGCGCTGAACAGGACGCCGCCTGCCACTGTGGTCCAGCGCGCATTCACGTACTTAGCCTTGTCCGAGCCAAACATGAACTGGCCAGCGACACCGAGCCCCCAGTCCGACGAAACCCACCATTCTTTCCCGAACATCAGACTGAAGCCAACGCCAGTATCAGACAAATCCGCCGACTGGTTCGAATGTTGTGCACTCAGGCTCAGGAAGTGCAAAAGCAGTGAGCCCGAGGCGTACATATTCTCCGGCATGATGTAGTAAGTGACACCTGGTCCAACCCCGATGGCGTTGAAGGTGATTCCGGACATGTCAATGTTCGCGCCATTCGATTTCAGTGTCGGGTTGGGGATCCCGTAGCCCACAATCGCGCCGTAAATGATCAGATTGGGGGTGACGGCCCCGCCGAAGGCCATGTCAAGCGCGAACGCCCCGCCGCTGTAGACTACGTCTTGGTTCTGGTAGGAGGCCGAAGCATGGGCGTAGCCACCTCCCACCGCCAGTCGCAGGTAGAACCCGTCGTGGGTATGGTAGCCGGGCAAAAGGGACGGCTGATAGCCGTAGCCGGGCGGAGGATACCCGTAGCCCGGTGGTGGCCCGTAGCCGGGCGGAGGATAGGGTTGTGGCTGAGGATAGGGTTGCGGTGGCGCCGACGGCTGCGGCTGCACCGCCTGGGCGAAAGCCGCCGACGAAATTGTGAGAACAAGTCCGGCGAGCCCGAAAGCGCCAATGTTCCTGCATCCACTTCGAGGAAATCTAGTCGTCATGGGTGCGAAACTACCACGGTCCCGGGTTTCGCTGAAGTCGTGGCCGGCGCTATGGCAATGGGTAGGTTTCGACAATCTCGTGTAGTGCGCCCTCGCGGCGAAGGGTGCTCCGGTACAGGTGGAACCTGTCTACCAGAAAGCGACCGCCCTCGAACCCGGCGTGCTCGGCCAGGAAGGCGTCGAGGTCGTGGCGTGGCCGGGTCGGGAAACGGGCCAGGGTCAAATGGGGTGAGAAACCGCGCTTGGCCGTGTCAGGGTCCGGCCCGAGCACCTCATCAACAGCAAGCTTGAGTGCTTGCAACGACTCGGGCGGATCGAGGCCGAGCCAAAGCACACGCGCAGGTTTGCGTGCACCGGGCGGAGGAAAGACGCCGATGCCCCGAAGTGCAAGCTGGAAGCCCGACATGCGAATCTGGCGCAAATGCGCGCACAGATCGCCGAGCTGGTCTTCCGGCGTGTCGCCCAGAAAACGCAGGGTAATGTGCAACTGCTCAGGCCGCGTCCAGCGTGCGCCGCCTATGCCCTGGCACAGACGCACCACCACTGGTCGAAGCTCTGCTGGCAAGTCCACCGCAACAAAGAGCCGCAACATGGTTACCCCATTGATCCGAAACAGTCCGCCACCGCCTTGAGCGACTCGAGGTTGGATACGTCATGAGGCAAGAGCGGCACCCGGGTGATGGGAACTCCGGGCGCCTGGGCGGCCAGGCGAGCCAACTCTTTCTGCTGCTGATGCGTAATGTGGGCCAGATAGGCGCCAAGTTCCGCGATCTGCACCGCAGCGGCCTCAAGTTGCACAGCGCTCAGGTCAGCCAGGGCCGGAAGAGCGGCAAGCACCGCACGCAGGGCATCGGCCTCGACCATGCCGGGAGCAGGGAACACGCGGTTGGCCACGAAGCCGGCCAGGGGCGTGCCCGCTGCCCGCAGCTGACCGGCCAGGTACAAGGCTTCGTTGATGGCAGCGGTCTCGGGTGACAGCACGAGCAGGAAGCCCACGTCCTGACGCCTCAACATCGCTTCAATCTCGCGAGCGCGCGCGAGAAAGGCGCCCAGCACATCGCGCACGTCGAGCAAGAAAGCGCCGAGGTCGTCGACGAATTGGCTACCCAGCAGCTTGCCTGCACGCCGCAGGACGAGCGCACCCCCGACGCTCAGTCGCTGCAAGGAAAAACGACGCGCCTTCGGGCTGCGGGCCGCCAGCCACTGCAGCGCGGGGCTGCTGATTGCGTCGGCCAACCGGTGCGGGGTGGCGAGGAAGTCGAGCGCATTGGCCGTGGGAGGCGTGTCGAGCACGATGAGGTCGTAGGCGCGCTGGCGCTGCAAATCGAAGAGGAAAAGCGTCGCAGCGTATTCTGGCGCGCCGGTCAGATCAGCCGTCATCTGGCGGTAGAGGGGATTGGCCAGAATGCGGGCACGCAACACCGGGTCCGCCACCTGTTCCCCAATCAGCCGATCGAACGCGCAGCCCGTGTCGACGCGCGCCGCTTGCAGGCTTCCCGGCGGCCCGATGCCGAGGACGCGGTTGGTTTCGCTCGCCAGCGAGCGAGGTTCGGGCCCCAGATCGGGAACGCCCAGGGCATCGGCCAGCCGGGGTGCCGGGTCGATGGTACATACCAGCGTGCGCCGGCCCGCGCGCGCTGCCAGCACGCCGAGCGCGGCGGCGGCGGTCGTCTTGCCTGCGCCGCCAGGGCCGACGCACACCAGGATCTGCTTGCCCAAGACCAGGCGTTTCATATCGAAATCTCTCTCCCTAGCCGGGTCACAGCGGATGAATCAGGCCTTGGCAATGGCTTCCCGCCAACAAGCCAGGATGCGGTCGCGTTCGCGGGCGGGCATGCGCGGATGAAAGATCGTCGCGGCCGAGTCTGCTGTCGCGTCTTGGGGGTGGATGTCCAGGCCCACACCCTCGGCCGCCAGCCGCGCCGCACCGACTGCGGTCAGTTCGACCTGTGCCGGCCGTATGATGTCGGCGCCCAACAAGTCCGCCTGGATCTGCATGAGCAGATTGTTGGCGGTGGCGCCACCGTCCACGCGCAAGGCGGTCAGCGAACGACCCGAGTCTTGCTCCATGGCATGGACCAGATCGACAGTCTGCAGGGCTATGGCCTGCAAGGCCGCGCGCGCGATGTGAGCCGCCCGGGTTCCGCGCGTGAGTCCAAGGATCGCGCCGCGGGCTTCGGAGCGCCAGTGGGGCGCACCCAGCCCGGCCAGGGCAGGCACGATGGTAACTCCGCCGTCGTCAGGCACGGACGCGGCTAGACCTTCGCTATCGGCCGCCTTCTGAATGATGCCGAGCCCGTC
>PMZX01000351.1:7947-8294 GCA_003170035.1 Myxococcales bacterium | reverse complement strand
GTACCAAAAGTGCACTTGGCGTCACCAGCACGCAGGCACTGTTGACCGAAAAGCGCGGCTTGCTGGTCGCCCGCTGCCGCAGCCAGCGCAATCCCCTCGGGGATCTCTCCCGCAGCGCGCGTGACCGCGAGCCGCCCTGAGGTCGGACCCACCTTGGGTAGGAGAGCAGCCGGCACGCCGAAGATACGACACATCTCCGGGTTCCATTGCAAAGCATGAAGGTCGAGAAGCAAGGTGCGCGAGGCGTTGGACACGTCGGTCAGATGGAACTGGCCTTGCGAGAAACGCCACATGAGCCAGCTGTCGACCGTGCCAAACGCGATCTCGCCCGCTTCGGCCCGTCGCCG
>PMZX01000351.1:0-7894 GCA_003170035.1 Myxococcales bacterium | reverse complement strand
TCACGCTGGTTGGTGATGCCGATGGCTGCAATCTCTAGCGCCCCAGACTGGGCGCGCGCTTGCGCAAAGGCCGTCAGCACCGACTGCCAAATCGCTTCGGGATCGTGTTCCACCTGCCCGGGCTGGGGATAGCTTTGCGGAATCTCGCAATACCCGCGACCAAGGATCGCGAGGTGTTGGTCCAGCACCAGCACGGTGGTTCCGGTGGTGCCCTGGTCGATGCCTACGACGACAGGACCGTGGTTCATGAATCAGCTCCGGATGGGACGGACCTAGGGAGAGGGACTGGCACTAGAAGGCGCAGGCGATGAAGTCGCTGGGGGTGGTTGGTTCATGGAAGGTTTCGAAGCTGGTCCAGGCGCAGGGTTGCACGCGCTTGTCACTACGTAGGTAGTGTTCTGATCGACGATCTCGATCTCCCATGATCCAGCGTTGTCAGAGTTTCCAAACGTACGAACTTCATAGGTGTGCCGTGGTCGCGCGATGAAACAGGCTACCAGCGGCCTGGATTTTTCTGTCCTTGCCGCAAGGCTGCCAGCAGCTGCAAAACCAAGTGCCGCAGCCGGTCCCCCAAGCGCCCCGGCCGCGATGACCCCCGCTCCCCCGCCGGGGTTGTCCTTCTTCGTGCCAGTCACTTCGACACTATGGCGACCAGGAAGAAGTTCAAAGCTGCTGCCGTTGATCTCCTTGCCATCGATCTTCGCCACTCGCGTGGAGACGCCCGACTGGCTCTTTCCATCCATCATGACCTGACCGTTCGTGGTTATGAGCACAGCCACTTCATCCGAACTCCGTCTTGACCCGCTGTACATCGCGGTCGTGCATGCGGTGCCCCACAATCCCATGGCGGTCAGTGCGAGAAGGCGTTTCATTCCACTTGTCCCAAGACGCATGTGCTTTCCGACCCCCTGAGGGTTTTATTGCGCAACCCCGACCCCGAGTCTACCGCTGGCTGTTCCGGATCCGGCCACCGGCCCCGGCCACCGGCCTGAAAGAGGCGCCGGAACCTAGCGGAAATACTCGGGTTCGTGATACAATCGCACTTCGGCCCTCGCCTGATGTCATGCAATGGCTACACCCCTGAGGTTCCATGCGGCGCGTTCTAGTGGTGGATGACGAAGAGAACCTTCGTCACATGCTTCAGACCCTGCTCAAGCGGGAAGGCTATGAGCCGGTGGGCGTGGCCTCGGTCGACAGCGCTCTGCGTGAGCTGGAAAACCTGCCCTACGACATCATCATCACCGACCTGCGCATGCCGGGGCGCAGCGGCATGGACCTCGTGGATGAGGTGCGCCGACGTGGTCTAGACGCCACCGTGGTCGTGATGACCGCCTTTGGAAGCAAGGACGTCGCCATCGAAGCCATGAAGCGGGGAGCCTACGACTATCTGTCCAAACCTTTTGAGGCGGACGAGTTGGTCCTGCTTTTGCGCAAGGCGGAGGAACGCGAGCGGCTCTACCGCGAGAACCAGAGCCTGGCCCGCCAGGTTCGCTCGGGCGGCGACGAGCCCGCGGGGACCTTTGCCGAACTGGTCGCGCGCAGCCCGCAGATGCTCGAGCTGTTCCGCACGGTACGCAAGATCGCCGAATTCAAGACCACCGTGCTCATCGACGGTGAATCGGGGACCGGCAAGGAACTGGTGGCGCGTGCTATCCATAGCAACTCACCCCGCGCCCGTGCCGCCTTCATCGCGGTCAACTGCGGGGCTATCCCGGCCAACTTGCTCGAATCCGAGTTGTTCGGCCACCGCAAGGGCGCGTTCACCGACGCCAACCGAGATCGCAAGGGCCTGTTTGAAGAGGCCTCGGGCGGAACCCTCTTCCTCGACGAGATTGGGGAATTGCCACTCAACCTGCAGGTCAAGCTGCTGCGCGTACTGCAAGAGGGAGAGATCCGCCGCCTGGGCGACAGCCAGGACATCAAGGTCGACGTCCGCGTCGTGGCGGCCACCGCACGCGATCTGGCTGACGAGGTCAAGCGGGGAGCGTTCCGCGAAGACCTGTACTACCGGCTGAACGTCTTCGCCTTGCATCTGCCGGCTCTCCGCGACCGGCGCGATGACATCCCGCTGCTGGTGGAGCACTTCCTGGCCCGCATGAACGCCCGCATGGGCCTTGCCATCTCGGGGTTCACCGCCGACGCCATCCGTATTCTGGCTGCGCGTGACTGGCCCGGAAACGTCCGGGAGCTGGAGAACACCGTCGAGCGCGCCGTCGTGCTGGCCGAGGGCCCCGAGATCGGCGTCGAATCTCTACCCGAGCGGCTGCGGGTTGGGAGCCCGGGGACGACCGCGGCCCAAGCACCGGTGGACGACGGCGATTTGTCAATCAAGCGAGCGTCGCGACGTTCCGAGGAGGCGCTCATACGCCGCGCCCTGGAGCGCACCAAGGGGAATCGGACCAGAGCCGCCGAGCTGCTTGAGATCAGTCACCGGGCTCTCCTCTATAAGATAAGGGAGTACGGGATCGTCGCCGGGCGCGACACACGAGACTACGACGCATACGGCAACAACCGCGAACAAACCCCCGCTCCGGTCACGCCTACACCCGTGGGCTCAACTTGGAAGGCAAAGTGAACGATGAGGATAAGACGGAGGATGGTTTTTTGACCTTTTTCGCAGATGACCCATCATGTAGGTGAAGGAAGGGAAATGAAGGTAGCCATTCGGAGACCACGTCGATGCCCAAGAACTGCATAGGACTCGACATAGGTTCAAGCTCCGTGAAGGTCGTCCAGCTCAGGGAGACCTCCAAGGGTCTTCAACTGATCAACTTCGGGTTCGAGCCGCTGCCAGCGCAGACCATCGTCGACGGCGCAATCATGAATCAGACCGCGGTGGTCGAGGCCATCAAGACATTGCGCGATAACCTCGGAATCAAGGGCAAAGAGGTGGCCACGGCCATCTCCGGACACTCGGTCATCATCAAGAAGATCAAAGTTCCGCCCATGACACCCGAGGAGTTGGAGGAGCAAATTCCTTGGGAGGCCGAGCACCACATTCCATTCTCCAAGGACGACGTAGAAATCGATCACCAGCTGGTGGGCAGCGAGGGCGGCGCCGGGGGCCAGATGGAGCTGCTCCTGGTGGCGGCCAAGAAGGAAGTCGTCTCCGACTACAGCATGGTCATTCGCGAGGCCAAGCTGCAGCCGATGATTATGGATGTGGCCGCCTTCACCATCCAGAATGCCTACGAGGCCAACTATCCGGTCGTTCCTGAGGAGGCGGTGGCCATCATCAACGTCGGCGCCACCTTGTGCAACATCAACATCGTGGCCGGTGGAACCAGCGCCTTCACCCGCGACGTAACCGTGGGCGGCAACGCGTTCACCGAGGAGATTCAGAAGCGGCTCAACGTCAGCCAAGAGGAAGCCGAGGCTTGGAAGATCGGCTCCTCGGGCGAGGGTGCCAGTGAGGTGGTCCCCCAGGAGGTTGAGGCGGTCATCGTCTCGGTTGCCGACAGCGTGGCCGGCAAGTTTCAACGCTCGCTCGACTTCTATCTGGCGGCCAGTAGCGACGCGCGCATCACGAGGATCTACCTGTGCGGAGGCTCCGCCAAGGTGCCCGCTCTGCAGCGCGCGCTGGAGGACAAGGCACGCACGCCGGTCGAAGTGATGGATCCCTTCCGCAAGATCGCAGTGGACGACCACAAGTTCGACATGGCCTTCGTTCAGCAACACGCGGCCGAGGCCGCGGTGGCGGTGGGTCTTGCTCTGCGCCGCCCGGGAGATAAGCAGTGATTCGCATCAATCTGCTTCCCATCAGGAAGGTCAAGCGGGCCGAGGCCGGCCAGCGACAGTTCTTGTACATGGGCGTGGCCATCCTGGCCACCGTGGGCGGGGTCATCTTCTTGCACTTGCAGGCGGCTGGCCAGTTGGAAGACATCCAGCGCAGAAATACGATTCTCACGGCGGACGTGGCCCGCCTGAAGCAAGAAATCGGCGACTACGACAAGATCCGCAACCAGCGCGAGGAGCTGCTTCGGCAGCGAAAGACCATTCAGGCGCTGGATGCGGGGCGGAACGGGCCGGTCTATCTGCTACGCGAAATGTCCGAACTCTTGAGCCCGGGCAAGGGGCCGACCTTCGACCGAATCTCCTATGAAGAGACATTGAGGCGTGACCCCAACGCCGGCTTCAACGCAAGTTGGGATCCGCGCCGCGTGTGGATGGATGGCTATAGCGAGGACGCGAAGCACGTCAGGATCCGAGGTGCGGCAAAATCGAACGAGGACGTGGCCGAGTTTCTCAAACGGCTCAACTCGTCGGTGTTCTTCAGCGACGTGAACCTGGACTCCACCGCCCAGGTATCGGGACGTTCGATCAAGTTCGTGAACTTCAGCCTCTCAGCAAACGTGATCTACTGACATGAACGACATCCTCCAGAAACTGCTGCGACTCAAGACGCCGGTGAAAGTCGCCGCCACGGCGGGGCTCGTCGCGCTGATCGGGGTCGTCTACTACATGTTGTTCTACATGGATCTGCAGGACCAGATCAAAGGGGCCGAGGTCCAGCAGCGCAAGCTGACCGACGAAAAGGAAGACTACGAGAAGCGCAAGAAGGAGTACCTGGCCTATCGAAACGAGTTGACGCAATTGCAGCAGGAACAACGCGAGCTGCTCAAGGCATTGCCCAAACGCGCAGAGATTCCCACTTTCCTCTCCAGCATCCAGGAACAGGCGGAGCTTGCGGGCTTGGAGGTTCTCACGCTGGCGATCGAGTCGGAATCGCCCGCCGAGTTGTATGTGCGCATCCCGGTTCGCATCGAGATCCGCGGCAGCTATCACACCATCACCAAGTTCTTCAAGAACGTCGCCGATCTGCCCCGTATCGTGAACGTGGAGAACCTGGCCTTGGTCCCGGAGGGGAAAGGCACTGACGACACGGGCTCACCCCGGCTGCATGCCAAGTTCTATGCGGTGACCTTCCGCTACAACGACAAGTCCGAAGCCGGAGGGGGAACATGAGGCGGACCAGGCTGGCCACGCTCCTTTGTGTCGGTTTCGCTCTCGCGCCGTGGGGGGAGTATCCGGGTGCGCACGCAGCCCCCCCCAAGCCGCCTGCCAAGCCCGCCCCGGCTGATAAGCCGGTTGCAGCCGCGCCGAGCCCCTCCAACGCCGCATCGGCAGAGGCCGTGCAGCAGCGACTGACCATCCTGCGTCGAAAGGTCCTGCGCGATGAAGATTTCAATGAAACTGATGATTCGAACCGAGACCCGTTCCGGTCCTTCGTCGGGATCTTTTCCGATCGAAATCCTCGGGTGAACCTCACGCAGGCTTTTCCGGCGATCTTCGGCAAGTTCTCCCTCGAGGAGCTGACCCTGATTGCCGTGATCACCGGCGACGCGAACCCGCGCGCCATGTTCCGGGATCCAAGTGGCCTCGGACAAGTGATCAAGCGAGGCGACTACCTTTCCAAGTCGGCCGCACGTGTTACGAAGATACTGTCCGACCGCGTGGTGTTGGAGTTGGCGGAAGTCGCGTCGGGCGGCGAAACCCATGCTTTGGAGAAAGCCATTCTGGTCGATCCAGAGGGGGCGGAGAAATGACAGGTCACACAGCTAATTCCAAAAGACCCGCGATCGTGCTCGGCGTCGCCATGGGCGCTTGGCTTTCTACCCCCGCACTTGCCGAGACGGCGCAGGTACGCGCCATCCGCGTCTCCGAGACAGGGGGTGACACGGCAGTGGTGATATCGTCCTCGGCACGGCCCACATTTACCACCTGGAAGCTGGAACAGCCGGCGCGGGTGGTGGTTGACCTGAGCGCAGCTCGTCTGGGCGACGTCGAGGTTCCCATGGATGCCGGCACCTACGCCGTCGGACTGGTCAGCGCAAACGTCAGTGAAGAGGAAGGGAGCGGTCCTCGGACGCGCATTGTCTTGACCTTGCGGCAGGCCTCCGACTATCGCGTCGAGGCGCGCGGCAACGACATCGTGGTCCGGGTCATTCCCCACCTGCACCCAGTTGCGAGCAAGGCCGCAGCACCCGATCCCCACGACGCCCAAGTCAAGGCCGAGGCGCAAGCCAAGGCGGAACGAGCCGAGGCACAAGCCAAAGCCGAACGAGCCAAAGCCGACAGGGCCGAAGCGCAGGCGAAGGTCGACAGGGCTGAGGCACAGGCCAAGGCGGAACGAGCCGAGGCACAAGCCAAAGCCGAACGAGCCAAAGCCGACAGGGCCGAAGCGCAGGCGAAGGCCGAAAGGGCTGAGGCACAGGCCAAGGCGGAACGAGCCGAGGCGCAGGCCAAAGCCGACAGGGCCGAAGCACAAGCCAAAGCCGACAGGGCCGAAGCGCAAGCCAAGGCCGACAGGGCCGAAGCACAAGCCAAGGCCGACAAGGCCGAGGCACAAGCCAAAACCGACAGGGCCGCGGCACAGGCCAAGGCCGAGAAGGCTGAGGCACGAGCCAAGACCGAAGCGCAAGCCAAGGCCGAGGCACAGCTCAAGGCTGAAGCTCAGGCGCGGGTGGCCGCGCAAGCCAATGCTGAGAACGCCAAGCTGAAGCTGCAATTGCAGCAGGCCCGGCGCGACGCCCAGAATGCGCAGGCGATGGCCAGCGCCGCTAGCGCCGAGGCTGAGCGGCAAAAGGCGGCTGTGGCTCGCGCAGACGAACACACCCGCAGGGCCGAACGCGAAGCCGACCAAGCCATCAAGCGCGCCAAACTGGCCGAGCGGGATACGCTCACGGCCCAGCAGCGCGAAACGGAACGCGATCGGGCGCTGCAGAAGGCCACTCGCGAGGTCGAGATGCGAACCGCGGCTCTTGAGGCAAAGGCCAAGCACCAGGAGGAACAGAGACAACGGCTGCTGGAGGCCGAACACCTGGTTGCGGAACGAGAGGCGAAGCTGCGTGTGGCGGCCACGGAGCTGGCCCAGCGCGAGCAGGCTAGCCGAGCCGCCCAGGCCAAACGTCAGCGGCTCGAACATACTGGCGCTTCGTCACCTGACAAAGCGCTTGCAGCAGCGGCAGTGGCCAAGGCCGAAGAGGAGCGCAAAAACGCGGCAGACGCCGCTGAGCGCTCACGCAAAGAGCTCACCCTGGCAGTGGCCACGCGCCACGCGGAAGAAGCCCGCCGCCAGGAAGAGATGCGCGGCCGTCGCGACGAAGAAGAAAAGCTGAAGCAGGCGGAGTCCGCCCGCGCGGAAGAGGAGTCCCGCCTGGCCCAGGCGCGCGCCGACCGGGCTCGGGTCGAGAGCGAGCGGGCCAAGTTGGAGAAGGAGCGCGCCCAACTGGAGACGGCTCGCGACGCGCTGGCGGCAGAGCTCAAGCGACTGGCGCAGGTATCCAAGCCGGCGGCAGCGCCAAGCCCAGTTGCACTCCCCAAACCAGCCAAGCCGCTTGCCAAGGAAGAGAAAGGGACCGTGGTGAGTGCGCCGCCTGTTCCCGATTCGGCCAAGCCGGTCACCCGTCCTCGCTCGGTCACTCTGCGGGTTCCCATCCGTGTTCGCCGCATCGACTTCGTCGACGAACCCACCCGCTCGTCGGTCATCATCGATCTGGAAGAGCCGGCAGGATTTGCCGTCGAGCGCCAGGCTGATCGACGGGTTAGCCTGCGTCTCGACCATGCTGATCTCCCCGACGATTTGGCACGCAGTTTGGATGCCACGGAGTACTTGGGCCCAGTCCGGCTCATCAGTTCCTACCGGGATCCGCATGCCCGTGGCACGGTTCGAGTTGATGTGGACCTGGCGGAGGATGTCCCCAACCGCGTTCGGCAGGATGGGAGTCGGCTCTACTGGGAGTTCAACAAGCCGATGCCATCCAGTGGTCAGAAGCTACCCGCCCTGGGTGGTCCATTGCCGCCGTCGGTCTTGTTCGTACCCGCTCGTCGGGTGGCGGGCTTCAGCGTCACCCTCCCCGTCGCCGGCAACGAGGGCGCGCGCGCAGCGCGCGGG
>PMZX01000530.1 GCA_003170035.1 Myxococcales bacterium | reverse complement strand
GCCATCATGCTCATCGATTGCGTCAAAGGGGTCGAGCCGCAGACCATCAAGCTGTTCCAGGTCTGTCGCATGCGCGGCATCCCCATCGTGACCTTCGTCAACAAGCTGGACCGCGACGGCAAGGATCCCTTCGAACTGCTCGACGAGATCGAGCGCGTGCTCGGGATCCCGTGCAGTCCGGCCAACTGGCCCCTGGGCGGGGGACGCTCGTTCGTGGGGCTGTTCGATCGCTGGGCTCATTCGCTGCAGGTCTTCCAGGGGTCAGGCGGCAGCCGCCGGGGCGAGATGCGCCAGGCGAGCTGGGACGACGCCCGGCTGCTGGAGGTTCTTGGGGCAAGCCAGATGGATCGCCTGCGTGACGACGTGGCCCTGCTGGAGACGGCAGGCACGCCGTTCGATCGTGAGCGATTTCTCGCCGGGAGGCTCACGCCGGTCTTCTTTGGCAGCGCCATGACCAACTGTGGGCTGGAGCCTCTGCTGGATCACTTCGTCGATCTGGCACCGGCGCCGCGCACGCGCATGACCTCGGCCGGGCCGCTGGCGCCGGATGCGCCCGCGTTCTCGGGCTTCGTGTTCAAGATCCAGGCGAACATGGATCCGCAGCACCGCGATCGCATCGCGTTCGTGCGCATCTGCAGTGGCCGTTTCGCGCGCGGCATGGACGTGCGCCACGTGCGCACGGGCAAGACCCTGTCGCTCGCCCGCTCGGTGCAGTTCATGGCACAGACGCGCACCGTGGTGGATGAGGCATTCTCCGGCGACATCGTGGGTCTGTGGGATCCGGGGGTGCTGCGCATCGGCGACAGCCTGTGCGAAGCGCAGCCGCTGGAATTCGAGGGCATCCCGCGCTTTTCGCCCGAGCATTTCGTGCGCGTGCGGCTCAACGATCCGCTGAAGCGAAAACAGCTGAAAAAGGGACTAGAACAGTTGTCAGAGGAAGGGGCGGTGCAGGTGTTCTACGATCGGCAGCGCCAGGAACGCGACCCGATCCTGGGTGCGGTGGGCGCGCTGCAGTTCGAGGTGGTCGAGCACCGCCTGCGCGGTGAATACGGTGTGCGCATCGGGTTCGACCGCCTGCCCTACCGATTCGCGCGCTGGATCGAGGGCGACAGCTTGGACTTCAATTCCTTCGAACTGCCCGGCCGGCAGAGCTGCGTGGTCGACATCGAGGGCCGACCGCTGGTGCTGTTCGAGACCGAGTACCTGCTCCGTCGCAGCGAGGAGAAGTACAAGGACGTGACCTTCATCTCCGCCGTGCAGCCCGGAAGAAGCCACCGGGCCGCGGCGTAGCGGCGACCTACGGTCGCCCCAGAGGCATAGCAGCGGGCGGACGCTCGGCGGCGGCGCGGCCCGCATCTACCACGCCACGACCCACCACGGTTCGAGCCCTGTTGTCACGCACCCTCCGAGGAGAATTCCGCCGGAGTGCCACCAGGACGATCGGCGCTCTGCCACCCCTGCACCGCGATCCCTTCGATCGGATGATCGTTGCGCAGGCACTGGTTGAGGGCGTTCCCGTGCTCAGCTCCGACCGCCAACTCGACGCCTACGGCATTCGGCGCCTGGATCCGTGAGCGAAGCTACGGCCAGGCTGCGGTCGAGGTCGGGGCGACCGAACAAGAAGCAACCCTACGGACAGACAAGCGGTACGGGTGACGTCGGCGTGACGAAGGTCGGGTTGTGCGCCGCCGTGTCCGCGGTCAGGGTGCCATTGTGTGCGGCATGTCCGGCCGCAGTCACCGAGTCGGCTGCGCTGGTTGCGCTGGCCGCGTCGTCGAACTTCCAGTAGCCGACCAAGCCGGTTTCATTGCCTGTCAGTGGCTTCTTGTAGTTGGCCAGGATGTCAGCAGCGCTACGGGCCACGTTCCACACACTGAACTCGGCAAACTCGCCATTGAAGCAGTTTTTGTTGGTCGGGTTGCAGCCGATGTACAGGGTCGACTGGGCGGTGTTGAGCGCCGTGATGGTGGCGGTCGGGTTGACCGTAATCTTGGCGATGCCGTTGACATAGGTCAGCAGAACCTTCTGATCCCAGGTCATTGCGACGTGCACCCACTGGTTGGTTGACGAGTTGATTCCCAGGTCAGCGCCAGTGTCGTCGTTCAGCCCATTGGTGAAGGGGTTCAGCGTCGCGTGATTGGTCGTGCTCCCTGTCACGTTGTTGGTGCCGAAATCGAGACCAAATGTCGAGGCTGATGTGGCGCTCGCTGCTGGGCCAATATAGTAGACCTCATTCTTTTCACCGACCCAGTCCGTGGTCTTGATGAAGGCCCAGAACTCGACGGTNNTCGGCGGTTGAGCCGGTTGCGTTGGAACTGAGCGATAGCACGCGAGCCGCACAGGCCGTGCCAGTCGATCCGCCACTGCTTCCGCCCGTGCTGGTCGTTCCGCCTGGCGCGCTCGTTCCTCCCGCCGCGCCGCCGGTGGCTGAGCCTCCTGCTCTGGAGCCACCTGTGCTGGCCCCGCCACCTGCGCTACCGCCGGTCCGGGTGGTGCCGCCGGAAGCCGAGCCCCCCGTCACGCTGGTGCCGCCGGAAGCCGAGCCGCCGGTCGCGCTGGCGCCGCCGGAAGCCGAGCCGCCGGTTGCACTGACGCCGCCACCTGCGCTACCGCCGGTCCGGGTGGTGCCACCCATGGCCGAGCCGCCTGTCACGCTGGCGCCGCCGGTGGCCGAGCCGCCTGTCGCGCTGGCGCCGCCGGTGGCCGAGCCACCTGTCACGCTGGCACCACCAGCGGCCGATCCCGCCGTTGCACTGGCGCCGCCCGCAACCGTCCCGGCTTGTGTCGAGCCGCCTGTCGAGAAAGTGCTGCTGGAACTACTTGCGCTGCTGCCGCCGTTTACGGCCACGCTGCTGCTGCCACCCGCGCCGCTGCCAGCGCTTGCGCTGGTGGCGGGCTGGGTCGTACCGCCCGACAGACTCGCGTCGTGAGGCACCTGGTTGTTGCTTGTTGAACTGCAGCCCAGACTCACGCCCGACGCGTACAACAGTGCCAAGACGGCCATGGCGCCAAATCGCGGTCTCGATCTTTCGTTCCAACTAGTTTGCATTGCATTCATCCTTCATGGAAAGCGGTAGCCCAGCGAGGCAAGACTGGCGAGAGCTTATCACGTCTCGTCTGCAAGGGGCGTTGTCCAGTGTTCCCAGTAGACTATGGACGCCAGGGAAGGAAGATCAGGCGACGGTTGGCCTCTTGCTCGGTGAGCGGGAATTCTCCCCACACCGGCGCAAGGTAGGTGGCCATCAAGATCGCGAGGGCAACGAACACCAGCACCGCGCGGGGCCAGCGCTGTTCCAGCTTGGCCACGACCCCGGCGAGAAGAACGATGGCGAAACCATACGACGGTTGATAGTGATAAAGGAACGCGTGCTGACCCATGGAAATGCCGAGCGGCACGAACAGGGCCGCCCAGCCCACGGCCAGCACGAAGACTGCCTTGTTGAATGAGGGGTCGAACAAGGGCGGCCAGGCACCGCGCCAGCGCGCCCACCAGGCGGTGAGGCCGCGAGTCACAGGCAGCCCCACTACCAGCAAACTGGCAGGAAACCAGAACACGGGATTGCCGAGGCTGGAAGCGTAGCGACTGGTGATTCCGTGGGAAGAGAGCTTGACCACGATGGGATGATAGAGGACTGGCCAGGAATACCAGGGCGAAGCCAGGGGATTGGCAGCCGATGCGGCAGTGGCATGGCCACTGAATGAGGAGACCAGCACCTGCCACAAGGTCGCGGGGCCGCTGGCGTGTCCCATCAGGTACAACCCTGCCATCCAGATCAGAAGGTGCACAACGGGCACCAATGCGAACCAGAAGATAGTGTGCCAGGGCACGCGGCGGAAGATCAACAAGGCGGCGACAGCAGGGGCCAGGGTCTGCACGCCACTCCATTTGATGGACATGGAAGCCCCGACGAAGACTGCGGCAACCGCCACCCCTCGCCAGGTGCGCGCGGTGACCACCGCCAGAACGCTCCACAAGACCAGGCAGGTGAGCATTCCGTCGACGAGTCCGGTGCGAGAATAGGCAATGAAGAAGCCGTCCGCCGCCACGAAACCTGCCGCCAGCCAGCCCGCCCGCCGGCTGGCGAAAATCTCGCGCGCCAGCCAGAAGGCGATGATCATGGTCTGCAGGCCCAAACACAGGGAGATGAAGCGCCACCCCAACGAATTGAAGCCAAAAAGAAGCAGCCCGATCGCGCTCAGCAATTTGCCGAGCGGGGGGTGGTAGTCGTGCAGGTCGGGCACCCCGAGCAGATAGTTGTGCGCGGTGGGCGCGTAGAAGTCCTCGTCGAAGGTGTAGTAGGGCGGAAAGTCGATCGCCTGGATGCGCAGGATCGCGCCTCCCACGATCATGAAGGCGAGAAGCAGGGTGGTGGCACGCTCCTCGTTTTCCAGGGCGCCCCAGCGATCCACCGCGTCCAGCCAGGCCGCGCGGCCGGTTTCCACCACTGTGCGAACCATCGTCGCTGGCGTCATTGCGGCATCACGCAATCGGTGAGCAGCCCTGCGGGCACGGCCTCTTTGACAGGGTCGAAGGAACCGTCGGGCTCCCAGCGCAGCGCCGCCGACTTGATCGAAGCAGCCATGTGGAAGTTGCACACGACCGTGAAGCGTTCTTTGGGTTGCAGTCCGGCCAACCTTGCCGAGCTCCACAAGCCAGCGCCGAGAAAGAGCACATGCGCGACGGTGTTGTAGGGGCGGAGCAGGAGGCGATCCTCGGTTGCGGTGAGTTCGAAGGGCTGCTGGTTGGCCCGATGCGCGCAATGCATGCCCGCGACCATCACGTCCGAGGCACAACCCAGGTTCCTGACATCCTCGGGAACCAAAGTCACTTCGACGGAGTGTGTTCCGCCCACGTACCAGCCCTCCGCATTGGGCGCGTAGTGCTTGCTGTAGTCGGACCAGGCATAGATCAGCCAAGCGCCGAAACTCACGATGAACAGGCTGAGCAACGTGTAGCAGAGCACGTTGAACTCGCCCGTGACCTTGGATGGAGCAGTCCCCGGCGTGGCCGCAGTCAAGACTCTGCGCCGGCGACGCCCTTTTGCGCCGGCCGGACTCTCGGGCACGTGCGACGAATCCATGGTCGGATGATTAGTGGATGCCGCCACCGCCGTCAACCGTGTCACAGCTGGCTTGCCCGCTCCCGTATGATTAGACATAATATCTAACGTGAAGACGGCGACGGTACGTGAGGTTCAGCACGGTTTGGCCGGCGTCCTTTCCGAGGTGCAGAAAGGGCAGGAGATTGGTGTCACCAAACACGGCAAGGTGATCGCACGCATCGTTCCCATGGCCCGGGCGAAGGGTCGCCTGCGGTGGCCCGACTCGGCCCTCAGGATGAAGCAGCTCATGTCCGGTGCGGCTGTCACAGGTGTACCGCCCAGCGAAATCGTCCGCGAGCTACGTGGAGAGCGCGTGTGACAGCGTACTTCGACACCAGCGTCATCACGAAGCGGTACCTTCCTGAACCGGACAGCGCGCAAGCTCTGCGAGTACGCGCGCAGTTCGCTCCGCCAGAAACAGAGATGATCGGCGGCTCAAACCCTTGCCCAGCACCGTACAAGAACTCGAGAATGTCTTTTGCTGCGGATGCCCTCTACCAGGCGCAGGTTGTTCCCTGACGGGAGAATCATGATGATGCGATTGGTTTCCAGTTTTGGTTGCTGCGTGCTTTTGCTCGCTGCCGTCGCCTGTTCGGACAACGGTGGGACGAGCAGCACGAATCGGAACTCTGGTGGGGCTAGCAGCGTGGGCGGCTTGGCCGCAACGGGGGGCTCAACCTCCTCGGGCGGATCAAGAGCGAGCGGCGGCGCGGGGAGCGGCGGTACGGTAACCGGCGGCGCACCGACTGGTGGAACGAGCATGGCGGGCACCGTTGGCGTCGGCGGCGCATCGACCGGCACGACGGGCGGCAGTCCGGTGACGGGCGGCGCATCGAGTGGGAGCACGAGTGCAGCAGGCACCAGCGCTGCTGGCGGCGTATCGACCGGCGGTGCGACGACAGGTGGCGCATCAAGCGGCGCCACGAGCACGGGGGGCAGCAGCGGCGGAGGTGGCGCATCGACCGGCACGGCGACGGGCGGCGCATCGACTGGCACGGCAACCGGCGGCGCGTCGACCGGCGGCGCAGCGGGCAGCAGCGGCCGAGGCGGGGCTGGCGGCGCGGGAACCAGTGGCTCGGCCGGCAGCGGGGGCGCGGCTAGCGGCGGGAGAGATGGCGGGCTCGACGCTCGCGATGGCGGAGGCGCAGGCGCCGGCGGATCGGGAAGCGACGGCAGTGTCGACACAGGTAGCGCGGGCGCCGGCGGCACAGACGCGAGCAGCCAGCCCTCCACCATGGCCTTTGTCACCGCAAAGGGGACCCAGTTCGCAGAGGGCAGCAAGCGTCACGTGTTCGTGGGCACCAATTTCTGGCAGGGCATGAATCT
>PMZX01000420.1 GCA_003170035.1 Myxococcales bacterium | reverse complement strand
GCGTCCTGAGGATCGCTGCGCACCAAGGCTTCGAGCCGCTCGATTCCCTCGGACGCCCTTCCAGCCGCTAGCAAGGCGACCCCGAGGTTGCGGGCCACGTCGGAATCACCCGGCCGCAGCTTGAGCGCTTCTTCGTACGATGGAATGGCAGCATCCCCCCGGCCCGCCTGCACCAGCGCGTCTCCCTTGCCCCCCAGGGCCCTGAAATGAGCTGGGTTGATACGCAACGCTCGATCGAACAGCTCGATTGCCGCTGAGGCCTGACCCATGCTCAAGAGCGCCCTGGCCTTGTCACAGTAGACGGTTGTGTAGTCGGGCCTCAGTTGCAGGGCCTTGTCATAGTTTGCCAGCGCTTCCGACGTTCTTCCTGCGCTGTCCAGCACGTTCCCAAGTTCCTTGTAGGCCCGGGCATTCTCTGGACGTTTGATGATCGTATCGCCCCAAAGAGCAACAGCGCTCTTGTAGACCTCATTGCGCTGCACGGTGCGCCAGCCGAACAGCGAGGCGACGACCGCGACCACCGCAAGCCCTGCATTCTTGTTCGTCTTGACGAAGAGTCCGACAGCCGCGAGCGCGACCACCGGGATCAAGGGAAGGTACATTCGATGCTCCGCCATGGTTTGCGTGGCCAGCGGAACAACGCTTGAGCTGGGCGCGAGAACTCCCAAGAACCAGCAGCCCGCAAAGCCCAGCTTGGGCTGACGGACCGTTGCGTACACGGTTGCCCCCAGCAGCACCAGCAGAATGGCTGCCTGAGGCCAAACGGTTGCAAAGTCCCGCACCACGCCCGTGCCGTAGTCGAACACCAACCCCTGCGGCCAGAGGGCCAGGCCGAGGTAGCGAACGATGGCCTGGCACTGGGTCAGAGCATAGGCCCACCACTGCACCCCGAGCCCGAAGCCAACGGTTCCTGCCCGATCTTTGTGGGAGAAGATGAGCAGACCCAGCAGGACCCATGTGGCCGCCAGGCCAATGTACAGCGGCCGCCGTTGCATCAACGCCTTCTTGAAGGAACCCGAGAGAAAGGCCCTGTCGTACAGCAACACCATCACCGGCGCCGTGGCCATGACCTCCTTGCTGGCCATTCCAAGCAAACAGGCTGCGATGGCCCATCCGTACCAGAAGGCCTTCCTGGTCGAGTCGAATGAACGGACAGCGCCATAGAGGGTGAGCAGGTAGAAGAGACCGACGATCAGCTCGCCGCGCTGGATCACGGACGTTACTGACTCGGTCAGCAGCGGGTGAACCGTCCAGAGCAAGGTTATCGCGAGCGCAATGGACCGCGCCTTCTGTTCGAACCGTCCCGCAAGCGACGGCAGCCGCAGGGTTCGCAACCCGAGGCTGAAGAGCAGGAGCGCAACCGCGACATGAAGCAGGAGGTTGCCAGCGTGGTATCCCGCGACCTTCGTTCCGCCCAGGGCATAGTTGACTGCCAGGGAAAAGTTGACCATCGGTCTTCCTGTGGCCCCGGCCGCGGTCAGCGGCGGTGCCATGACCCGCGTGATGGGCCACAGGTGCCTGATGGAAGGATTCTCGACGATCCCTGGGATGTCGTCGAAGACAAAGGGACCCGAGAAGCTGTTGTGATAGGCAGCGAGAGCCGCAACAATGATGAGAAGGAAGCAGAAAGCCGCTGCGCGAGGCGACTCGCGAACAGGAGCTTGTCGCTCGGCCATCGGCTGGTGGCTGGGATGTGCCTTGTGAAACCCCACTTCCGCTGCTGTCAATCCAAACACGTAGCAGGGCGGAAGGGAAGCCCGTCGTCTGCCCTTGCGGGCTCTGTCGCGCCGGGCGGGAGTGACGATGTCGGTCTGACGTCGGTAGCCAGAATTCCAGTAGATGCCGTACAATGTCCTCATGCCCACCATCAAACGCATCGGGGTGCTCACGGGCGGCGGCGACTGCCCCGGGCTGAACGCCGTCATCCGGGCTGTGACCAAGACCGCCATGCACATCTACGGTCTCGAGGTCTACGGCATCGAGGACGGGTTCCTGGGGCTGATCCAGAACCGCATGCGGCCACTGAGCTGGAACGATGTCTCCAACATCCTCACCCTGGGCGGCACCATCCTGGGCACCAGCAACCAGGCCAATCCGCAACACTTCGCCCTCGATCGCGGGGGCAAGATCGCATGGACGGATGTGACGGATCGGGTGTACGACCACCTGCGCGCCAATGAGATCGACGCGGTGGTGTGCATCGGGGGCGACGGCACCATGACCGGCGCGGCCAACCTGATCAACCATGGCATCAACTGCATTGGAGTGCCCAAGACCATCGACAACGACCTGGAAGGCTGCGAGCGCACCTTCGGCTTTGAGACCGCGGTGCATACCGCGAGTGAGTGTCTTGACAAGATCCACACCACGGCCATGAGTCACCACCGCGTGATGGTGGTTGAGGTCATGGGACGCAATGCCGGGTGGCTGGCGTTGCACACCGGTGTGGCATCTGGTTCGGACATCATCCTCATGCCCGAAATCCCCTACGACCTCGACAAGGTGTGCGAGGTCCTGCACAAGCGCAGTCGGGCCGGCAAGCGCTTTTCCATCATGTGTGTGTCAGAGGGCAGCAAGCCCAAGGGCGGCGATGTGGTGGTGCTGCGCCGGGTGGAGACCAGCCCGGACCCCATCCGTCTGGGCGGCATCGCCAACAAGCTGGTGGCCGACATCGAGGCCGCGACCAAGCTGGAGGCACGCGCCACCATCCTGGGCCACATCCAGCGCGGTGGCTCGCCCACGCCCGGCGATCGCGTGCTGGCCACCATGTTCGGCTACCATGCCCTCGACCTGCTGATGCACGGAGCCGAGGGGCAACTGGTCGTGCTCAGCGGGGGCAAGCTTGGCGCGGTTCCCATAGAGTCAGTGGCCGGCAAGCAGCGCACAGTGCCGCTCGACGATCCGCTGGTGCTGGCTGCGCGCGCAGTGGGTACCGATTTCGGGGATTAGCATCTTCCCCAGGGAAAGCGGACATGAACGCGCGCCGGCCCGGTCTGTTTTCAAAATGGGATCTTTGGGCCCTCGCGGGCTTGACCGGCCTGCTTGTTCATTATGTGCGGTTGCTGCCCAGGCTGCCCGACCCCGTGCCCACGCACTTCAGCGTCGCTGGCAATCCCAACGGCTGGACGTCGAAGACCAACCTGCCCTTGGTGGTGTTCGCCGCCCCGGTCGTGAGCTGGTTGGTGCTGTTTCTCTTTGGCCTGGTGGCAGCGGCGGCCAAGAAGGACTTGGGCCGGGCGCAACTGGCGGGCTTTCAGGCCCTGCGCGGCCTTCTGACCTTTGGCATGTCCTTTCTCCTCGGTTCCTGCCTTGGCATGGCCTTGTGGGGCATGACCGCGCTTCATACCGGGATTGTGGTCTTCTTCATCTTTCTCGGCCTGGGCCTGGTCTTCATGATTCGGGAAATCAAGATCCACATGCCCCACGTTCACGATCCCAACCATTACCGGTGCGGGCTTTTCTATGTGAACCCCGATGACGACCGGTTGTGGGTGCCCAAACGCATNNCTCGAACGACGGCGGCAGCTCGCTGGCAAAATGCAGGTGCTCGCCCGTGACCGGGTGATCGAAGCCCAGCGTGGCTGCGTGGAGCAGCAGGCGATGGGACGGCAAGAGCCGGCGGCCGGCGCGCGTGTAGTCGCGGAGATAGACGGTCTCTCCCACCAGCGGATGCCCCTGCTCGGCCAGGTGGATCCGGATCTGGTGCGTGCGCCCGGTTTCGAGACGCACGCGGCACAGGGTCGCCGCTGGTAGGCTCTCGACGACCTCGACGTGGGTGACNNCCGTGGGCCACCGCGACGTACTCCCGCTCGGCGAGGTGGTGCTTGAACACGTGGTGAAGCCCGCGCTCGGCCAGCTTGGTCTTGGCGAAACACAGCAACCCCGAGGTGTCCTTGTCGATGCGGTGGACGGTGTATATCGGCGTTGCGGTGGCGTGCCTCTTCTGGCGCCGCCAGGCCTCACGGATCAGGTCCAGGGCCGTGCCTCGCTCCTTGCGCTCGTAGGGCACGCTGGACACGCCTTCCGGCTTCTCGATCACGATGAGATGGCCATCCTCGTACACGATGCCGAACTCGGGTCGGGTTGCCGTGCGGCGCGGGTCAGGGGCGGTGAGGCTCCAGGCCACTGTCTCGCCGCCGGCCAATCTTCGTGCCGGATCCAGCTCGCGCTCGCCATTCACGCTGATCTTGCCCGAGGAGCACAGGGCGCGCAGATCGCTCCAGCTCTGGCCGGGCCAATGCGCGCGCAAGGCGGCCGCCACGGTGCAATCCGAGGGCGCCACAAACTGGCCGCGAGCCGGCAACGACCGCACAGTCACCTTTCCCGTCTCAATAGACCTAGAACTGGCCTTG
>PMZX01000028.1 GCA_003170035.1 Myxococcales bacterium | reverse complement strand
GGGGACGAAATACGATTCCCGGTCACCTTCGGCGTAGCGCACGTCGAGCAGCAGGAGCGCGCCCGCGACGTCAGGTAGGTCCGCCGAGTCGCTCACCGAAACCGAATCGATCACGCGCGACTTGCGCCCGAACCAGCGCTGGCGCATGAGGAAGGGAGAGAGCAGGCGCTCGAACGCCGCGCGCGCCGGCAACGCCAGGGCTTCGCGCAGGCTGCCCGCGGCCAGCACCGGCTCGCCCGGCTCGCCGTCGAGATCGCGCAGCGGCACCGCGGGCGCGTGCAGTTCGAACCACAGGTACCCGTACGGCCCCAGGGTCAGACGATAGGGCTCGCGTTGGATGGGCGGAAACTCCACGTAGCCCAGCATCTCCACCGGGACAACGCCCTCGAAGCGCGCCAGNNGGCTGGGCAAAACGCGACAGGTTGGCCACGCACAGGATCTGCTCTTTGTCGGAAACGCGCAGATAGGCCAGGATCTTGCGGTTGGACGGCCGCAGGAATTCGATGCGGCCGCGGCCGAACACCTTGAACAACTTGCGCAGCCCGATCATGTTGCGCGTCCAGTGCAGCAGCGACGAGGAATCGGAAAGCTGCGCNNGCCTCCACGTTGACCGACTGGTAGCCGTAAACCGGGTCGAGCAGCACCGGGCTGTACAGCCGCGCCGGCAGTGCGCGCGAGAAACCGGCGTTGCGATCGCCGCTCCACTGCATGGGGGTGCGCACGCCATTGCGATCGCCGAGGTAGATGTTGTCGCCCATGCCGATCTCGTCGCCGTAATACAGGATGGGCGTGCCGGGGAACGACAGCAGGATGCTCTTGAGCAGCTCGATGCGCCGGCGGTTGTTGTCGAGCAGCGGGGCCAGGCGGCGGCGGATGCCCACGTTCACGCGCATGCGCGGATCCGCGCTGTAGGCCAGGTACATGTAGTCGCGCTCGCGGTCGCTGACCATCTCCAGGGTCAGCTCGTCGTGGTTGCGCAGAAACAGTCCCCACTGGCAACTGTCCGGGATCTCCGGCGTGTCGGCCATGATGTCGAGGATGGGCTGCCGGTCCTCCAGGCGCAGGGCCATGAACAAGCGGGGCATGAGGGGAAAGTGAAACGCCATGTGGCTCTCGTCGCCCTCGCCGAAATACGGCCGCACGTCCACCGGCAACTGGTTGGCCTCCGCCAGGATCATGCGGTTGGCGTAGCGCTCGTCGAGCGCCGCCCGGATCTGGCGCACGATCGCGTGCGTCTCGGGCAAGTTCTCGCAGTTGGTGCCCTCGCGCTCGACCAGATAGGGAATGGCGTCCAGGCGCAGCCCGTCCACGCCCTGGTCCAGCCAGAAGCGCATGGCATCCAGCACCTCGCGCAAGACGTCGGGGTTGTCGAAGTTGAGGTCGGGCTGGTGCGAGAAGAAGCGGTGCCAGAAGTAGGCCTTGGCCACCGGATCCCAGGTCCAGTTCGACTTCTCGGTGTCGGTGAAGATGATGCGCGCCCCGGCGAGCTTGTGGTCGTCGTCGCTCCACACGTAGCGGTTGCGCTCGGGCGAGCCCGCGGGCGCCTGGCGCGCCGCCTGGAACCAGGGATGCTGGTCGGAGGTGTGGTTGACCACCAGTTCGATCATCACCTGCATGTCGCGGCCGTGGGCGGCGTCGAGGAAGGCGCGAAAATCGTCCAGCGTCCCGTAGGCGGGGTGGACGTTGCAGTAGTCCGAGATGTCGTAGCCGTCGTCGCGCAGGGGCGAAGGGAAGAAGGGCAGAAGCCACAGGCAGGTGACGCCCAGGTCCTGCAAATAGTCGAGTTTTTGCAGAAGCCCGCCGAAGTCGCCTATCCCGTCGTGGTTGCTGTCGAAGAACGCCTTGACCGGCAGCTCATAGATGATGGCGTCCTTGTACCAGAGCGGGTCGCTTGCACTTCCGCTGCGCTTCATGGTGAGCTTTGGCCGGTAGGGTCCGCATTGGAGCTTCCCCGAGGGCCGCCCAAAGGCTACCACGTTCCTGGCGGATCTGAAGCGCCCGGTCAGAGAGACGTCAGCGGCCCGGTCTGCTCAGATCCTTCAGCGCCATGGGAGTCTCGCCAGCCTACACCATCACTTTCCTGCCGAGACCGTTGTCAGTCCGCCGGCGTTTGCCAAGAAGTTTCTCGGCTGTCACTGTGCCGTCACACGCGGCCCCTAGCTTGCGCGCAAGGAGATTGAACACAATGAGGAAGACGCACATCCAAAGTATGCTGTTGGCGGTCTCGTTGCTGGCTGCGCCGGCGGTCTTGGCGCAAGAGACGGTCGGGCCCGGGGCTTCTGCCCCTGGTGCACCCGAGGCGGTGCCACCCGTCATTCCGTCCGGTGAGTCGGCTGAGCCGGCTATTGCCGCGCCAGTCACCCCTGCACTGGACCAGCGCCTGACCGCGGTCGAGACCAAGCTGGCAGGAACAGAAGAGACAGTGGGAGCCATGCAGGCGAGTGTGGACGGCTTGAAGAAGATCAAGATCGGTGGCTTCATCCAGGGGCGCTATGAGTACCACCAAGATGCGGTGGACGGCTGGTCCAACTACAAGAACGAGAACCGCTTCTACGTGCGCCACGCCTATCTCGGGGCCAAGTACGAGGGCAAGAATGGCGAGTACTTCCTGCAGATCGACGCCAACAACAACGACGGCGTGGTGCTCAAGGACGCCGAGGCCACCTTCGTCGACACCTGGACGCCCTTCAATTTTCGTCTGACCCTCGGCCAGTTCAAAGTGCCTTTCGGTTACGAAATCACCCAGTCGGATGCCGACCGCGAGATGCCCGAGCGTTCGTCGGTCATAACCGGGCTCTTCCCCGGCGACCGCGACCGCGGTCTGCGACTGCAGGGCACCTACGACATCTTCCGGTTGAAGGTCGCGCTGGTAAACGGCGCCAGCTTCGGTCAGAAGGACCCGTCGAACTACCAGGGCGTGGTGCAGAACGGCTACGATCCCAATGGATTCAAGACCGTGGTGGGCCGGCTGGGCGTGGACACGGGCTGGCTCGCGGGTGGCCTCTCCGGCATGTGGGGCCGCACGCTCGACTCGGCCATCCTGCCGAACCCCACGACCACTCCCCCGACCCTGGCCAGTTACCTCTACTATGAGCAGCTCAGGCTAGGCGCGGACGTGCAGGGCTACGTCGACGTGCCTTCGGTTGGTGGCCTGGCCGTCAAGGGCGAAATCATCTGGGCGCGCAAGCGAAACCTGGACTACGACCTCGGGCCAGCGAACAATTGCCTTGATCGCAAGAGCTTGGGCTGGATGATCACAGTGGTGCAGAACTTCGGCCCGTACCTGGGCCTCGCGCTTCGCTTCGACCAGTTCGATCCGCTCCTCTCCAGCACGGTCGATGCGCGTTGCTATGACACCACCATCACCCCCAAACCCTCCGCAGCCATCGGCAGCCGCGACAAGGATCGNNTCCTACGAACATCCGTGGGAACAGGAGGGCGCCAAGGTGTCCAACGACATCGTCACGGCGCAATTGCAGGCGCGATTCTAGCCAGCAAACTGGCGAGCGGAGAGGGACGGGTGCAGATTGTGATTGTTGACACTCTGGCCCTTCCCTCTCCTGTTCCTGTCGGCAGCCTTGCCGACGCCTGACAGCGGCGCGCCTGACGCTTCGGCCGTTGCGACGTCACAGCCGGCGATTCGAAGTTTCGATTCCCGCTGGAGTCACGTCGCGACTCCCAAGCCGGGTCCGCCGCGCGCCATCGGCCAGCCAGGCGCCGGCTGCGTGCAGGGCGCGGTCGCCCTTCCCCTGCGGGGCCGAGGCTGGACTGTCGAGCACCCCGAACGGCACCGCGAATTCGGCCATCCGGTACTGGTCGCCTACCTGCGCGATCTCGCGAGCCGCGCGCGCCGCGAACGCTTGGGCTTGCTATGCGTGGGCGATTTGGGCCAGCCACGCGGTGGGCCCACGCCAACCGGCCATCGCAGCCACCAGAACGGACTCGATGTCGACCTTTGGTATGGCCTTCCGGCCAAGCCGCCCTTGCCTGGTCAGTCACCCGTGGCTCCTGCCGTGGTGGACCTGCACACCGGCAAGCTGCTGCCCGCGTGGAACAACCGGGTGGCGCGCCTGATCGAAACGGCAGCGTCGGATGCGGCGGTCGATCGCATCTTCGTTCATCCCGCGGTCAAGCGCGCGCTTTGCCAGGACAAGGGCCGGGCTGGCCCGTGGCTGCAGCGGGTGCGGCCCTGGTGGGGACACCACGACCATTTTCACCTGCGCCTGCGCTGTCCGGCCGACAACCCCGATTGCAAAGAGCCACAGCCTTTGCTTGCCGGCCAGGGCTGTGATGCCTCGCTCGACTGGTGGTTCTCCGAAGACGCCCGTGCCACAGCGGCCAAGCGCGGCCCGCCCGGCGAGGGCGC
>PMZX01000451.1 GCA_003170035.1 Myxococcales bacterium | reverse complement strand
CCATCAGCAAGAGCGACGAATCGAAGAACCAGTTGCGGGCGATGGCGCGCACCGAGGACCTCATCAAGTATGGGATGATCCCCGAGTTCATGGGCCGCTTGCCCATCATCGTCGCCGCTGACGAGTTGGACGTGGACGACCTGATGGCCATCCTGTGGAAGCCCAAGAACGCGCTGGCCAAGCAGTATGAACGCCTGCTGGAGCTCGAAGGAGTCAAGCTGCGTTTCACCGAGGACGCTTTGCGCAGTGTGGCCGAGGAGGCCGCGCGCCGAAAGTCTGGGGCGCGCGGGTTGCGGGCCATTCTGGAAGAGGTCATGCTCGACGTCATGTACGAGATTCCTTCGCTTAGTGGGGTGACAGAATGCGTGGTGACCCGCGATGTCGTCGTCTCGCGCGGGCGCCCGCAACTCGTGCGGGAGAAGAAGGCTTCGTAGGCTCCCGGGCGGGTGGTTGACTAAACTTGGTGGGACTGTCTACCGAAGTTCTCTCTTGGGGCCGTCGAATGCGAGGAGGACCATGCTGACCGAAAGCCAAAAGGCGCAAATCCGACAAGTCTTGGAAGAAGCGAAGAAGCGTCTGGCCCGCACCGGCCAGCACGCGCTCAACTATTCCATGACCCACGAACGCAACATCGGCCGGGATTCAATCGATGAGTCGATGGAAGAGGAGATCTTCTCCACCGAAATGCGGCTTCATGATCGCGAAAAGTACTTGTTCGGCAAAATCGACAAGCAGCTTGCTCGCCTGGACAACGGGTCGATCGACACCTGCGAGTCATGCGGGGAAGTCATCTCGTTCAAGCGTTTGCTCGCGCGACCGGTAACCACGCTGTGCATCGACTGCAAGGAACAGCACGAGCGAGAAGAGGCCGCGGTCGAGCAGGCGGGTCGCGGCGGCGCCCTCGATACGAACGCGGGTGAGGAGATCGGCGGAGCGGGTGCAACCAGCGAAGACTGAGCGCGCTTCACTACCGGATCGGGGCAGCCTGCACGGGCCCGAGCTTGCTGCGAGCCTTTGGCCGGCTGTTCCAGTCGGCGACGCTTGACTCTCGACGGCGCACTTCCTCTGCTATATAGTTTTCACCTTCAATCGCACGGCCCGCCCGATGTCCGAAAGCCGCTATCGAGTCACTGAGCGCATCGCCGCCGGTGGTATGGCCGAGGTGTTCAAGGGCGTCGCAGAGTCGCTGCAGGGCTTCCGCAAGAATGTAGCCATCAAGCGGATCCTGCCGAATCTGACCAAGAACGAGAAGTTCGTGACCATGTTCTTGGACGAGGCGCGGCTCTCGCTCTTCCTCCAGCACGCGAACATCGTCCAGGTCTTCGACATCGGACGGGTCGACGACACGTATTTCATCGTCATGGAATACGTGGACGGGGTCGACCTCAAAGCGATCTTCGAATGGCGGCGCCGCATCCGCAAGCGCCTGACCATAGGCCAGACCCTGTACATGATCATGGAGGTCTGCAAGGGCCTTGCCTATGCGCACGACCTCACCAATCCCGAGACCGGCCGGCCGCTGGGTATCGTCCACCGCGACATCTCGCCCGCGAATGTTCTCATCTCACGCAACGGGGAAATCAAGCTTGCCGACTTCGGATTGGCCAAGGCTGCCAGTCAGGTGGAGGCGACCGACCCGGGCGTGGTCAAGGGCAAGATGAGCTACCTGTCGCCCGAGGCAGCCCGCGGTGAGAACGTGGACCAGCGGGCCGACATCTTCGCGGTGGGCATTCTGCTGTACGAGGCGCTGACCAGCAAACGCCTGTTCTACGGCGAGAGCGACTACCAGACGGTGGAGATGGTCCGCAACGCCAAGGTTCCACCTATTGGACAACAGAACCCGGAGGTGGAGCCCGAGTTCGAGGAGATCGTTCGCAAGGCGCTCGCCCGACGTGTGGAGGACCGCTTCCAGTCGGCCACCGACTTGCAGGACGCGCTCGCGCACTATTGGTTCTCGCGCGGCCTGAAGATGATCCAGCGCGACATTGCGGACCTGGTGCGCGCCTGCCAGGAAGAACAGAGCACGGCGTCCTCGGGCGGCAGGACCAAAAAGCCCAACCTCATCGACACCATCCTGCACGAGGAGCTGGACGCCTTCACCTCGGTCGGCTTCGACGGGCAGGGTGTGACGCCTGGCCCCGAGGCCGGGAACGTGGTCACCCCTACCCCGGTCCACCGACCCACGGGTGGGTTCATCGACCCGCGAGCATGGTCCCAGGAAACTGACTGGCCCACCCGCCGCACAGCGGCCCAGCCCACCGAGCGCCCGGTTCGTGACACCATCGCGGAGATGGCCGCTGCGCGCGCCAGCGCCTCGCTACCAGCGGCGGGCCTGGCGCCCTCCGGGGCCCTTACTGGGCAGGGGCGGGCCACCGGGCCGGTCTTCCCGACCCCGGAGGCGAAGCGTGGCACCGGCTCCCGGGCCATAGCCTCTGGTCTCGAGGCTCAGCCCTCGGGTATGCCCTATACCGGCCAACCCATCGACGGTCGCAGCCCGCTGCCGCCTGCGAAGGGGTTGCTCATCGGCGTGATGCTGGCGGCGGTGGCGGCTGGGGCTCTGCTGGCCTGGCTTCTAGTTGGACGCTAGAGCGCCTTCTTGACCAGGTCCTGGATGCGCGCTCGCGGCACAGCGCCCACCACCTGGCCGACCACCTGACCGGAGCGGAACATGATCAGGCTCGGGATGTTGCGGATCTCAAGCTGCGTCGGAACCATTGGGTTCGCGTCGATGTCGCACTTGCCCACACGAATCTTGCCGGCGTACTCCTGCGCCAGAGCTTCCACATGGGGCGCAATCGCGAGACACGGGGTACACCACGCGGCCCAGAAATCGACCAGGATTGGCAACGGAGACTTGAGTACTTCGCTCTCGAAGTTGCTGTCCGTTACAACTACGATGTTCTCGCTCGCCATGGTGCGGCTCCTTTACCACAGTCGCACAGGCCGCGGGAGGCCCAATTTTCAACAGCTATCCGCATCTACTCGGATGCCGGCACCTGCGCTGGGGTTTGTGGCCGCCGCAAAGGGGTGCTATTTTGAAACCAGCGTTCCCCCGCGAGCGTCCAAGGCAATATGCCCGTGAAGTTGTTCATTCCCCAGGAGACGGTCGACTCCTGGCTCTCTGCCGAGCGCGTGAATCTCGAGGGTGAGATGTTGCAATTTCCAGGGGGACGGCTCGTCCTGCGGCTGGTCCCCGGTTGCCATTTCAGCCGCGTCCAGGCGGGCAGCGACGCGTCCTTCAACCTCCTCGGCAGGGTCAAGGCGAAGGCAGCGATCGCCGCGCTGGGGGCCGAGGTGTACATGAATTCAGTCATCCTTGGCGAAACCGCCTACGAGGTCGAGGTCGGGTTCGTGGCCAAACCAGTGGGCAACCCGATTCCCGACGCGTCGGTCGTGGCCGCGGTCGCCAGTCTCTAGAAAAACGCCCCGTGAGCCCCGAGCGTGTTGTCATCGGCACAAGGGGCAGCGCCTTGGCGCTCTGGCAGGCCGATCATGTGGCTTCTCTGCTGCGCGCGGCTCACCCCGGCCTGGTCGTCGAACGCAACATCATCGTCACCACCGGCGATCGGACGCCGCAAGGGCCGGTGTGGGAGAGCGGTGGCAAGGCCGTGTGGGTCAAGGAGCTTGAAGCGGCCCTTCTCGCGAATGAGATCGATCTCGCGGTTCACAGCCTGAAGGATGTCCCTGCCGAGCTGGCCCCTGGGCTCGCGTTGGCTGCGATTCCCGCCCGCGCTGACGTACGCGATGCCCTGGTCAGCCGCAACGGGGCCACACTTGCCGACTTGCCAGTGGGCGCACACGTGGGCACGACCAGCTTGCGCCGCATCTGCCAGGTCAAGACGCTGCGGCCGGACCTGCGCCTGGAACCCCTGCGCGGCAATCTCGACACGCGGCTGCGCAAGGTGTCCGAGGGACGGATGGACGCGGCCATCCTCGCTTGTGCGGGTCTGGACCGTCTTGGTCTATCCCAACATATTGCCGAGCGGATTCCGGTCGAGCGCATGCTGCCGGCCATCGGCCAGGGTGCCCTGGCGATCGAAATCCGCGTGACGGACGAAGGCACCCGCGTCCTCTGTCGTGCGCTGGCGAGCGAAGAGGCGGAGATCACCGTGGCGGCCGAACGCTCCCTCCTGCACCGCCTGGGCGCTGGCTGCCGCACGCCCGTGGCAGGAACCGCCCACCTGCAGCAGGACAAACTGGAGCTGTGGGGCCTGGTCGGAAACCCCGACGGGGCAATCATGCTGCGCGAGCACGTGGCCGGACCGCCATCTGCCGCCCAGGCCCTGGGTCAAGCCCTCGCCGAAGCCCTTCTTGCGCGCGGCGCCGATCGCATCCTGGCCGAGTTTGCTTAGGTAACCCTAACCAGTTTTTGTACCAAACTGCCGAACGACACTATGATCCCATAGTGATCGAGTATGCCGTTTGCTAAGAGCGTTATAGGACTGACAGCCGCAGGGCTGCTGGCCGCCTGTGCTCATCGTGGGGCGGAGCCGGCCGGGGTGGAGCAGCTCAACCGAAGTATCGAATCGCTGCGGGCGCAGAATGCAGAGTACGCCAAGCAAGTGGAGGAGCTGGAAAACCGCGTGTTCATCCTGACCGACCAGCTCGAAAGCCGGAAGGTCAACGAGCAGAAGGTGGCGACGCCCCAGCTTCCCACGGTCAAGCTGCATCCGGAGAATGATTCGGCCACGGCGGACAGCGCTTCCAGCATGGCGCCTGCTACCACCATGGTGGCGCCCGAATCGGATATCGAGTACGCGGGCGAGGCGGCCAAGTCGAG
The DNA here is from genome assembly GCA_003170035.1 of Myxococcales bacterium. Lineage (GTDB taxonomy): Bacteria > Myxococcota_A > Polyangia > Fen-1088 > Fen-1088 > Fen-1137. Next base: position 3,806 of record PMZX01000451.1, on the reverse strand, counting down.
CAGCAATCGCCCGGTTCTTCGTCTGCACGGTGAGCACACGCCAATGCTCGTGGAGCGTCCTTCAGCGCAGAGCGAAGAACGCGTGCGCACAACCCGCGAGAGCCAGGGATCCGGCGGCGTCCGCGCGAGCCGCGACATGGAAGCGTTCAGACTCTACCGTCGATCCTACGAGGACCTTCGCCAGGGTAAGCACGACGGAGCCGTCGAAGGGTTTCGCGAATTCTTGCGGCGCTACACCACGCACGACCTGGCCGACAACGCCCAGTACTGGCTGGGTGAGTGCTACTACGACACCAAGGACTTCCCCTCTGCCGTCCGTGAGTTCCGTCGCGTGGTCGAGCGCTTTCCCCACGGCAACAAAGTNNCTGGCAACGGCTCGCCTGGCTGAGCTCGACCGTGCGGGGGCCGCGCACCCCTCGCACGATGCCCGTCTGCCTGCCGACCCACCCGCGAAGACCGCGCACGCTCCCGAGGAGGCCCCGTGAGGCGATTCCATCTCTGTGCCCTGCTCTCCGCCGCATTTGCGGTGTCGCTGCCTGCTTCAGCCCAGACCTGGGGGACGACCCGCATCCCGCCCCAGGTCCAGAACTTGAAGAAGGCACCTGACCAGACCGCGTCGCCAGATACCGACGCGGCTGATCCCACTCCTATCCCAACCCTTCCTCCGGCGGGCCAGCGCAGCAGCCGCAAGGGGTCGCAGACCCTTGGCGACGGCGGCAAGGACCCAAGCGCAAAGCGAATCGAGGAGACCTCCGCGGGCCTGGTGCCCCCTGGGGGCGTCATGGGGATCGATCAGGGGCCGGGAGACGAGGGAGGCGCGCGCGAGCCGGCGGCTGGGCAAACCACGGGGCAGGCTCCTGAACTTCACGTGGTACAGAAGGGCGACACGCTGTGGAGCCTTTGTTCGAAGTACTTCAGCGACCCTTGGCGCTGGCCTCAGTTGTGGGCTGCAAACCCGTCGGTCACCAACCCGCACTGGATCTTCCCGGGCGACATCCTCCGGCTCGGTCCGTCCGGGGGCGAGGGCAGCGTGCCTTTTGCCGGCGGCGAAGCGCCGAAAGACTCCGGCCGCCAGATGTCGTCCGAGCGTCAGGCCGCCCTGTCCAGCAACGCTGTCGTGTTGCGGGAAGTTGGCTTCATAGAAGCCAAGGATCTCACGCAAGCGGCTACGGTAAGCGGTTCGCGCGAGGAGAAACGGATGCTGGCCGCGGGCGACCAAGCCTACTTGCACTTCCCCAAGGAACGCCCGCTTCGCGCAGGCGAACGCTATTCGATCTTCGAAACCGATCTCGACCATCCGGTCCTAGATCCCGATACCGGCAAGATCTATGGTTACCTGGTCAAGGTGCGTGGCGACATCGTGATCGACCAGATCGCGGGCGCGGACATCGCGCGCGGGACGCTCACGGATACGCTTGACATCGTCGAGCGCGGCAGCCGCGTCAGCAGCGCCATTCGGCAGTTCAGACGTATCGAGCCACGCCCGAGCAACGTGAGCTTGGAGGCACGCGTGGTGGCTTCGTTTGCGCCCACGCAGTTCTTGGCTGCCGAACACTTCGTGGTCCTGAACCGGGGCCGGCGCGATGGCGTTCAGGTCGGCAACCGCAACTTCGTTGTCAGGCGTGGCGATGGCTACCGGGGCGTGCTGGAGAACTGGGATCGTATGGACCCAGAGTCACCCAAGGAAGTGGTGGGTGAGCTTTGGGTAGTCGACGTGCGCGACAACGCTTCGGTGGCTTGGATTGTGCGCAGCTCCAGAGAGTTGCGTGTGGGTGAAACGACCGAGATGCGCAAAGGCTACTAGACCGCCGCCTTTGCAACCTGTTTGATTTCTTTGACTTTTTCTGCCGCCGCTTGATCTTCCGCCGGGCTGGCGCTATCAGCTTGCGTTCCCGATGCATGCGGCAGACAACCAGTGTGATTCTCGTCCGACAAGACAGATCATGCTGCCCGTGCGCAGGCCCAAGGCCGAGGAGCTAGGTCAGAAACCTGCCCGGATTGCGCGAGGCGAGGCGGGGTATCCGTCCCGGCTCCTGGCGCTCCCCGATGCACCGGCTTCGCTCTGGGTGCGTGGTGGTGTGCCGGCAGACGACGTGCGTGCGGTTTCCGTGGTGGGGGCACGCGCGGCCAGCGGCGCCGGCTGTGCCAGAGCGCGAGGCATTGCGAGAGCGCTGGCCGAAAAGGGCATCGTCATCATCTCCGGCGGCGCATTTGGCATCGATGCGGCCGCCCATGAAGGGGCGCTGGCGGCCGCTGTCGCGCCTACCTTCGCGGTGTTCGGCTGTGGCGTCGATGTGACCTACCCCGACCGTCATCGCACGCTCTTCGCTCGCATCGCGGCCACCGGCGGTCTGCTGTCGGAGTATGCGCTGGGAACGCCCCCGCGCGCGGGTCAGTTCCCTGCGCGCAACCGCATCATCGCGGCGTTGGGGGATGCGACGATCGTGGTGGAGGCCGCCCACCGGTCGGGCGCACTCATCACCGCTGCTCTGGCGCGCTCGTTGGGCAAACCGGTGCTGGCGGTCCCTGGCAGTTCCGGCACCGCTTCCCTGCTGCAACGGGGGCAGGCCTGGCCCGTCACCTCGGCGGACGACGTCGAGGGGGCGCTGGCCGGGCGGCAGCCTGCGTCCTGCAGCGAAGCTGAGCCGCCGGCCGGAGCTGTGGGACTCCTGCTGGCAGCCCTGCGCGAGGGAGCGAGCAGCCCGGCCGTGCTTAGCCGAAGAACCGGCTTGCCCTTGCCGGCGGTCATGGCGGCGCTGGTCGAGGGCGAACTGGACGGCTGGCTTTGCAGGATTCCGGGCAATCAATACGAGGTGATTCGACGTGGCTGCTAGCAAGAAGGTCAAGGCATACTCCGGCGTCCGAACCAAGGCCAAAGCGTCTGGGAACAAGAAACCCACCGCGAAGTCGTCCGCCAGAAAGCGCGTCGCCGGTAGCGGCACCCTGGTGGTCGTCGAGTCGCCCGCCAAGGCCGCCACCATCACCAGGTACCTGGGCGCGGGCTTCGTGGTCAAGGCGTCGGTGGGGCACGTCAAGGATCTGCCCAAGGCCAGCATGGGGATCGACGTCGAGCACGACTTCCAGCCCAAGTACGTGGTCATCGAGGGCAAGAAGAAAGTGATCGCAGACATCAAGGCCGCGGCCAAGAAAGCCAGCCAGGTCCTGCTGGCGCCCGACCCTGACCGCGAGGGTGAGGCCATCGCCTGGCACATTGCCGAGGAGATTCGGCCCGCCAACCCGAACATTCACCGCGTGTTGTTCAACGAGATCACGAAGAAGGCGGTGAACGAGGCCATCCTTCACCCGCTCGAACTCGACCAGCACAAGTTCGAGTCCCAGCAAGCGCGGCGCGTGCTCGACCGACTGGTCGGCTACGAGATCAGCCCTGTGCTGTGGTCCAAGGTGCGGCGCGGACTGTCGGCGGGCAGGGTCCAGTCGGTGGCGGTGCGTCTGGTGGTGGATCGCGAGGCCGAGATCAAGGCCTTCCGTCCCGAGGAGTACTGGACCATTTCGGCACAGGTGGAAGGCAGCGTGCCGCCCCCCTTTGCCGCGCGCGTGGTGCGGCTGGACAGCGAGAAGCCCGCCCTCTCGCACGAAGGCCAGGCCAGCGAGGTCGTGGCTCTGCTGTCGCAGGCAACCCTGCGCGTCGCCGCGGTGGAGCGCAAGGAGCGCCGCAAGAATCCGCCCGCGCCCTTCATCACCTCGCGCCTGCAGCAGGAAGCGTCGAACAAGCTGCGCTTCTCACCCAAACGCACCATGGCTCTGGCGCAACGGCTGTACGAGGGTGTCGAGCTGGGCGACGAGGG
>PMZX01000099.1:610-4755 GCA_003170035.1 Myxococcales bacterium | reverse complement strand
CATGGCCTTCTCGTTCTTCCGCAGGTTCGATGTCCTGCGCTCAATCCTGTGGTCTGCTCCCGCGCTGGACAAGATGCTGGGCGCCCTGCCTGCGCTGGTGGCGTTCCGCGCACGCGAAATCTTCGTGCACGGGTTGCCCGCCTTGGCCCTGGTGGGAACGGCCAAGCTGATCCTGCGCGACGCGGGCGATGCTGCGCAGGTTCCGGCTGAGCCCGCCATGAGCGCTCTGCGCGCGATCGCGGAGCGCTTGCTCAAGGATCCGCCGGAACGCAAGACCGACGAGCTTCTGCGCGAGATGTGCCGACGCGAGGTGGTGCCCATCACCCGACTGCCACCCGAACTGCAGGAGTGGGTTCTGGCAGAAACCTGGGTCGAGGCCCTGCAGAAGCGACCGTCCACCGAGCCTCCCTTGGGCAGCGCCAACATCGATCCGGTGCGGCTGTTGCAAAAAGCGATGCGCTGCGCGCTTTCCATTCATCGTTTCGTGGAGACCAACGCCATCCTCATGCGCCTGCGCATCAGCAGTGCTAAGGCCATTCCGGCCGTGTACGACGAGCCCACCATGGAAGCCATGCTGGCTGGCTTCCCCGACGATCCCGCCGGGCGGCACGGCATCGTCGCGCTCCTGGAAGAGGGCAAAGATACCGCCGCCGACTCGATCGCCGCCGTGGTCGCGCAAGGCGAACCCAAGCTGCGCGAGGCAGGGGCCTGGGTCCTGACCGAGATGAAGGCGCGCGGGGTGGCGGCCGCTTTGCGCGCGCTCGACCAGGGAGTGGAAAAGGAAGAAGCGGCCTACCTTCTGCTCGCCTGCGCCAAGGACAGCGCAGGGCCCGAGGCTGCGCTGGTGTTCGTCAAGCAGCTCAAGCACCCGTCGCCCAAGGTGCGGCGCTATGCCTTGACTGCCTTGGCCGAGGCCGACGCCAACATGGCCGAGAGCTTTGTCGCCGAGGCCCTGTCGGATCCCGACGAGAGCGTGCGCATTCGGGCCTTGCTCCTGTGTGCCAAGACGGGGTTGGGCAGCTCCAAAATCATTCCGCAAGCCATCCGGCTCATCTCGCACGACGCCCGTGGGGCCTCGCCTCCGGTGGTGCGCGCAGCCATCGAAGTGGTGGTGAGCCGGCGGCAGGCCAACGCCCTGGCCGGGGTCGACGCCGACGATGCGCTCTGTCGGCTGGCCAAGCCCATTGGTTTCTTCGGTCGCCTGCTCGGCCACCGTACGCCGCCGGCCGACGTGTTGGTCACGGCCATCTCGGCGCTCGGGCGACTGGGATCAGCCAAGGCGCACAAGGTTCTGCATCAGCTCAGCAAGAGCCCCGATCCGGACGTGGTACACGCAGCAGGGGAAGCCCTGGCGGGGCGATCGTCAAAGACCATGGCGCTGTCGTCGGTGTTCGCCAGCGAGGTCCGCTCGGCGAAGAAGCTGTAGCCGCGTGGGGAGCCCGCCGGCTCCGCCGGCGGCGCACCATCGCGNNGGGAGGGTATGGGAACCCTTTGAGGGTTCCCATATCGGAGCGCCAACCTTCACGAACTGACGATCTCACCCGTCGAGGCCTGCACGTCCGGCGGCGGCTGGCTGCCATCGGACCGGCGGCGCTCGGCGCGCAAGGTCTTGCTCCCGGCCAGGAGGATCATCTGCGCCACCGTCACGGCAATGAAGCAGCAGAGGAAATAGTAGGTTGGGAAGGTCTGGTGCCAGCCGCGGAACATGACCCACGACCCGGCNNTGCGGCCGCTCCAGTTGGGGAGCGAAAAAGAGCAAGGGCACGCAGAGCACGAGGTAGTAGTAGTAGGACGCCAGGGCAAGCAGAAACACGAACACGAAACCGTAGGCCAAGGCCTCGTGGTCTTCCAACCCGCGGATGAAGGTCATGGCCGGCAAGACCAAGAGCAGGGCCACGATGGTTCCCGGCTTGCCCAAGAAAAGTAGCGGGCCGTGCGCGACCGTTTTGGCGAGCACCCGCATGGGAACGCCATGCGCGAAGCTTGCCTCGGCGATGGTCCGATAGCCGAGGTCCCAGTCGCTGCCGTTCAAGTAGTGCGTCGCAATCTTGAGATTCCACTCGTGCCAGATCCCGGTCGTGCCAAAGTACGCGCAGGATCCCAGCACCACCAGGGTCACGGTCGCGGCGCAGGCGCCGAGGAGCCCGAGGAGCTGTCGATCGAGGCTGTGGCTTCGGGCGAGCCGCCACAGCAGGAGTACGGTGGGTCCGACCAGCAGAAGGGCCGGAAAGATGCGCGAGAGGACCGCCCAGCCGAGCAGCACGCCAGCGATCTTGTAGTAGCGCTGCTTGACCAGGCACACGGCCAGCACGGATGCCATGGCGAAGTCGGTCCGCAACAGCGCGCCCTTGAGATGGCCCCATGACAACAAGTAGTGGGTGCCGATGAAGATCACCATGATGAGTGCCGCGCGCAGGCCAAAGGCCCACGCCACGGCTGCCGTGGCAGCAAGCAGCAGCAGGGGGTCCAAGGCCAGCATGATCCACCGGCCGATCGGATCGCGCACAGAGAGCTGGCGGGTGAAAAGGCCGCCCACCACGAACGACCAGGCCGGCGTCCCGTTGTAGCCATGGTCGGCCAGGATCAGGCTCCACCGATGCGCGGGGAGCTGCATCTTGAACCAGGTGATATCTGCGACGAACTCGCGCCAACGCTCGTCGGAAAAGCGGCCGCGAAAGCGCGCGGCCTGAGCCGCCACTTCTCCCACGTCGCACAGTTGTGCGGTGCCAAGGTCGCGCATCTCGTTGCGCGGGTTGTGGTAGCGCAGCCCGCCCTCCCGGTCGGCGGCCAGGGTGGCGCCGTAGAGGTTGGTGTAGCCCAGCTCGTGGGCGTACTTGGTTCCAACGTAGTAGTGGTAAAAGTCCCACTCGTTCAAGTACGTGCCGTAGCGAAACACGCCGAAATCGGCGTAGGTGGCCACCGCCAGCACGGCTGATACGCCCAGCACGCCGATCAGCAACCGGCGTCCCAGCCGCCGAGCCGCGACCGACAGTCGGCGGTTCAGCAACGGACGTTCGAGCGCGACAAAACCCGCCACCACCAGGATCGCGACGGCCGCCAGCACGCGCGCCAGCGCCCAGCCGTGGGTCGGCGCCCAGGAATCGGGTAGCTCGCTCGGTCTCCAGGATGCAAGCGGATTCAACTCATCGCTCCAGCGCTTCGTCTTTCAAAGGGCGCCTCCGCCCAAGCATCACCTATCCAGGCGGCCGTGGGCTAGCGTTTCCTGCGCCTCAGCGTCGAATCGGGACATGACAGTCTCTCCTTCCGAGCGGCCCTTCATGGACCGTCTGGCCGTGTCGGCCAGCGAGGCGGGTCGGGCAAGGAAAAGATCGTCAGCCGTCGTCACCCCGGCCGAGCCACGGTGGGCGCGTATAGGAGATCCTTGCGCCACCACGCACCTGCACCATATGGGTTGGGAAGTAGTTGACGTGCCCTCGAGCCGTTGGCCAAATGGGCGGAACTTGGAGGAAGCGAAGACCATGAGCAAGCACTCCAGGCGCCATATTCCCTTGGTGACCGAAGACTGGCATGCCACGACGACCCTAGGCGCAGGGTGATCCTCGATTCGGAGCTGGCCGCCCTGCTTCCCGCCACTATCCTGCGCGAAGGAAAGTTGCTCTATGCCACATGATCCGGCGCGGCTCGCCGATGCCATGTCCTGGGCTTTCCGCTACCCCGGAGACGCAGAACAGCCGTCGGCTGAGGAGGCTCAGGCCGCGTTGGCGCTGGCGCGCGAAGTCTACGAAATGCTCCTCGCGCACGTTCCTGGCGCCACGGGGGGCCCGTGGTGACGAGAAAGCCGGACGGTCAATCAGTCGTCCGGGTGAAACGCGTGGTTCACTTGTGAAGAAGCGCTGGCCCCCGACTCCGAACACCAGTGCGCCTTTTCCTGCGCCATCGCGCGCGGCCCCCTGTAGACTACTTCGTCCCAAGGAGACCCCGCGTGCTTTCACCCAAGCTTCTCAAGCAACTGGCCGAGCAGCATGGAACCCCGCTCTTCGTGGTCGACCATCGGGAGATTCGGCGCAACTACGCCACCTTCAAGAAGCACCTGCCGCGCGTGCAAGCCTACTACGCGGTCAAGGCCAACCCCGACCCCGGGATCGTGCGCACCCTGTTCAAGGCGGGCGCCAGCTTCGACGTGG
>PMZX01000099.1:0-558 GCA_003170035.1 Myxococcales bacterium | reverse complement strand
GCGCCACGCCCCGCACGCGGGTCTCATCCTGCGCATCAACGTGCCCAACACCGGTTCGGTGGTGGAGCTTTCGTCCAAGTTCGGCGCCGCACCGGGCGAAGCCGTGGATCTAATCGAGGCCGCCTACAACGCCGGACTGGTGGTCGAGGGCCTGTCCTTTCACGTGGGCAGTCAGTGCACCAATTTCCAAAACTACGTACAGGCCCTCGGCATCGCCGACAGCATCTTCAAGGAGGCCTGGGACCGCGGCTACCACAAGGTCAACATCCTGGACATCGGCGGTGGTTTTCCTGCGCCCTATGACCAGCATGTGCGGCCCTTTGCCGAACTGGCCAGGACGCTCAACGCCGAATTCAAACGGCTGTTCCCGCCCCAGATGGAGATCTTGGCCGAGCCGGGCCGTTTTCTGGTCGCCACCGCCGCCACCCTGGTGGTCGAGATCATCGGCAAGGCCGTACGCAACGGCAAGCAGTGCTACACCATCAACGACGGGGTGTACGGCACCTACTCGGGCGTGCTCTTCGATCATTGCCAGTACCACTTCAAGGCGTTCAAGGG
>PMZX01000489.1:8286-27095 GCA_003170035.1 Myxococcales bacterium | reverse complement strand
AGTATCTTCTTTGCGTTCGCCATTGTCGTTTCCTTCCAGTCTTCGAGTGGACCCGATTCAGACCAGCACATCTCGTCTGTGATAGTGCGTGTGCAGGAGCTTGTGGCTCATCTCGCCCAGCGGGGCGCCCAGGAATTCCTTGTAGAGCCGCGCCACGTCCTCGTTCTTGTGGCTGACCCGCAGGGCCTCGTCGCGGTCGATCTGATAGAGCGCCTGCATGCGCGCCTTGATGGCATTCTGGTCGCCGTGCAGCGGCTGACCGCCGCCCGCGATGCACCCGCCGGGGCAGGTCATGACCTCGATGAAATGGATGTCCTTGCGGCCCGCCCGTATCGATTCCAGCAACTGCGCCGCGTTCTTCAGGCTGCTGGCAACGGCCACCCCGACTTCCAAATCGCCGATCTTGACCTTGGCCTCCTTGATGCCGTCCAGGCCGCGCACCTCCTGCACTTTCAGCTCTTTCAATTCCTTGCCGGTGAGCAGGAAATACGCGCTGCGGATGGCCGCCTCCATCACGCCGCCGGTGGCGCCGAATATCTTGCCGGCGGTGGAGCGCAGGCCGAAGGGCGTGTCGGCATGATCCGGTTCGACGTCCATCATGTCGATGCCGAACATGCGGATGAGCTGAGCCAATTCGCGCGTGGTCAGGACGTAGTCCACGTCCGGTACATAGTCGCGGCCCATCTCCTCGCGCGCGCACTCGAACTTCTTGGCCGTGCATGGCATGATCGATACGCTGACGATCTTCGACGGATCGAGTCCCTCGCGCTTTGCGAAGAACGACTTGATCACCGCGCCCATCATCTGCTGCGGGCTCTTGCAGGTGGACAGGTTGGGGATGAAGTCGGGGTAGAATTGCTCGACGTACTTGATCCACCCGGGCGAGCAGCTGGTCATCATGGGCAGGGTGCCGCCGGTCTGGATGCGCTTCACCAGCTCCGACCCTTCTTCCATGATGGTCAGGTCGGCGGTGAACGAGGTGTCGAACACCCGCTTGAAGCCCAGCTTGCGCAGGGTCGCGACCATGTGGCCGTCGGCGTCCTTGCCCGGCTTGAGGCCGAATTCTTCCGCGATGGTCACCGACACCGCCGGCGCGTGCTGGACTACCACATACTTGTTCGGGTCGGAAAGAGCCGCCATCACCTCATTGAGGTAGCTGTGCTCGGTCAGCGCCGCCGTCGGGCAAGCCAGGATGCACTGGCCGCAGTTGATACACGACGAGACGTTGAGGCCGGTCTCGAAGGCCGTCCCCACCACCGCCTTGGGACCGCGGTGGATGAAGTCGATGGCCGAGACGCCCTGGATCTCCTCGCACACGCGCACGCAGCGGCCACACAGCACGCACTTGTCCGGGTCGCGCACGATGGAGGGCGACGACACGTCCATGTCGCGGTTGTTCTTCTTGCCGATGTAGTGGCGCTGGCGCACGCCGAACTCGGCGGCCAGCGACTGCAGATCGCAGCGCTGGTTGCGACTGCAATACAGACAATCATCGGGGTGATTGGACAGCAGCAATTCCACGATCGTGCGCCGGGCCGCCAGCACCTTGGGCGAGCGGGTCTTGATCTTCATGTCCTTGCCGACCGGGAAGGAACAGGAAGGCACCAGGCCGGGCGCCCCCTCCACCTCCACGATGCACAGACGGCAGGCACCGCTGGGGGGCAGGCCTTCCATGTGGCACAGGGTCGGCACGTGGACGCCTTCGCGCCGGCACACTGAAAGAATGGTCTCGCCCCCGTTGGTCTCGATGGGCTTGCTATCAATTTCAATCGTAAACATCGTGTATTCCTCGCGATGACTCAGGTTCAGTGCAAAGGCCGCGTGAAATCGAGGTCGCAGCGCAAGCAGCGCCGCGCCTCACATTGGGCCGCCTCCTCCGAGATGCCGAGCTCGACCTCGGCAAAATTCCCGCGGCGCTTCTCGACCGGCAGGTGGGGTTGCTGCACCCGCGCTGCCATGACATCGCCTTCTTCTTCCTCTCCCGCCACTTGTACCGGCTCGACGTAGAAGGAAGGCAACTTCACCTTGGGCAACTGCTTGAGCAGCTTGCCGCTGACGAAGTTCTGCAGCATGACCGCCGCGCTCTTGCCTGCGGCGATTGCCTTGATCACCGTGCTGGGGCCCGAGGTGACGTCGCCTCCGGCGAACACGCCGGGCCGACTGGTGGTGAATGATTCGGGGTTCACCGTCACGGTTCCCCAGCGCGTGGCCTTCAGATCCCCGAGCCCGCCTGCCTCTGGCTTCTCGCTGATGGCCACGATGAGCGTGTCCAGATCCACGACGTGTTCCGAACCGGGAATCGGCACCGGCTGCTGGCGGCCTGAATCGTCGAGCGGGCCCAGCTCGTTGTTGATGAACTTCACTCCTCTGAGCTTGCCGTCCTTGACCACGACCTCAAGCGGAGCCACCAGCGGCTTGAGCACGATGCCCTCGGCCAAAGCGGCCTCGATCTCCTCGCCGTAGGCCGGCATTTCGGCGCGTGTGCGACGGTAGAACACGGTCACGCCGGTCACGCCCTTCTGGCGGAAGGCGACGCGGGCAGCGTCGATGGCGGAGTTGCCGCCGCCGACGATTCCCACCCGACCCTTGGCTAGGTGCTTGCCTTCCAGGTTGTAGGACTTGAGGAACTTGATGCTGGGGAGCACGCCCTCGGCATTGTCGCCGGGCACCCCGAGCTTCTTGCTCTCGTGCGCGCCGGTGGCCACATACACCGCCTTGTAGCCGTCCTTGTCCATCAACGAGTCGATGGTGAAGTCCTTGCCCAGGGTTTGATTGAGCTTGAGCTCGACGTTGACGTTGAGCAGGGAGTCGATCTCCTTCTGCAACGTCTCGCGCGGCAGGCGGTACTCGGGAATGGCCGAGACCAACATGCCGCCGGGCTTGGATTCGCGTTCGAACACGGTGACCCGATTACCCAGCGCGCCCAGGTAGTGGGCCGCGGTCAGCCCCGACGGGCCTGCACCGATGACTGCGATCTTGGGCGCGTTGGCCCCCGCGGGCTTGACCAGTTGCTTGTAGCTGTCGGGAGCCACCCGATCCACGATGAAGCGCTTCAGGGTGCGCACCGCGATCGGCTCGCCGCCGGTGGCGCCCGCGCGGCACATCGATTCGCAGGGGTGATCGCACACGCGCGCGCAGGCCGAGGGGAACGGGTTCGCGCTGCGGATGACTCGATAAGCCTCCGCGTACTCGCCGCGCGCGATGTGCGCGACGTAGCGCCAGGCTTCCGTGCCCACCGGGCAGGTGTTCTGACAGGGCGCACCCACCAGATCCTTGCACGCACCCGCCGGGCAGCTCCGGTCGAAGACATGCGCTTCGTATTCGTCGCGGAACCAGCGCAGGGTCGACAGCACCGGGTTGGGCGCGGTCTGCCCCAGGCCGCACAGGCTGGTGATCTTGATGGTCTCGGCCAATTCCGCCAAGCGCATGATGCCCTGGAAGCGGACCAGCGCATCGATGTTCTCTTCCTTGCGCCGGGGCCGCGTGATGGCGTCGAGGATCTCCAGCATGCGGCGCGTGCCCTCGCGACAGGGGATGCACTTGCCGCAGCTTTCGGATTGGATGAACTCCATGAAGAACTTGGCGAAGTCCACCATGCAGGTGGTCTCGTCCAGCACCACCAAGCCGCCCGAGCCCATGATGGCGCCAGCGCCCTTCAGGGTTTCGTAGTCGATGGGCGTGTCGAGCAACTGCGGCGGGATGCAGCCGCCCGAGGGACCGCCAATCTGCACCGCCTTGAACTTCTTNNAAGATCACGGTGCGCAGCGAGGTTCCCATGGCCACCTCGACCAGACCCGCGCGCTGGATCTTTCCGCTGAGTGCGAAGATCTTGGTGCCCTTGCTGGTGGCGGTACCGACGGAAGCGTAGCCCTCGGCGCCCTTGCGCATGACCACCGGGACGTTGGCCAGGGTCTCGACGTTGTTGATGACCGTGGGCTTGGCGAACAGGCCGCTCTGCACCGGGTAGGGAGGCCGCGGACGCGGCATGCCGCGCCGGCCTTCGATGCTGTGCATGAGCGCGGTTTCCTCGCCACACACGAACGCTCCGGCGCCCATCTTGATGTGGAACTGTAGATTGAACCCGCTGCCCATGATGTTGTCGCCGACAAGGCCGTAGGCGGTGGCGCGCGCGATGGCCTCGCGCAGACGCTGCACGGCCAGCGGGTATTCCGCCCGAATGTAGACGTAGGCGTCCTTGGCGCCGATGGCGTAGGAGCCGATCAGCATGCCCTCCAGCAGCTTGTGCGGATCGCTCTCGATCAGCGCGCGGTCCATGAAGGCTCCGGGATCGCCTTCATCCGCGTTGCAGATCAGGTACTTCTGGTCGCTGGCCTGAGCCAGCGCCATCTTCCACTTGCGGCCGGTGGGGAAGCCACCGCCGCCCCGGCCACGCAGCCCGCTCTTCTCGACGGCTTCGCACACCGCCTCGCGGGTCTTGCTGCGAATGGTTTCGAGGAAGGTCTTGTATCCGCCGCGCGCGATGTACTCCTCGATGCTGCCGGGATCGATGATGCCCGAGAATTCCAGCACCCAACGCAACTGCGGCTTGAAGAAGGCGTGCTCGTCCAGATAGGGCAGGCCGGCCCACGCCTCGGCCGGGCCGGCACGGAACTGACCGACCAGATTCGCGGTCGGGATCTTGCCCGCGAACACGCCGTCCAGGATGCCGGCGACGTTTTCGGGCGAAACCTGCATGAACGACAGGCGGAGCTTGCCCGGCATCTGCACGTCCAGCATGGGCTCGAACGCGCACATGCCGATGCAACCAACCTCGACGAGCTCGACGTCCTTGCGGTTGGCGTCCAGGTACTGGCGAACCGCCTTGCTGACCTTGCCGGCGCCGGCGCCCATGCCACAGGTTCCCATGCCGAGATAGATGACCGGCTTGCTGACGACATCACGGCGAAGCTTGGCCAGGTAGGCTTCCTGCTCGCCGTCCTTGGCCGCGCCGCCCGCCTTCAGGTACTCCAGGACAATCGGATCGGGCTTGGTCGAAACCTCGAGCGGAGCGAAGAGCGACTTGGGCATGGTGGTCATGACTGCACCGCCTCTTTGCGACAGCCGTCGAGGAGCTTGCGCGCCCGGGTCGGCGTCATGCGGGCGAAGAACTCACCGTTCACACACATCACCGGAGACAGGCCACANNGGACAGCGATCCTTTCACGTGGCAGGCGGTGCCCCGGCACACCTGCACGTGGAACTTGCCGGTGGGATGGAAGCGGAACTGGTTGTAGAAAGTCGCAACGCCGAACACCTTGCTGGCGGGCAGGCGCAAGTGCTGGCCAATCGCGATGACCGACTCCTTCGACACGTACCCCTGCGCGTCCTGCACCTCCTGCAAGATCGTGATCAAGGAGTCGCGGTGGGCATTCGGATACTTCTTGAGGATGGGCTGAATGTCCTGTGTGACTGTTGTCATCTCACCAGATCCTTCTTGTTACTTCTGTCACGCTGTGAAATCGTTCACGATGAGGGTATCATCCTCAGGCGTTCTTCGTCAAGAAGCCTTTTCGTGAATCACAATACAAATTCCTGTTCCCAAACGAACGCGTAAGTGGTTGCAATTAGATAGGTTTTCTAGCAACTCGCAGCTCCATCTGCGCCGGCGGCATTGCGACGAAGGAAGCGCCGCGAATCCCCACGCTGGCCAAAGCCGATGGTCTCTCCCAAGCTGGCGATACGACCTTCGAGACAGCCGCGGCACTGCGTGGCCGATTCGTCCACGCACGGCTTGCCGTCATAGAGCTGGTAAGCGCTCCGGTATTTCGGGTCGGTCAGGTTGGGCATGATGACGTTGGCTCCGGCCATGAGCCCCTGCTCCCGGCCATTGGGCGCCAGGGCCTGCAGCGCGGTCGCGGCCGCAATATTCACGTCCGGCAGGTACAGACGCGTGACTGCAATCGTGCGCAAGGCCAGCGCCAGTTGCGCGTGCCGTTTCCAGGCGAAGTTACGGATCGCATCGCGCAAGGGCGTATCGGCGTGCGGGATGAACGGCCCCATGCCGATCATGACGACCCTCTCTTGCTCGAAAAACAGAATGTCGCGGGCCAGTTGCTCGACGCTCTGGCCGGGCAGGCCGATCATCACGCCCGAGCCGAGCTGATAGCCGATGCTGTGGAGCAGGCGCAGACAATCGCGGCGGCGCTCCCAGCTGTGATCCGCAGGGTGAAGGCGACGGTACAACTCAGGGTCGCTGGTTTCGATGCGCAACAGGTAGCGTTCAGCGCCGGACTTGAACCAGGTGCGGTAGGTTTCCTCGGACTGCTCGCCCACTGACAAGGTAATCGCCAGTTGGTCGTGCGACAGCGCGCGAATCTTGGTCACCAGCTCCGTGATCAGATCCACGAAGGCCGGATCGCTGCGCTCGCCGGATTGCAGGACCACAGAACCATACCCTTGCTCCCAGGCCCAGCGCGCACCGCTGAGAATCTCGTCGATCGGAATGGTGTAGCGCTCGAGCTTCTGATTGCTGCGCCGGATGCCACAGTACAGGCAGTCTTTGCTGCACAAGTTCGACAGCTCGAAGAGCCCGCGAAAATAGACGACCGGGCCGACCTCGCGGATCTTGACCGCGTAGGCCGCATCCAGCACGGACGCCTGTTTCGCCGGCGTGTCTGCGCCGAGCAAGACGGCCAGATCGTCCGGGTCGAGCCTATCCTTGTCCAGTATGGTGTCGAGTCTGTTCATGGCGAACAAGCACGTCCTGCGCCGCCGGAAAGGGAGCCAGGGCGCGGGCAAAGATCCCCAGGCTGTAGGCGATGCACAGGCCGTAGTTGGTAAACGGCACGCCGGCCGCGCGTGCGCGCAGGATGCGGCCCAGGACTTCACGCCGGTTCAGCGTGCAGGAGCCGCAATGGACGATGAGCCGATAGCAGGACAGATCCGCCGGAAAGTCGTGTCCCTGCACGGTGTGGAAGTCGAGATGGCCGCCCACATACTGCGTGAGCCAGCGCGGAATCTTCACCCGGCCGATGTCTTCCCCGATGGGGTGATGCGCGCAGGCCTCGGCGACCAGCACGCGATCGCCGGGACGCAGTCGCTCGATGGCCAGGGCACCTTCCACCTGGGCCACCAGATCGCCCTTGAGGCGCGCAAACAGGATCGAGAAACTGGTCAGCGGCACCGTGGCCGGCGTATCCGCCGCCACCTTCAGGAAAGCCTGTGAGTCGGTGATGACCAGCCGGGGCGGTGCGCGCAAACCGTCCAGGGCGGCGCGCAACTCGCGCTCTTTCACCACCAGGCCGAACGCATCGTGATCCAGCAGATCGCGCAGCACCTGCACCTGCGGCAGGATCAGGCGGCCCTTGGGCGCTTCCTTGTCGATGGGAACCACCAGCACGGCCAGTTCGCCCGGGCCGACCAGATCGGCGACGATAGGACGGCTGTCGAGATGATCCGCCGGCGCTTGCGTGAGCAGCGCCTGTCGCAGATCCAGAAGCCCGACGCCCGTGACCGCGCTGGTCTCGACCGTGCACAGTCCTCGTTCGCGCAAAGCCGCAAGCTGAACGGACGCGGCAGCCGCGACATCCGACTTGTTGAACACCACGACCAGCGGGACTCCGCGCGCCCGCATCTCGCGCACCAGCGCTTCTTCGAATGGGCCCCATTCGCCCGCCGCCACCACCAAACCCAGGTCGGTCCGGTCGAACACCTCGGTCGTGCGTTTCACGCGCAGATCGCCCAGCGCGCCTTCGTCGTCGATGCCGGCCGTGTCGATGAACAGCACAGGACCCAGCGGGAGAAGCTCCATGGGCTTCTCGACCGGGTCGGTCGTGGTTCCCGCCACCTCCGACACCAGCGACACATGCTGGCGCACGATCGCATTAAGCAAACTGGACTTGCCCACGTTGCGCCGGCCAAAGATCCCGACGTGCAACCGCATGCCCTTGGGCGTGGACAGCTTCGCCTCAGGNNCGAATAGTAGAGCGACGCTCGCTCGCCTTGCGTGCGATGGCGCTTGCGGCCTCATAGCCCAGGCGCGCAACCAACGCGGTGACCACGGCGGTCGAGGCGTTCACATGCGCGCGACAACGTTCTTCGTCGGCGGTCATGCCTTCGACGCAGAAGCGGCACAGGATCCGCGCGGCCCTGGCAAGCAGGTCCAGGCTGTCGAGCAGACAGTGGGCGACGAGAGGCAGGAACGGATTCAACTCGAGGCTGCCCGCCGCGCAGGCCTGCGCAATGGCGGCGTCGTGAGCCATCACCAGCATGGCCGCCTGACTGGTGGCCTCGGCGATCACAGGATTCACCTTGCCCGGCATGATCGACGAGCCGGCCTGGCGCATGGGCAACTTGATCTCGCCCAGTCCCGCGTCGGGGCCGGACGAAAGCAGACGCAGGTCAGACGAGATCTTCGACAAGTTTACCGCGCAGGCCTTGAGGATCCCGGAAACCTCGGCAAACACATCCGCGTTCTGCGTGGCCTCGACAAGGTTTTCTGCGCGCGCCACACTGAGCCCGGTCAACTGCGAGAGCGTGTCCACCACCTGAAAGATGAAGGTCCGCGGCGCGCCCAGGCCGGTGCCGATGGCCGTGCCCCCGAGATTCACCACGCGCAGACGTTCCGTGCACTTGTAGATTCGCCACCGGTCGCGCGCCAGTGCCTCGGCGTAGGCTCCCATCTCCCGGCCCAAGGTGATGAGGACGGCGTCCTGCATCTCGGTGCGACCGACTTTCACGATGTGGGCGAAGGTCTTTCTCCTTCTGCTGAAAGGCCTCCTGCAGATGCCACAACTTCCTTTTCCAGCATGGCCAGCAGCCACAGGCCCGCCACCCGCATGGCCGTCGGAAAAGTGTCATTGGTCGACTGGTGCAGGTTGATGTCGTCGAGCGGCGACACGCGCTGGTAGTGCCCCAGCGGCTCGCCCAGGATCTGCAGCGCCCGATTGGCCAACACCTCGTTGACGTTCATATTGGTGCTGGTGCCCGCGCCACCTTGCAGGGCATCCACCACCACATGCTGGTCGAGTTGCCCGTCCGCCATCTCGGCACAGGCCGCGACGATGGCGTCGCCCTTGGCCGGATCCGCGGCCCACGCGCCCAGCCGCTGATTGGTGAGCGCACACGCCCCCTTCACCGCGCCGAAGGCACGCACCAGGGCCCGGTGTACCGGCCGCCCAGCCAGCGGAAAATTCTCCAACGCCCGTAGCGTGTGCACGCCATAGAGCGCCCCCGNNCCTCACACGAAGACGTCACGCTTGCCGCCCTTCACCTTGCGCACCAGAGCCTGGGAGATCTCCCGCTGGCGCGCGTCCATGTTGTCGAGCGTGCTGCCCACCAAGGCTTCACCCACGCTGCGTGTTTCCGGGCCGGCGTAGTCCTCCAGATACTCGGTGAAGGTCGAGAGCGCGTTGGGATCGCAATGGAGCTTGATCGCGCCTGGCTTGGCCAGGTCCATGAAGTCCTGACCGGTGCGTCCCAGCCGGTAGCAGCCGGTGCAGAAGGACGGAACGTAGCCCATCGACGCCACGTCGCGCACCACCTCGTCGAGAGCGCGATGATCGCCAAGCTGGAACTGGCTAGATAGTGCGGGGTTGGCCTCGGCCTCGGCGTAGCCGCCTGGATTGGTGCGGCTGCCGGCGGAGATCTGCGACACACCCAGGGCGAACGTCTCGCGCCGGATGTTGGGGGTCTCGCGGGTGGACATGATGATGCCGGTGTAGGGCACTGCCAGACGCAGAATCGCGACGATCTTGCGGAAGTCGATGTCGGACACCGCGTGCGGCGGGCTCGCGGCTATGTCGCATCCGATGGCCGGCTCCAGGCGTGGCACGCTGATGGTGTGGGGGCCGACGCCGAAACGCGCCTCCAGGTGGCGAATGTGCTGCATCAGCGCCAGGATCTCGAAGCGCCAATCAGCCAGGCCGAACAGGATGCCGATGCCCACGTCGTCGATCCCAGCTTCCATGGCGCGGTCCATGGCAGAGACCCGCCAGTCGTAGTCCTGCTTCTTTCCCGCCAGGTGAACACTTTGGTAGGTCGCGTGATGGTAGGTTTCCTGGAACAGTTGGTAGGTGCCGATGCCCGCGCCCTTGAGNNGCGCGGAATTCATCCACCGTCAAGGGCGCGACGTTGGCATTCACGCGCCGGATTTCGCCCTTGCCTCGTTTCACGCTGTAGATCGTGGCAATGGAGTCGAGCACGTACTGGAAGCCCTGGTGCGGATACGACTCGCCGGCCACCAGCAAGACGCGCTTGTGGCCCTGGTCGACCAGGATCTCCACCTCGCGGCGGATCTCGTCCTGTGACAGCGCCCGGCGCTTGACCTGCTTGTTGCGCGCACGGAAAGCGCAATAGGTGCAATCGTTGGCGCACAGATTGGACACGTAGAGCGGCGCAAACAGCACCAGCCGCGGTCCGTAGATCTGATCCTTCACCGCGCGCGCGGTATGAAAGACTTCTCCCAGCAACTCGGGATCGCTCACGGCGGCCAGTGTGGCCACGTCCTGCATGCCGAGCCCGGCCAGGCCGCGGGCCTTGGCCAGCACCGCGCGCACCTGCCCCGCGTCCTTGCTCGGCGGTGCCGCCAGTACGCGGCCGATTTCGCTTTCATCCACAAATCCCAAGGTGTCGTGCATGTGTATTCTCTCTACCCGACGTCATTTCCCGTGGTGGCCGCCGACAGGTGCACGGTGAAAGTCGTGCCCACGTCGGGCTGACTGGCAACCGTGACGTCGCCCCCGTACAGGGTGGCCAGCTTGCGCACGATCGACAGCCCCAACCCGCTGCCCATGATGTTGCGGGTCTTGGCGTTCTTGATGCGCACGAATTCGCCGAAGAGCTTGGCGGTCTCCTCCTTGGTCATGCCAATGCCCGTATCGTTCACCTCAAGGGTCGCGCCCTGGGGCGTACCTGAAACCGTCACGTCGACCCGGCCGCCGTCGCGGTTGTACTTCACCGCATTGGACACCAGGTTGTTGAGCATGATCTCGATCTCGCCCCGGTCGGCCTGCAGGACCACCAGCTCAGGGGCGTGCATCTCGATCGTGATGGCGCGCTCCCGCGCCGCAGGCAGCGCGGTTTCAATCGCTGCGCGCGCCACCTCGACTACATCGACCAGGGCAAATTCGCGCACCTTCTGGCCCGACTCGATACGCGTCAGATCAAGCAGGTCCACGATCAGCTTCCGCATGCCGTCGAGACGCACCAGGCTGCGGTCCACCGCGCGCGCTGCCGTCTCCGGATCGCTCGCGGCGCCTTCCTGCAAGAGGCGCAGGTACCCCTCCACTGCCACGAGAGGCGCCTTGAGTTCGTGCACCAGCACCGACAAGAACTGGAAGCGAACCTGACGCTTCTCCTGCGCCAATTTGCGCGCCTGCCAACGCAGAACGTGGTGACGGGCCGCNNCCCCGCTTGGTGGCGCTGACCGCCACGTCGAGCGAAGCGTACGCCGTGATCATGATGACGAGGGCATCGTCGTGTCTTTGATTGAGCCGCTCCAGCACATCGAGGCCGGACATTCCGGGCAGCTTGTGGTCGAGCAAGACGATGTCGAACTTGCGCGTCTCCATCTTCTCCAATCCCTCTTCGCCGCTCTCCGCATGCGCGACCTCCAGGCACACGTGCCCGTCGGTGTCGGGCAAGGCCACACGAAACCCGTCGAGCACACGCGACGCCCCGGCTCGCATCCCGAGTTCGTCGTCTATGACCAACACACGCAACGTGTCCATGGGGCCAGCCTCCAAGTTCTCCGTGATCACGTTCTGCTTCAATGCCGCGTTCATGGGCAGGGGATACTCCGTACTTCTTCCCCGGGGAAACGCGTCCGAGAGCAGACGCGGGCTTTCGGGTGGTTGAAAAACGTGGTCGTCATCGAGCGTCCTCGCGCCCTTCATCCTCGGGCGCCAAGAAACTCATGGATTCTTCGCGCCGCTCGAAGCGCGGCAGCGTCACGGTGAAGGTCGTGCCCGTCGGTCCAGCCGATGCATCGGCGTTCGACTTGAGCCGGATGTTGCCCCGGTGCATTTTGACGATGCCGTAGCTCACGGCCAGGCCCAGCCCGGTGCCACGCCCCATCTGCTTGGTGGTGAAGAACGGCTCGAAGACGCGCTTCATGTTCTCTTTGGGGATTCCCATGCCCGTATCCTCGACCGCAAACCAGACTTGTTCCTGGTTGGCTCCGCTGCGCACGGTGAGCCGACCGCCCGCAGGCATGGCGGCCACCGCATTGGTGAGCAGGTTGGTGAGTACCTGCCTGATCTGATCCGCATCCAGATCGGCCGAGGCTGTGGGATCTTGATGGTCGACCACCACCTCGATGCCGACGGGTGGCACCACCCCGCGCAGCGAGCGCGACACCAGATCGGCGATCTTGGTCGGCAGCAGCACGACCTTGTTCTGGCGAGCGAAGTTGAGCAGTCCGGACACGATCTTCTTGCAGCGGTCGGCCTGCTCGACAATCATCGCAAGGTCCTTCGCCTGGGGCAGATCCTTGTCACACGATTCGAGCAAGACGTGCGCGTAGAGCAGCACGACGCCGAGCGGGTTGTTCACCTCATGCGCGATGCCGGCCGCCAACTGACCCATGCTGGCCAGTTTCTCCGCCTGGACCAACGCCTGTTGCGTGCTGGCCAGCTTGGTGTTGGACAGGTCCAGTTTCTGCACCGTCTTCTTCAGCCGCTCGATGGTGTAGGGCAGGCACATCTCGTCCTCGGCCAGCCCGTGGAAGATGGCCACCGCGTGGGCGCGGCAGGTGTCGTAGCCGCAGGCCCCGCAATTCAACTCATCGTCGGGGCCGACCTTTCCCATCTCGATCATGATGGTGCGGATCTCGTCGGCGGATGGCGTGGGCATGCTCTGGCTGGCCGTCTGGAAACTGCGGCCGATGGGCAGATCGCGCAGCTGTTCCATCTCCACCGACCACGCCGCGCGATCGAAGCTCGCGCGCTGGCTCTGCACCTGGCGGCTGACGTGGGCGCGCCGGGCAAAGGGCGGCAACTCGACGCTCATGCCCGCGCCCATCACGCAGCCCCCACGGCAGCAGAGCAACTCGAGCAGGTGGACATTGAGCGCGCCGGTAGAAAACTCCTGCAGGGCTTCGGGAAACGCCGCGCGCCCGTCGGCCGACACCACGTCGTTGGAGGTCAGATCCTCCTCGATGCCCGCGGTTTGCAGACTGCCGCGCGGGAGGGGAAACACACCGCCCAGGCCCGCGCGGGGCGGGTCGAAGTCCGACAGGGTGGTCTCGCTCATCGCGATCCCGGCGGAATCCAACATGTCCCGCAGCTCGCGGAAGGTCAGCACCGCGTCGACGCGATCAAGGCCGGTCAGGGTGGCTGCCTCGCCCTTCTTGGCGATGCAGGGCCCGATGAATACAATCTTGGTGTCGGCGCCGTAGCGCGCGCGCAAGGCCCGCGCNNATGGCCGGACAGGCGGTGGCGATGAAATTGTCGCTCGGTCGCTGGGCCAACAGGTCGCGATAGGCGTGGGCCACCAGGTCGGCGCCGAACGCCACCTCGCACACCAGCGAGAAACCCAGGCGGCGCAACGCCCCCACCATTTGCCGCACGTCACGCTCGCCGATCTCCGCCGGAAAACTGGGCGCCACACACGCCGCCACGCGCGCTCCGCTGTGCAAGAGCCTATTCACATCCTCGACTGAGCTGAGCACGCGCTTGGCTCCCTGGCTGCACACCAACACGCACGACCCGCAACCGATGCAGCGCGATGGGATGACCTCGGCCTGGCCTCCTGCTATGCGGATGGCCTTGGCCGGGCACTCGCGCACGCAGGTGTAGCAGACGCGACAGCGCTCTCGAATCGTGCTGACTAGAGACAGGTCGGTCGGCTTCATGGGGTGCCCGGGGCCTTGGTTGCGGCCGGCCGCCGCGCAAAGAACGCCACCTTTTCCAGTGTGACGCCGATGTCGATATGCTCGACGTACACGTCCGGCGGCAGGCGTAGGCGGACGTCGGCGAAATTGAGCAGGCTGCGCACCCCCGCTTCGACCAGGGTGTCAGCCACGCTCTGCGCAGCCGCGGCCGGCACTGCGATCATGGCGACGTTGATCCCCTTGTCGCGCATGACCGTCCGGGCCTCGCTGATGTGGTACGACGGACAACCGTTGATCATGCGATCCACCTTGGACGGATCGATGTCAAAGGCGGCGACGATCTGAAGCAAGGGTCGGCGGCCCAAGAAGTAGGCAAACAGGGCGCGGCCCAGGTTGCCGACACCGACCAGCGCCACCGCCTGCGTGGTGGGTGGGTCCAGAAACGCGCCGATGCGTTCTTCCAGGACCACCACTTCGTATCCGCGGGTCGGGCTGCCCTCGTAGCGAACGTTCATGAGATCCCGCCGCAGTTGTTCGGGCGTCACGTCGGCTAGCGCCGCCAGCTGGTGCGAAAACACATAGCGCGTGCCTGAGAAGGCCAGGTCACGCAGGATGCGCCGATAGAGAATCAACCGAACCACGACCAACTCCGAAACCGTCCTCCTACCCAACTTCCGCTGCGCGCTCGGCCGTCTGATCGTCATTGTTGTGAATTCCTAAACGCTGTTACACGTTTCACAGCTACGTAACAATGATATGGGCGTTCGTGCCTACGAAGTCAAGAATAATCTCCGGATGTTCTCCTTGTGCGGTGGCATACATATCAGACATCTTGCCGGCCCGCTTGAAGACTTGCTCAACCTTGCGCAAGAGCATCGTGGCAGGGGCGAAATATATTAGACCCGCAAGGTGGGCAACCTCCCCTACCAAGGTGAGGACAACTAATGACCACCACGCGACGCTGTTCATTGCTCCCACTGTTCGCATTTGTCGGCTTGATGGCCTGCTCAGGAAGCAACTCCCCTGGAAGCACGCAGCCCGCTACAGGAGGCACGCCGCCAAGCACAGGCGGTTCACCAACTGGGGGCGGCGGCACGACCGCTGGACCGGCAGCCGGCACTCCGGCAGGGGGCACCCCAGCCGGTGGCACAACGACCCCGGCAACCACCTCTGCGGCCGGCGGAGCGACCGTTCCGGTCACCACCTCCACCGTCGGAGGAACAACGGGCGGCAACTCCGCAACCGGCGGAATACCGGCCACGGGTGGGACCTCTAGGACTGGCGGAACAACGGCCGCGGGCGGGTCCGCGGGTTCGGGCGGGACATCCGCGATCGGCGGAAGTACTCCGACCGGAGGTGCTGCGGGAGGCAGGGGTGGTACGACCGGACCGACGGGAGGCAGGGGCGGATCCGGCGGCAGTAGTGCCACAGGCGGAGGCGCGGCCGGCGGTAGCACCGGGGCTACGGGCGGGAGCGCGGGAGGGGCCCCTCCCCCAGCGACCGGAGTCCCGGCTGGCTATCCCGCGCCGACTGCAGACAACTACGCCAAGTGCCAGAAGGTAGCGATAGGCACCAACAACGCGTGCGCCGGCCAGCCCGCGGGGAATGTCTGCATCGAATGCCTCTTCGGTGGCACCGCGTACAACACCTCTGAGACTACCCCTACGGCAGAGGCCACGAGCGCGGCGGGAAACTATGTCGTGACCGTTACGCTTGGTGGTGCCGCTGCCGGTGACACGTACGTCAGTGCAGAATCGAGCCGAGGCCTCTTGCAGTCCGTGACCACCAGTGCGGGTCAATCTCTCACCTATGCGTTCGCGGTCAATGTGCGAGCGATGGAAGGGCAGCCCCAGCATGCCGGCGGGCCGGGCGGATATCCAGGATTGGATCTGTTCTTCTCCGGCAAGAACCCGCAGGTTTCCGCCATTGGATACGCTCTCGGCACGGGGGCGACAAAGCCGATCGTGGTCTACATGGCCAGCGACTCCACGTGCTGCGACCAGACCGGTGGCGGCTACGGGGGCTGGGGTCAAATGCTGCCTGAATTCTTCGGACCACCGGTTGCGATTGCCAACTATGCCAATAGCGGCGCAAGCTCCAACTTCGGCCATTGGGGCGACATCACGTCGAAGTGGACCGCGGGCGACTGGGTCATTATCCAATTTGGACACAACGACAAAGGGACCGCGGACTCCGCGGTCCAGTCGAACCTCGAGGGCATGGTGTCCGACGCGCAGGCCGCGAAGGTGAACGCGCTTCTTGTCTCTCCTCCCGCTCGCGCCACCGCCATCCCAATCGGTGATCAATCCAGCCTTCATGCAGCGGCGGCAAAAGCGGCCGCTGCGGCAAAGGGAGTGCCCTACATTGATCTCACGGCCCTCTCAACTGCCTGGTACGATGGTCTTGGTATGACCAAGACGCAGGTGCTGACGGCATACCACGCGGGCGGGACCGACCAAACGCATACCAATCTCCCAGGCGCAGAGGCGCTGGCTGGTCTCGTNNTATCCTGCCGGCTTGCTGACACGCCTGCTCGGCTTGGCGGCCAGGTAGCGTAGCGCCCTTCGGGCACTCGCGCGTCCGCGGTCTTCCTTGCCAGTCGCGTGGGGAGCCGGCGAGCTTTGCTCGCCGCGCACCATCGCAGGGTTTGGGAACCTTTTGAGGGTTCCCATATCAACGACTTGCGGCGGTCGAGTCCCATCTTCCGACCTGCGCGTGTTGAAAGAATGAGATACCCTGAGCCGCAGAGTGAAGGAACCGCCACTTATCCTGTAGCAAAAGGAGAACCATGCCTAACACACGACGTTGTTCACTGCTCCCATTGTTCGCACTTGTCGGTCTGATGGCCTGCTCAGGAAGCAACTCCCCCGGAACCACGCAGCCCGGTGGTGGAGGCACGCTGCCGAGCACAGGCGGATCGCCGGGTGGGGGCGGCGGCACGACCGTAGCGCCGCCAGCCGGCACTCCGGCAGGGGGCAACACGTCCCAGGCGGGTGGCACAACGGTCCCGGTGACTACCTCTCCAACTGGCGGAACAACAGTTCCGGTCACTACCTCCGCAGTGGGCGGAACAACGACCCCGGTCACTACCTCCGCAGTGGGCGGAACAACCGTCCCGCTCACCACCTCCCCGGTCGGCGGCACGACGGCTACGGGCGGCACGTCTAGGACCGGCGGCACGACGGCCACGGGCGGGTCCACCCCCACGGGCGGGTCCGCCGTTACCGGCGGGTCCACGGCGATGGGCGGAACGTCCGCACCTGGTGGAAACACTGCGACCGGAGGGACCACGGGCGGCAGAGGCGGCACGACAGGGCCGACAGGAGGTAGAGGCGGAGCTGGCGGCAGCAGCGCGACCGGTGGAAGCAGTGCGACCGGCGGAAGCGCGGTCGGCGGCAGCACCGGCGCCACGGGCGGAAGCGCGGGCGGGGCCCCTCCCCCAGCGACCGGAGTCCCGGCTGGCTATCCCGCGCCAACTGCAGACAACTACGCCAAGTGCCAGAAGGTAGCGGTAGGAGGTGCTGACAATGCGTGCGCCGGCCAGCCCGCGGGGAATGTCTGCATCGAGTGCCTCTTCGGCGGTACCAGCTACAACACCTCTGAGACTACCCCTACGGCAGAGGCCACGAGCGCGGCGGGGAACTACGTCGTGACCGTGACTCTCGGCGGCGCCGCCGCCGGTGATACATATGTCAGTGCGGAATCGAGCCGAGGCCTCTTGCAGTCGGTGACCACCACCGCAGGCCAGTCTCTGACATATGCATTCGTGGTCAACGTGCGAGCAATGGAAGGGCAGCCACAGCATGCTGGCGGACCGGGCGGATACCCGGGGCTAGACTTGTTCTTCTCCGGCAAGAACCCGCAGGTTTCGGCCATCGGATATGCGCTGGCCGGAACTGCAACCAAGCCGGTCATGGTCTACATCGCCAGCGACTCCACCACCTGCGACCAGACCGGCGGCGCCTTTGGCGGCTGGGGCCAGATGCTGCCGGAGTATTTTGCGCCTCCGGTCGGAATTGCCAACTACGCCAACAGCGGGGCCAGCTCTTCCAGCTTCTACGGATCTTCCAATTTCTGGGGCGCCATCAAGTCGAAGTGGACGACGGGAGACTGGGCGATTATCCAATTCGGTCACAACGACAAAGGGGTGGCGGACAGCACGGTCCAGGCGAACCTCACGAAGTACGTGAACGACGCAAAGGCCGCGGGAGTCAACGCAATTCTTGTCTCTCCTCCCGCTCGNNTCGTCCGATTGGTACGACAACGTTTGCAAGACCAAGACCGTGGCGATGACATACCACGCGAATGGGAGCGACGCGACGCACACCAACCTTCCGGGCGGAGAACAGCTCGCTGGTCTTGTTGTCAAAGCCATGAAGGACCAGAACATCGGCCTGGCCAAGTATTTGAGATAATAGTTCGCTGCTCTCCCGGAGGCATCTGCGTACGGAGACTCTCGTTTCACGCACGCGGTTGCGCTAGGTGCGTGCTTCCGTCGGGGACCACGCCCGCTGGGCCAGCGGCTTTGAGGCGTGTAGAATGTGTCCTCTTCAGCAAGTGCACGGCAATGTCCTGTCGACAGAAAGGGCTCTTCTCGATGATCACCGTCAGCATGCGATTCTTGACTCTGGCCTTGGTGGCAGCACCGCTTTGTCTCTTGGGCTGCAGTAGCAGTAACGGCACGAACAGCGGTGCTACGGGTGGCACGAGCAGCAGTGGCGGCGCGAGCAAGAGCGGCGGAACGACCGCCAGCGGCGGGACAACCGTTAGCGCCAGTTCAACCAGCACCGGCGGAACGACTGCAACCGGCGGTTCGAGCAGCAGCTCAACCGTGAGAGGCGGGACAACCAGCACCGGTGGAACGTTTGCCAGCGGCGGTTCGAGCGGCAGCTCAACCTTCAGCGGCGGGACAACCAGCACCGGCGGAACGACTGCCAGCGGTGGTTTGACCAGCAGCTCAACCGTCAGCGGCGGGACAACCAGCGCCGGCGGAACGACCGTCACGGGCGGAACAAGCAGCGCCGGCGGTTCAACCAGC
>PMZX01000489.1:0-8269 GCA_003170035.1 Myxococcales bacterium | reverse complement strand
GCGACTGGGTCCGGCGGCTCGTCCACGGGCGGCACCACGTCCACGGGTGGCAGCGCGAGCTGCACTCTCACTAGCACCAATGTCACCGCCGCCAACTACCCCAACGGCCTCACCCTGACCAAGGCCTGCAGCCCCTACATGGTGGACGAGATCCATGTCCGTGACGGAGGCGTGCTCACCATCGAGGCGGGCGCCACGCTGAAATTCAGTCCCAACACAGCGATCTATGTGGGCGAGTCGGGCTCGGGCAAGCTCGTGGCAAAGGGAACGGCGCAGGACCCGATTACGCTCACCTCCCAATCGGGCTTGAGCACAGATGAAGGCTGGTATGGCCTCGAATTCTTGCAGGGCACGGCGAGCGGATCGCAAGTCGGCTACACCACGATCGAGTACGCAGGGGGTAACTTCGACGCAGCCATCGTCGGCGAGAGTGGCATGCCCAAGAACTCGGTGACTCTGGATCACGTGGCGATCAACAACCTGATCGACAGCAGTTCCGCAGGGATCCAGGTGATCGACTCTACGTCGAGTTTTGTGGTCACCAACTGTACCCTCGACGGCGCACCCTACACTCCGTAGGGCCTGCGGGTCGCCCTTTCCAAGACATCCCTTTCGTCCCTGACTTGCTCCGCGTCCCGTGTGGGAATGGGCCTATGGCGACGGTCCTACCCCGCCGCTGCCCTCAGTATCTGGTTCGGCGCGCCGAACCCAAGGGGTGAGATGTCGCACCGTCCCCCAGAAATCCGCTCGGAATACAATATTTGCGCTTGCTACCGCTCCGCGCAAATGGTAATCGACTAAGAAGTGTTTTCCGACCGGAATAATTAACAAGAGGAGCAGGACCAGTGAAGGTTGGCAATGCGGCAAGGATACTGGGATTGGTCGCACTGAGTTTCGCGGCGGCGTGTAGTGGGTCGGACGGCAAGGACGGCCAGAATGGAACGTCGTGTACCGTGACCGCCAACGCAGACGGGACAAAGACGCTCTCGTGCGGCCCTGACGGAGGCACGGTGACGCTGGCCAACGGCAAGTCCTGCTCGGCTTCCACAGTGGACGGCGGCAGCCAGATAACCTGCGAGGACGGCACCAAGGCCTTCATCCCGAACGACAGCGGCAGGGACAGCGGCACTTCAGACGAGTCGTGTAACGTGGTCAACAACGGCGACGGCACCTGGACCATCACCTGCCCGGGCGATGACGGCGGCACGCAGTCAATCAACGTCAAGCAGGCCGTGGTCGACTACACGACGATGAGCGCAGCGAGCAAAGCCACTCTCGATCTCAAGATCGCGGTCTCCAGCGTGACCGTGCCCGCAAGCAACCAGCCGGTCATCGCGTTCAAGGTGAGCGACGTGAGCGGCAATGGGGTCAAGGGCCTGCCCCCGGCTGATCTGCGTTTCGCCCTACTCAAGCTGGTCCCCACTGCCCCCGTGCCCACCATGCCCGGACCCATCGGGCTCAACGGCAGCGGCAACGATACCTGGGTCAGCTATATGGCGGCCAATGCCACCAGCGCGGCCGGCGCCGAGACTGCCGCCGCTGCGGTAAACACGACCAGCGGCGCGCTGACCGACAGAGGTGACGGCACCTACTCCTACACGTTCCTGCGCAAGGTCACCGATGCGGGCGTCACCTATGATCCGCAAGCCACCCACCGCCTGGCGATCATCCTGTCCGAGTCAGGCAATCCCTTTGCCCCGGTCAACTTCGTCAAGGACTACGTCCCCGCCACGGGCAAGGACGTGACCGGCAAGAACGACAAGGTCGACGGCACCGCGTGCCTCGAATGTCACGGATCGTTCCGCGCCAAGGCGGGCGGGACCGGAGCGTTCCACGGCGGGGCCCGCTATGACGTTGGGGTCTGCGTGGCCTGCCACAACGATCAGCGCCGCTTCACGCCGATCCCGGGGACCGGGACCACGCCCGCGGTCGATCTGGACGCCGCGGGTACGGTGGACGCCACCACAGGCGCCTGGACCGGCACTGCGGTCACGATGAACGGCGAGGCCTTCGTCAACCTGCCCGTGTTCATCCACAAAATCCACATGGGCGATGGGCTGACCCTCAAGGGTGGACAGTACACTGGGCTGCCAACGCCCTACGAAGTCACCTACCCGCA
This sequence comes from Myxococcales bacterium, assembly GCA_003170035.1. GTDB lineage: Bacteria > Myxococcota_A > Polyangia > Fen-1088 > Fen-1088 > Fen-1137. The sequence continues at coordinate 6,150 of PMZX01000489.1, read as the reverse complement.
GGACGTTCGCAACTGCGCTAAGTGCCATCGCAAGGTTGCCCAGGCCGACAACTTCAAGACCAGGCCCAGCCGCCGCGCCTGCGGTTCCTGCCACGACGATGTCAGCTTCGCGGCCACAGCGCCGGCCGGGCGTAGTCTGCACAAGGGCGGTCCGATGACGAACGACGCGACCTGCATCACCTGCCACCCGATAACCGGCGCCAAGACCGTGGCGTCGGTCGGAATTACGGAATCCCACGTTTCTATCGCTGAGCCTGACCCGCAGGCCACCTGGCTTGGTGGCACCAACGCCAACACCAACGCCGGCTATCTGCCGGCAGCGGGCGTGCCGCTGCCTGCCGGAGCCGCTCAGATCACTTACCAGGTGAAGGGTGTCACCCGCGATGCCAACAAAAACCCCAGCGTCGTGTTCCGTTTCGTCAAGGATGGCACGCCGGTCGTGTTCAACACCTATGTCGCGGGCACTGTGACCGATCTGATGGACAACTTCGTCAACTCGCCGAGCGCGTACTTCGCCTACGCCCTGCCTCAGGACGGCAACTCCACGCCCGCGGACTTCAACGCCAGCGCAAGCGGCTACATCAAGAGCATCTGGAACGGCACGGCGACCGGCGCAGGCGCTGGCACGCTGACCTTCGATGCGGCCACCAGCTACTACACGCTTACCCTGACCGGCGTGAGCATACCTGACAGCGCCACCATGCTCACCGGCGGCATCGGCTACACCTATAGTTTGTCGTCGACCCCGCCACTGACTCAGATCAACCTGCCCGCCTACCCCTACGGCGATTCCACCGTCATTGCAGGCTGCATCGCCGGCAAGAAGTGCGGCGGTCTCATCGTGGCAGCACCCAATTCCTGGGTGGTGGGCAAGGATGCGGCCAGCGGCAAGACGTACACCGCCCGTCGCACCATCGTGGACAATGGCAAGTGTCTGGCCTGCCACGGGCAGTTGGGCGCAAACCCGACCTTCCACGCTGGCCAGCGCAACGATGGACCGACATGCTCCTTCTGCCACACGCCCAACCGGACCAGCAGCGGCTGGTCGGCCAGCTCGCAGGTCTTCATCCACGCCATCCACGGCGCGGGCAAGCGCACCGTCGGCGACAGCTGGCATGCGGCCTGCCCGCCCGGCACCACCTATCCGACGACTTGCACGGCGGACAACGCGGACCCGTACTTCGCCAAGGTCACCTACCCGGGCGTGCTCAACAACTGCCAGCAGTGCCATGTGACGGGCGCCTACGATTTCAGCGCGGCTGCCTCCGCTGCCGCACTTTCCAGCCACTTGCTGACCACGGTTGCTAGCGGCGCGATCGCCGCCGACATTTCTACCTCGCCCTATGTGAAGACCGACGGCGCTGACTACGGCAACGCGTTCTCGACCAGCAACCTGACCGCGGGCACGTACACGGGCACGGCTTGCTCGACCGCGAGCCCCTGTGTCTGCTCGCCCGCCGCCCCCTGCGAGGCCGCGCCGACAACCCTGGTGACCTCCCCAACCACCGCGGTGTGTTCTTCCTGCCACGACGCCGCGGACGCCATCGCCCACATGCAGATGATGGGCGGATCGTTCTACGAGGCGCGCAGCGTTGCCCAGGCCAAGACCGAGCAGTGCATGCTGTGCCACGGCCCAGGCAAACTCGCGGCCATCGCCGACGTGCACCAGTAGGTCTTGCTACAGCGTCCGGCGGTCGATCACGCGCTTGGCTTTGCCCTCGCTGGCCGGCAGGCTGGCTGGTGGCAGCAGCTTGACCTTGGGCTTGGTCAGGATCTCGGAACGCAGACGGGCGGCGATCTCGCTTTCCAGCAGGACCCGCTGCTCCTCGTTCATCTCCGATTCACCGTGGGCTAGTTCGGCCTGCACGGTCATGTCGTCGCGGCCCTCGAGCAGGATGAGGTAGTTGCGGCCCACCTGTGGGATCGCCATGAGCACGTGTTCGATCTGCTGCGGGTACACGTTGACCCCGCGCACGATCAGCATGTCATCGGCGCGGCCGGTAATGCGCGCCAGGCGGCGGTGGGTGCGGCGGCAGGCGCAGGGCCCCGGGACCACTGACGTGATATCGCGTGTGCGGTAGCGCACGAGCGGCATGGCTTCCCGGCATAGGGTGGTCAACACCAGCTCGCCCGACTCGCCGTCGGGCAGCGGCGCTTCGGTCTTGGGATCGATGACCTCGAGAATGAAGTGGTCTTCCCAAAGGTGCATGCCGGCCCGCTTCTCGCACTCGAAGGCCACGCCTGGGCCGTTCATCTCTGACAGGCCGTAGGAGTTGAAGACCTCGACGCCCAGCGCCTGTTCGATCTTGTCGCGCGTCTTTACGCTGTATGGCTCGGCGCCCACGAAGGCCCGGCGCAGCTTGAGCGGCTTGCGCGCCTCCGGACCTTTTCCGTCGAGGAAATCAGCGAAATACAGTGCAAAACTGGGCGTCAGGTGTACGGCCGTGGTGCCGAAGTCCTGCATGAGCGCGAGCTGCTTCTCGGAATTGCCGGGGCCGGCCGGGATCACCAGGCAGCCGATCTTCTCGGCCCCGTAGTGGGCCACCAGCGCCCCGGTGAACAGGCCGTAGGTCATCATGTTCTGAAGCACGTCGCGCGCCGTCAGGCCGGTGGCCACGAAGCTGCGGGCACACAGCTCGGCCGCGTTGTCCACATCCCGCGGCGAGAAAAAGAGCGCCTTGGGACGGCCGGTCGTGCCACTCGAGGTGTGCAGGCGCAGGGCCTCGTCCATCGGGACTGCCAGCAGACCCGCTGGGTAGGTGTCGCGCAGGTCGGCACTGGTGGTGAACGGCAGACGTCGCAGGTCAGCCAGCGACTTGATGCTTGCCGCCGTCACCCCTGCTTCGGCAAAGCGCTCGCGGTAGAACGGTACCCGTTCGTGCAGCCGGGCCACCAGCGCCTGCAGGCGGCTAAGCTGCAGCCGCTCCAGGTCAGCGCGGCCCAGCGTCTCGATGCCGGGATCGCGAAACATCTACTAGCCCTCGAGAGGCTGCGCTTCTTCGACGATGAAGTTGGGGATCTCGTCGACCACGGCGTAGACCAGGCGGCAGGCGCGGCACAAGAAGGCGCTTTCGTCTGGCGTCAGTTCCAGCGGCCCCTTGCACTTGGGACAGGCCAGGATGGCGATCAGCTCGCGGTTCATCGGCATGGCCTGGTTTATACAACGAGGCGGCCCCGGTTTCGAACTCGTGCTGGCCGGGTTTCGAACTCGTGCTAGCCATGATAGGAACCAGCCATGCTGAAGCAAATCGTTTTCGCAGTACTTCTGACCGCAGCCCTGGCGATGTTCGCCTGGACACTGAGGCGCTTCATCAAGATGCTCCTGACCGGCCGCGCCGAGAAGCGAACCGACCAGGTCGAGTCGCGCGTGGACGCGTTGCTCTTCTACTTCTTCGGCCAGCGCAAGGTCATCGAGACGGTAGACATCCCGGCCAGCCGCTGGCCGCTCTTCTCCAACCTGATAGGCAGCCGCCACCACTTCATCATTTTCTGGGGCTTCCTGGTCATATGCCTGGGCACCCTGGAGACTTTTGCGCAGGGGCTGTGGCCCGCCTTCTCCTGGTCGCTCGTCATGGGCGACACCCTCGCGGGCATACTCAACGCCGCGGTGGACAGCATGAACCTGCTCGTGCTGGCGGTGATCGGCTTTGCCTTCTTCCGCCGCCTGGTACTCAAACCCCGTCTCATCCCCATGAGCCGCGACGCAGCCGCGATCCTCTCCGCCATCGCGCTCCTCATGGTCACCCACTTCGGGATGCACGGCTTCCGCGCCCTGGCCGGCCCGGTCGACCCTGGTTTCTTCATTTCCGATGCGCTGGCCAGTGCCCTGCTGGGCAGTGTCTCGCCCTCCACCGCGGGCGTGCTCTCCGAAGTCAATTGGTGGATCCACGTGGTGGTATTGCTAAAGTTCCTCAACTACCTCGCCTACTCCAAGCACAGCCACATCCTCGCGGCCTTGCCCAACATCTACTTCCGCCAGCTCGGCCAGCGCGGCGTTCTGCCCAAGCTCAACCTGGAGGTGGACGACATCGCGCAGACCGGTGTGGTGTCCGAATGGAAGGACTTCACCTGGAAGTCGCTGCTCGACGGCTTCGCCTGCACGGAGTGTGCACGCTGCTCGAACTACTGCCCGGCCAACCGCACCGGCAAGCCGCTCTCGCCCATGCAGGTGGTACACGACCTGCGCGATGACATGAAAACGCGCCTGCCGGATCGCGGGCCGCTCGACGACATTCTCGAACGTTTCCAGCACGGCAAGGCAGCCGCACAAGAGGCGCGCCAGCCGCGCGACCTGATCGGCGGCCGCACCAGTGAAGAAGTACTGTGGTCGTGCACCACCTGCGGCGCCTGCCAGGAGGTGTGCCCGGTGTTCATCGATCAACCGGGCAAGATTCTGGAGATGCGGCGCAANNTGGTGCTGCTGCAGGAAAAGGTGCCCGGCGATCTGGTGCGCACCTTCAAGAACCTGGAGCAGAACGGCAACCCCTGGGGCTTGGGGGCAGATCGGCGTATGGACTGGGCCGAGGGCCACGACGTGCCCACACTGGACGAGAAGCCTGACGCCGAATGGCTGCTGTGGGTGAGTTGCGCGGGCGCCTACGATGACCGAGTGAAGAAGCAGAGCCTGGCCTTGGTTGAGGTTCTGCGCCAAGCCGGCGTCAACTTTGCCGTGCTTGGCCTCGAAGAGACCTGTTGCGGAGATGCGGCCCGTCGCACGGGCAACGAGATGCTGTACCAGATGCAGGCGCAGCAGAACGTGGAGACGATGAACAGCAAGAAGGTGAAGAAGATCGTCACAGCCTGCCCGCATTGTCTGCACGTGCTCAAGAACGAGTATCCCCAAATGGGCGGCAACTACCAGGTGCTGCACCACTCGCAGCTCATCGCTGAGCTGGTCGAGCAGGGCAAGCTCGTGCTCGATCCCAGTGCGAATGGCGTGGGCAAGCTGACCTTCCACGATCCCTGCTACCTGGGGCGCTGGAACGGCGAGTACGAGGCGCCGCGTGCGGTTCTCGATCGGCTGGGCGGCGAGCGGGTGGAGCTAGGCCGCACCCGCGAGCACGCCTTCTGCTGCGGCGCGGGCGGCGGCCGCATGTGGATGGACGAGAAGACGGGCACGCGGGTCAACCACGACCGTACCGATGAAATCCTGGCAACCGGCGCCACCACAGTGGCCACTGCCTGCCCCTACTGCACGGTCATGATCAAGGATGCCGTGGACGACCGCGACGCAGGCGAGCGCGTGCAGGTGAAGAACCTGTCCGAGCTGGTGGCCAAGGCCATGGTGCGCACCAGCCCGAGCGCGCCCGCCCCGCACTAGANNGCATTGCCTCTCTGCGTGCCGTTCATGCGCACGTACCGCGCGGTGGTCTTGGCAAACTTCTCGTCGGTGACGGAATACGATGCCCCGACGGTCGTGCTGAAGACGTCGGTCCAGGTGGTGGAATCGGTTGACACCTGGATCTTGAACGACTTGCCGTAGTTCGAGTACCACTTGAGAATAACCCGGTCGATTTCCATGGCAGAGCCAAGGTCCACCATGANNAGGTCGCGCGTAGTACGATCGAATTCCCTCCAGGTGCCGGCGGCCACGTTCAAGTCCCAATCCTGGTAATAGTTCGCGGTTGGCGCGCCCGTGGCGCTGAAGGTATAGGGCAGCCAGACGTAGTTGCCCATGAAGTTTCCACTTGGCTTCCAACGATCGGCGTCCAACATATAGACGGTCCCATCCGTGCCCGTAAATGGGAAAACGAAATCACACTGGGTTTCGTACGTAGTGGACGAGCCGGGTGTGACCAGCATCGTTGCACCAGACCAAGTGCCGGCCAAGTCGGTTGCAGTGTAGTACCGGGTGGCTGATGGATCGATCCCGTTGGTTTCGGAAACCCCATAATAGTAGGTGCCGTTGCGTTTGAACATATGTGGGGCTTCGCGACTAGGTACGTCAAATAGATGCATTTGCGTATCGAGGGTCAAGTAGTCCGCTGACATTCGGTAGATGCCGTGTTGTCGATTGGGACCGGTCTTGTCCCAGACATATGCCAGATATGCTTTCCCGTCGTCATCCTTCCACGCCGACATATCTCCGATGCTGTAGCCGTCCACGAGAGTCTGGGTCGGTGGCACTGTGAATGGTCCTTCAGGAGCGTC
>PMZX01000076.1:3851-11379 GCA_003170035.1 Myxococcales bacterium | reverse complement strand
GCGGTTGCGAATGTCGTGGCCTCGGTGTAGGTCCCGTTCGTCGTGCCACACCCCGCCGTGCCGGTGCTGCCACCGGTGCCAGGCGGCGCAGGCGAGCCGCCGGCGCCGCCTGGTGAAGAGTCGAACGTCAGGGTGTCGATGTCTAGCACGTACGCGCCGGGAACGGGCGCGGCGGCGGAACCTCCGTCGGGCGTCACCCAGTTCAGTCCGATGTCGAACTGGAGTTGCCAGATGTTACGACCGTCGGGCGTGATCTTGGTGCCGGCCGCGTTGCCCGGGGTGAAGCTAGCCCAGGGGATCGGGATCTGGGCCCAGGTGTCCTTCACGTTGAACGTGTAGGTCGGATTAACGCAGGTGGTGTCAGTGCCAGGGCAGGTGCCAGGCTTGCTACCGGTGGCAGGCGTGGTTTCTTTCATCCTGATGGTAAACTTTGCCGTGCCGGTGGGCGCACTGCCGCGGGCCCAGAACGATATTCCGCTGAAGTTGGTTGCGTTCAGGCACTCGCTAGTCCAGATGCCCATGCCGCCGCCGTAGACCGCGGACGCCGTGTCGGCGATCTCCAGCGCATACTTCGAACTATTATTGCCAGCCACCATGGCGAAGGTCTCTGGGAGACCGTTCGATCGGTCGCCGTAGCCGAAGGGACCAGCGAGGATGCTCGTGGTTTGGTCGCCGCCCAGGGGAAACGACCAAGTAGAGAGCGGGGCACCGGCATAGTTGTCGAAGTCGGCAATGCCCGGCTTGGTGAGCAGAATCGGTTTGGCGCAAACCACACCGGTCGCCGCTGTCGTGGTGCCCCCAGTGCCCACGTTGGAACCGGCTGCCCCACCGCTGGCGGCTGGCACCCCGGCGGAGCCACCGGTTGATCCACCTGCACCGCCCGCGCCCGACAAATCTTTGTCGCTGGTGCATGCGGCTATCTGGCCGAGCCCGACGAGCGCGGACACTGCACCTGCCAATCCCAAGAATCTGAAATCGATGCGCATATCTGCCTCCTTTTCTTAGCTGCCAGCATCGGCGCGCAGCCGGTAGAATTGAATGTCGTCCAACCAGATGTCGTAGTGGGTTCCCTGCTCGAGCCTGACCTCGATCTTGCGGATGTGCGCTGGGTCGATCCCGCCCTCCAGGCGGTTCGGACAGGGCCACTGCACCAGCCGGCTCCAGGGAAGCAAGTAGAGCTCCCAGTTTTCGGTGGTGGTGACGTAGGTATGGAACGGGTTCCCGCATTCGCCCGGCTGGGGCACGCGGGTCACGGCGTCGGGAGCCTGGACGCCACCGTAGTAGCAGGCGGGATCGCCGAGCTTCTGGGCCGGGGGCAGTTTGCAGTTGGTTTCAGCAGCGATATCTCCAGGGCCGAGTAAGCCGTCGCCGTCCAGATCCTGATCGCCCGAAATGATTGCCGGCAAAGTGCCTCCGTCGGGTGGAGTCGTTTGCGTAACGAAGGTCCGATCGTCGTCCACCCTCAGCAAGAACGTCTTGTCGGTGTTGCCCGGGCTACGCGCCCAGAAGCTGATGCCCTGGTAACCGGTTCCATTGGCTTCACCCGATTGCGCGTTGTGCTGCCAATCGGCGAAGCCAGCGCCCCAGTAGTTGTTGCCGTACGCCTCGAGCTCAAGCGCGCCGGTACTGCCGCAGCGAGGAGGGTTGAGCTGGGTCACCGGCACATTGGAGTCGATGGCAGGAATGGGCACGCCGCCCGGGATATGGGGCACGCCGCCCGGAGTTTTGTCCGTGTAGAGGTACCAACCCGAGCTGCTGCCTTCAAACAGAGCGAAGGGCGTCGGCGAGAACTCGTATGCGTCCGTGACCGTGCAGTCGACCGAGCTGGCCGCAGGCCGCCGAAAGTCCTTGCCACACGCCGAAGCGACCAGCAGCACGCCGCAAACGGTGGCGAAGTTCGTCCGTGTCATCGCGGTCACCACCAAAACGTAGCAGACAGGGACAGCACATGCCGGTCGGGATTCAGAACCCTACTCCCGTCGGGATTCAGATCCATATTGTCCTTCGGCGGGTAGCCATTCTCAACGTACACTTCCCGCCCATAGACGAAGCGCGAGTACTGGAGCGCGAACTCGTCCCGGCTTAGCCAGCCAGTGTGGAACAGTAGGCGGGCGGTGTAGATGTTGAACGACTTCCGGTTGAACCTGTTGTCTTGGCGGACGATATCGGCCCGGCCCGAGACGGCGAGCCAGGACTTCATGGCGTAGGTGACCTCGGCTCCGCCCTTGAGCTTGAGCACGCCATCGTAGGCAGGGTCGTCGCTCTTGACCTTGGCACCAATCCCGAAGAGGCTAAAGAACACGTCGGGGTTCTTGCCGTGGTACAGCTCGTCGTAGAGCAGCCGGGAAAGGCTCATGTCGTACTGAAACCCGACGATGGTGAGCGCGCCGTCGCCGTCGTTGTAGGGCGGCTGGCCGTTCGTGGATGCCGGCCCAAGGTACTCGTCCATGAGTCCCTTGCCACCGCGGGCATTGAGGATCTCGATGATGCCCGACACGTATTGCGAGTTGACCGCCTTGACGTAGGAAGCGCCAGCGTAGAGGTGCCCATACCGCCCTGCCGTCAGGCGCCCATCCGCGCCGAACACGCTGATTCGGCCTTCCCTTAGAGTGCTGGTCGGGCCCTGGTCGTCCTGGCTCCAGGCCGTGACGTAGTGGAGACCGAGCTGAAGCAGCCCCTTCCAAGCAAGGCCCCCATGGAAATGGAGCACGTAACTCGAACCGACGAGCGGATCGCCGAAGTCGTTCCAGCCTTCCGACGACATACCGGTCGGCATGCGGCCAATCTGGCCACCGAACCCTTCCTCGAACACCAGGGCTAGTTCGCCCAGCTCGAAGGCGGCAGTGGCGGTTTGACCGACGGAATTGATACGGGCAATCAGCGGGGTCGCGTAGCGCCCCGAATCGAAAGCCCCCATCGACCCATAGCGATTCTGCATGGCGCCCGCGCGGAGCTGAAGTGGAATGCCCATTTGTGGCTTGAGGTTTAAGGTGATGTACGCATTGCTGACGCCGAGCTGGCGCACGGGATCGTAGACGGCCTCAGCCTCATAGGCGGCGGTCGAGGCGATGATCACCGTGCCCGCCACGGTGGAGTTACCGTAGCTCAAGTTGAGCTGGACCCAGGGCGTGGGCACGACGCCGGTGAATTGGAATCGGTCGTGGTTCTGAGGGACGAGCGCTGGGGTGTGAAGGACCGTGCCGCTCTCGTCCGGGACGTAATTCCCACGGTCGTGTACGCCGATGACCAGGGGCAGCAGCATGTAGCCATGAAAGTCGAAAACGTACTCCTTCGAGGTGGCAGGATTGATTCCAAACGGCGTCGCCGGCGGTGCGCTTCGTACCCCGGGCTCGGCTGGATCGAGGCCCAGCCGGGGGACGTTCTTGTCCTTGTCCTTGGCCTTCGGTTCCGCCATGGCCGGCCTAGGCGCGGCCAGAGTACAAAGCATCAGACCTGCCACAAGATTCGGTCGAATGAATCGCATTCTTGGCATCCGCGCGGTTTGAGCAAGTGAAATCCCTAACGCCATGATGGGCTCCTAAAAAGCGACGCTAGCGCCGAGGGTGAAAACGTTGTGGTCCAGCGGCCTGGCCGGGTTGTTGTCCGCAAAGGTGGTGTAGAAGTAGCGGCTGTAGGCAAGCACAATCCGATCTTGGGATTGCCAGTCGGAATGCAAGGCCATGCCCACGGTTCCGCTGTGGCTCGCCGCCCGGCCGCGCTGCCATTGGCCGGAAACGTCTGCCATCGCAAGATTCTTGTTTTCGCCGTACACCGCAAACGTGGCGCTGAACCACGAGGACAGCACGTACTCGAAGGTCGCACCCAGGTAGTAGCCTTTGGTGTTGTCGTAGTTCGGATCCTGGCTGGCCACCGTCCAGTACGGCATGAATGCCAGACTGACCCGCAGATCCCGACCATTGCCATCGAACGACTCGGGGTAGCGGAGGATGCGCGACACGCTGAAGTCATACTCGGCGCTCACGGCAACGATCTGCCCGGTGCCGTTGCTCTGCGAACCGAGGAACTTGCGGGTCATTTCCCGCCCGCCCGCCGTCCAATCCATGCCCCACCAGATCCCGTTGTGTACGGCAACGGCTTTGTCGAAGTTCCAATACACCGGAGTGACGCCGAGCTGACCGTAGGGATCATCGACCCACCTAAGCTCGAGCGCTGCGACCTGCATGCGGCCATCCTGTGGGGTCATGCCCGAGGTGCCGGCGATCCATATGGGCACATTCTGTGGGGTCGTGCCCCAGTAGCCGTCGAACCACGTGCGCACGTTGCGTCCGTTCGCCTGCGAGAGGTGCAGCTTGGCGAAATACTTGTTGTCGAAGCTGATGCCGGCGTGCACGTGGTTCACGATGGTAGAGATGCCGTTTTCCGGCCAATCTGCGTAGGTGCCGCGCACGAAGCTTTCATCCACCTCCGGCACACCCGCCAAGCCGTACTCGAAGTAGAGCTGCGTGCGCGGGCCTATGTCGTAGTTGGCCGTGGCCGTACCGCCGTAGCCATGGACGGAGAGCACCGGGCCGAAGATGCCCCAGCCCCACTGGCCGGGCGCACCGTAGTTCGCCGGGAAGGCTCCGACCTGGAATCTCAGGCGCACGTCGCCGATCGGTGCGGGAGTGGCGGCAAGGTAAGCGATCCTGATCCGGGGCCCGTTCTGACTATTGTAGTAACCATTCCACTCATGCCCAGCCAATGACGTCTCGACGTTGACAAAGGCCATGATGGTCTGGTTTCCGTACTGGAAGTTCAGCGTGCCGCCCGGGCCACCCCAGAACGCGCCCTTACCCACGGTCAACGCCGGGGTGTGAAGGATGGTGCCGGAGGTGGTGGGGTATCCATCGTAGGCAGGGCGTCCGATCCCCACCTGCTCCCAGGCCGAGATACGCCCGCCCCAACGGAACACCCAAGCATCCTTGTCGGTGGGTGCGCCAAATGACGGAGCGCGGCCTCCCGGCGCGGGCGGCGTGGGCGGCGCTTCTGGAGAAAGGCTAAAGCCTGGATTTGTCGACGAGCCAGGCAGGCTGTCGATCGCAGTTCGCGCCGTCTTAGGGGCCTGGGGCTTGGGGGGCTGGCTGTCGGCCGCCGGTTTGGCGGGCTCGCTCTCGACCACCGGTTTGGGGGGCTGGAAGTCGGCCGCCGGTTTGGCGGGCTCGCTGTCAGCCGCCGGTTTGGCGGGCTCGCTCTCGACCACCGGTTTGGGCTGGCTGTCGGCCGCCGGTTTGGCGGGCTCGCTCTCAGCCGCCGGTTTGGCGGGCTGGCTGTCGGCCGAGCCCTGCTCGGCTTGTGCGACCGCCGGGACAAGCAAGCACGCTGCCACCGCAATCCACGGCGCATGACCGTAACCCATGAGACGGACCGTCCTGCTCAATGTCACGGGTGCCCCGCCTGCAGTCTCACCGAACTGGCGTTCCCCGCGTTGATACCCTCCGACGGCACTTGCACGCCGTGCGCGAGGACCATGAAGTTGATGATGGCCCAGTACTGCTCGACCGAGAGCGAGCCTGCCTTCTTCGCTGGCATTGGCATCATCTTACTCACATAGCCAAAAAGATCCTGCGCCGTGCGGAACGGGTCGCGCCAGGGTGCACCGGCCGGTCGGGTCTGTGCTCTAAGTCTGAGCAACTCCGGATCGCCGGATGCCGGGTCGGCGTTGATGTTGCGTTCCCGTGGATACTCGGGCAGCGCGCCATCCCCCATGATGCGCGGAGCACTGGAGACGCTCTCTCCACGCTCCCCGTGGCAGCCAGCGCAGTGCTCCTTGAACAAGGCCCAGCCTTCGGCCGTGCCGCTGCGAGCGCGGGACATGTTCGCGTCGGTCGCTCCATGCGGCATCGTGGCGCAGGCGACGCCAAACGCCAGAGCGCCCACGAAGCCCCATCGCTTGCCGGTCTGCAAGCGCCCCCGCCAGCGGCTTGCGAATCCGCGCCGATGCGCGACGGAGCACTGGACTGAACCTATGCCAGTCACCGCTGCGGGCTTGAGCGAGTCTTTGGGGAACTTGACCAATCCGTCCATGGAACGGGGCCGAGTGTTACACACGCTTGAAACGAAACGCAAGCGAGAGTGTGTGTCCTTGATGGGTGACCTCAGAGCCGCTGAGAATCTCGGGGAGCGACGCGGAACTTTTGCGCGCGGGATGCTGGTGGTGACGTCGCTGCCGGTGGCGGCGACGAGCAAGCAGCGCACGGCGGCCAGATTCACGTTGCGCGTGCTCGGTGTACTGCCTTTGCGGCAGAGGTCGAGCAGAAAGCTCTCGCCATCGGCCGCGGTGACAACGGTTCAGGCTTGCGGCAGTGACAAAAGGACTGTTGTTCATTCCTCTAGTTCTGTAAAATGTCGGACCTGACTGATCGAACCATCGGATCACCAGACCCTTTCGGAACTCCACTTCGAGGGCTCCCTGTGGTATGTCATCGTCCGCAACCGAACAGGCGGAAAGGATAGTTATGTCGCACTCGCTAACCAAAACTTGGACTTTGGTATCGCTGTTGATTGCCGCTGCTCTTGTTGTCTCGTTGAACTGCATCAGACCGTTGCCCGACCAGCCCTTGGGGAAACAGGCTGCCTCGGTCGATCTGAATGACGAAGTGTCTGTCGTCTGGGATGGTGATGAGCATGGCGGCAACGCCAAAGAGTGGTCTAATTGCAATCTGAAAGAGGCGTGCAAGAGCACGGTCAAGATCACGCCTGGCTCAGGCACGAACAATTCCGTTGGCCTCGAGTGGCACGCCGAAGGCAAAGACTGGAAAGGCTTCGGCTGGAACTGGTTCAACTGGTGGCCGCCGAGCGCCGGCACTGACGTCACGGAGTACAAGAACCTGACCTTCATGGTTCGTATGAAGCTCGACGACCCGAACAAGGCCCCGGTGCTCAAGGATCTCACCGTCGGCCTGGGCAGCTCCAACAAAGCCGCCAAGGAAGAGTCGGCCATGCCCTCCCTCCTTAGTTACGTCGACAGCCTGACCGACGAGAAATGGCACGAGGTCGTNNTACACCATCTACATCGACAACATTGGCTTCGATAACCGCAAGATCATCTCGCTCATCAGCCTGCCCGAGAAACGGAATCCGGCCCCGCTGGGCGCCGACGTCATCGACGTCACCGCCAAGGTCGACATCAAGGCGGCCGGAACCCCGGTCAGCCCGTACATCTACGGCGTGAGCCACGGGGACGCCGAGGTCATGCACGAGATGGGCGTGACCATCCGCCGTCAAGGCGGTAACACGTCCACCGCGTACGACTGGCGCACCGGTTTCCAGTCGACGGGAGCCGACTGGTACTTCGAGAACAACAAGGTGATCGACACGCCTCATCCCCAGGAAAACTGGTGGGTGATCATGCAGCGAGAGAATCGCAAGTACGGGATGAAGAGCTTCTTTACCATGCCCGGGGAATGGGTCGCCAAGGACAAGACTTCGGTCGGATTCCCGAAGGACCTCTACCCGGACTGCGAGGCGTACGCGCCCGACCGTCCCCAGGCGTGCAACGGCAAGCTCAAGGAGAAGGACAAGGAGGGCA
>PMZX01000076.1:0-3790 GCA_003170035.1 Myxococcales bacterium | reverse complement strand
GTACTGGGCCCGCACGAAGAAGTACGCTGAGCTGATCCACCAAGCGGATCCCAGCGTGAAGATCGCCGCCCCGTCGCTTTGGGGTTGGACCGCCTACACCTACTCTTCGGGCGACCAGGACTATTTGGAGGAGCACGGCCTCACCTGGGAGGAACCCGACAAGCTCCCCGACTTTGGCAAGTATGGCCCCTTTGCCCGCGACTTCATGCGCCGCTGTGCCGAGTACAAGAAAAAGACCGGCCGGGACCTGATCGATATCTTCTCGTTCCACGGCTACCCGATGACGCCCAAGCTGGAAGGGGACCAGGCCAAATTCGTTCATCCGACGCCTGAATTGCAGGAGTTCCGGGTGCGCGACGTGCGCAAGTTCTGGGACGAGTCCTATCGCGATCCGGAGACCTGGATGGGCAAGGAGAGCTGGGCCAACGGCAACGTGGCCTACGTCCCGCTGATGCGGCGATATATGAAAGAGACGGGCTGGAACGTGCCCATCGCCATCGGCGAGTACGATTACGCCGGATCCGAGGGTGGGATCGAAATCTCCAGCGCCGTGGCTCAGGCCGAGAGCTTCGCGGCCTTTGCCCGAATCGATGTGGCCTACGCCTTCTACTGGGCCGACCCGCGCAAGCACGGACCCGTTTACTTCGCGTTCAAGATGTATCGGAACCCGGACGGAAAGTACACGGCCGTGGGTGACCGACTCACTGTCGCCGAGGTCAGCGACAATGACAGCGTGAGCGTGTACGCGTTCAAGGACACCAAGAGCAACGTCACCTCGTTCATGATCCACAACAAGCGGGCGCAGAAGGGCGCCAGGGTGGCACTCGAGCTCAACGCCCCCGTCCCGGCGCAAAAGGCCAGGCGCTACGAATACAGCAACGCCAACCCGAAGGCGATCGGCGAGCTTCCGTCCCTCGACGTGAGCGGCCAGAGCATCAACCTCAGCATAGCGCCCATGTCGATTCTGCGGGTGGACGTGAAGATGTGAGCAGTACTACTTCACGTCCGTCCTGAACGGCGACGCCGGAAGATCCGCCCGGTTGGTCAGGTTCGCCGCGGGATTGTCCGCCCATCCGTACCGCACGGCCCTGGGCTCGGCGACCTGCGGACTGGACACGATCAGCTTCTGGCCGTCGATGGTAGCGTCCGCCCACACGAATTTCCCGTCTACTCCAGCGACCGCGAACCCTTCAACCTTTCCGCCGCCCCTGGCGACCAGCCCTCCCTTCGCGTGATCGAACGAAACCACAACGTTGTTTCCTTTGATCTTCATTTTCCTATACAGCGGACCGCTGTATTCAATGCCCTTCCGTCCGTACAACTTGGCCTCCGCCCACAGTGCCAGCCTTTTGCCGACGTCCTGCTTATTCGTGGGATGGATGTTCCCCGCCTCGCCGACGTCGATGATCACGGCCATGCCGGTGTTCTTGAGCCCAAGCGCCATGCTCTGCGCCTCGCGCAATCCGGCCCACTCACTCTCCGAGGGAGCCTCGAACCTCTGCATGTAGTTGGGGAGCTGGACGAAATAGAACGGGAAATCGCCCTGCCCCCAGGCCCTGCGCCAGGACTCGATCATGGCGGGGAACAGCTTTCGGTACTGGACGTACCGGGACGTGTTCGTTTCGCCCTGGTACCAGATCGCCCCGCGGATCCCGTAGGGGATGAGCGGCGAAATCATGGCGTTGTACAGAAGCGTCGCTACCTGTGGCTCTTCGCCCTGCGCGGGCCTGACCGGATCCCGCTTGGGGTCGAACTGGAAGGCGGTCCGGAACAGCCAGGCGCCGGCCAGCGGAACGGCCGCCTCCCCGGCCCCAGCCTTGAGTCGGAGCTGCATGGCCGTAGCGTCTCCGCCGAATCCTCCGCCGAGCCAGCTGTCAACGATGCGAACCGCGATCGTGTTCTTCCCCGGCCGGACCAATGCGCCTGGAACCGTGTATTCCCGCGGCGTCATGTACCAGCTCGGCGTGCTTCTGGTGATTCGGCCGACCTCTTTGCCGTTGAAATAGGTGATGTCGAAATCGTCGATGGGGCCGAGCGACAGGGTCAGGTCCTTGCCCCCCCAAGCTTCCGGGATGTCCACATCCCTGCGGTACCAGACCACGCCGTCGATGCTGGACAGGATCGATCCTGCCTNNCGTTCTTCTCGAACAC
Source organism: Myxococcales bacterium (assembly GCA_003170035.1). GTDB lineage: Bacteria > Myxococcota_A > Polyangia > Fen-1088 > Fen-1088 > Fen-1137. The sequence continues at coordinate 1,639 of PMZX01000076.1, read as the reverse complement.
GCCGTCCCAGAATCTCTCCCACTCGGCCATCTTCTTCTCGATTTCCTGCTTGCCGGAACTCGGACCGTTCTTGAAGGCCTCCAGAGGATCGATTAGGGGCGCGAACTCAGGATCGGATCGGATCGTCGCCTCGTCCGTCCACGCCTCGGCCGGCGTGCCGCCCCACGAGGTGTGGATGATGCCGACGTTCAGGCCCTCCTCGGTCGCAAGCTTGCGCGCAAAGAAGTACGCCACCGCGGAAAAGGCCGGGGCGTTCTTCGACGTGCACTCGACCCAAGATCCNNACCTCGGCCTTCGCGTTGGTTGCGCCGGAAAGCACGAATTCCATGTTGGATTGTCCGGATGCGACCCAGACCTCGCCGACGAGCACGTTGTTCAGCTGGATCTTCTCGCTTCCCGAGGAGGCCGTAAGGACGTACGGTCCGCCCTGCTTCAGGGACGGCAGCCTTGCGATCCATTTGCCGTTCACGGCCTGAGTTTCCGCCTTTCTCCCGTTCAGTTCCAAGGCTATCCGTGCCCCGTCCTCCGCCGTGCCCCAAACCGGGATCTTGCGGTCCCGCTGGAGCACCATATTGTCCGTAAACAGGCTGGCAAGCTTCAGGGAGCCGGCCTCCGCGGTCGAGGTCAGGGTCAGCACGGCCGGCAGAATGATGAGCGTCAACCGTCCCGGCGTCTTCTGCATGTCGGTCTCCTTGGTCTCTTGCTGCCTAGTCGAATCGAAGCGGGCGCAGTCTATGCTATCGCATCCTTGGCGAGGTCGCCCAATCAGTCCTCCGATACCACGNNCATCCGTAGCCCCGGAGTTCCGACGGTCCTCGCCATTTGCCTGTCCATCCTTGCTGCCTGTGTGGCCCCCCCTGGCTCCAAGACAGCCGCGTCGGGCCCTCCCGCAAGTCCGCCACCGGTGAAGCACGGCAGGCTACAAGTCATCGGCAACCACGTCTGCGGCGGCGATGGCAAGCCGGTGCAACTCCGAGGCATAAGCACGGCGGGGCTGCAATGGTTCGGTGAGGTCGTCAACAACAAGGCCTTCGTGGCCTTGGCCAAAGACTGGCACGCGGACGTCGTGCGGCTGGCGCTCTACGTCGGGGAGAACGGCTACGCTAACCATCCTGAGCTCATACAGGGCGTGTGGAAAGGCATCGAGCTTGCCATCGCCAACGGCCTCTACGTCATCGTCGATTGGCACGTGCTGACGCCCGGCAATCCGAACAGTCCCGTCTACCAAGGCGCACAGGCCTTCTTCGACGAGGTTTCACGCAAGTACAGCAAGTACCCGAACATCCTCTACGAGATCATGAACGAACCCAACGGCGAGGTGAGCTGGACTGCCGATCTCAAACCTTACGCCGAGACAATGGTGGCAACCATTCGGGCCAATGATCCCGAGGGCATCATCCTCATCGGCTCGGGAACCTGGAGCCAGGACGTCGACGTCGCCGCCCAGGATCCCGTACAAGGCAAAAACCTGGCGTACACGATTCACTTCTACGCCGGCAGTCACGGCCAGCCCCTGCGTGACAAGGTGCAGTCCGCCTTGGCTCTCGGTCTCGCCCTGTTCGCCACCGAATGGGGCACCAGCGAGGCCTCTGGAACGGGCGGTCCCTACCTGCGCGAGTCCGAGGAATGGCTGGCGTTT
>PMZX01000350.1:5987-6175 GCA_003170035.1 Myxococcales bacterium | reverse complement strand
TACGTGCGCTCGACCGCGGTGTACCGCCGCGCGCTCGCCGGTGGCAAGGAGATCCTGCTCGTCGACAGCACGAAGGTGCCGACCCTTGACGGAGCGCTCCTGCAACAACCCGAGCTGTCGAAGGACGATAAATACCTCGCCATCACGTTGCGCGGGTCCAAGCGGGAAACCGGGATCTGGGATCTCAA
>PMZX01000350.1:4207-5960 GCA_003170035.1 Myxococcales bacterium | reverse complement strand
CGGCACGCCGACCAAGAGCGATGCCGATCTGGATGCAATCACGCTCATCGACCTTCCCGGCCGGCGCTCGCATGAGTACTTCCCGCAGCTCTCCGCGGACGGAAAGTGGCTGGTCTGGGCGGCCACGCAGCGCGGACACGATCACGACATTGCCGACTACGAGATCTATCTGTGGGAGGTGGGGACGCCCGCGGAGAGCGCGGTCCGGCTCACCTTCCACTCGGGCAATGACCGTTGGCCGGACATCTTCATCGGCGCGGCAACCTCGCATCACCAAAACCCCGCAGCGGCAAGCACGACGGAAAGTGCGGCCAAAGGCAAGAGCCAGGAGGCCCCGGCGCCATCGACTGACACTACCGATGAGACGTCCAGCAAGGTCAAGAAGAAGCGGCGCTAGGCACTAGCATAGTGAGATCCCGCATGCGGCCGAAGTTCTCAGCTCCAGCGGACGGGCGGAGGTCCTCCCGGCCTGGCAGCGCCGCCGCGCGCGCGAACATCACCCGCCTGCCCACGGCGGGCCAGCCGCGCATCGCCATCCTCGGTGCGGGCGGTTTCATTGGCTCCCATCTCGTGCCGGCGCTGGCGCTACGACCGGGCGCACGGATCGTGGCGGTCGACGTCGTCTTCGACAAACTCCCGCCCGGTCTGCCCGGAGTCGAGCGCGTCCAGGCCTCGATCAGAGACTCAGGTTTTCTCGACGCAATCACCGCGCGCGCCGACATCGTCATCTCCCTCACCGCCATGTGCAATCCGGCGCTCTACAACACCCGCCCGCTCGAAGTGATCGACGCCAGCTACACGGATCTCGTACCGCTGGTCAAGCTGTGCGCCGAACGAAAGCGCCGGCTCATTCACCTCTCCACCTGCGAGGTCTACGGCCGGCGTGCCCTGCGCGCCGACGGCCGCCCGTCGCGCTGTATGGACGAGGATCGGACCGCGCTTTGCCTCGGTCCCATCCACCGCGAACGCTGGACCTACGCCGCGGCCAAGCAATTGCTTGAACGCGTGATCTGGGCGTATGGCCGGCATCACGGGCTCGAATTCACCGTGGTCAGGCCTTTCAACGTCATCGGCCCGCGCATGGACTTCATTCCCGGCGTGGATGGCCAAGGCATCCCGCGTGTCCTGGCCACATTCATGCACGCCCTGCTCACGGGGCAGGATCTCGTGCTGGTCGACGGTGGCCGCCAGCGACGGTCCTTCCTCTACGTCGACGAATTCGTAAACGCGCTCCTGCACATCGTCGACAGGCCCGAACTCTGCCAGGGCCAGATCATCAACCTCGGCAACGACAAGAACGACGTCAGCATCCGCACGCTGGCGCGGAAGATGGCATCGGCATTCCGCGCGCAGAGACCGAATGCTCGCGCGCCTCGCTTACGCACGCAGACCGCTGCTGAGTTCTACGGCGCGGGCTACGAAGATTCCATCGTGCGCATCCCCTCCATGGCCAAGGCCGCCCGCCTGCTCGATTGGCGCCCGAACATGACTCTCGCCCAAATGCTGCCACCCATCGTGGCCGACTATCTGGCGCGCTATGAATCGCGTGTCGCGGGCGATCCCCGTGCTCGTGCTATCGCGCCGGGTTTGCCATGAAGCTGGTCGTCCTCGTCCCGGCGTACAACGCCGCTCGCCACTTGCCGGATGTGATCGGGCGAATCGCCGCTGCTCGGCCGCCCCATCTCTTTCGCATCGTGATCGTCGACGACGGCAGCACCGACGGCACAGCTGCGATCGCGCAGGATCTGGCCCG
>PMZX01000350.1:3421-4142 GCA_003170035.1 Myxococcales bacterium | reverse complement strand
GCGCTCGCCGGAGGCATGCCGCTGTACAAGTACGCCGGCAACTGGGCGCTCGGCAAACTCGAACGCCGGGTCTTCGGGCTGCCCATGACCGACCTGCACAGCGGTTATCTGGTCTACGGCCGGCGCGCCCTGGCCGAGATCCCGTTTTCGCGTCTGAGCGACAGNNCCTATCCCGACCCGATACGCCGACGAGATCTCCCACCTCAATCCCCTGACCTACGGACTGCGCGTCCTGCGCGTCCTGTGGCGATTCAAGCGAGGCGACTATGCTCCGTAGTGTCCAAGCCATTCACCGAGGAGTCTTCGCGCTGGTGGTCGCTGCGGCAGGTTGCGCGACATCGGGCGTGCGCTTTCCCTGGCCCGCGCACGCTCCCACGGTCCCGGCAACCCGAGCCGACGTCACCACCGCGAACCCGTCCTATCGGCGCATGACCTCGCAGGTGCTGGTGCGGCGGGTGAGCCGCCCTACCCGCGCCAGCCTCGACTACGCCGCCTACCACGCCAACTTCATGAATGCGGATCCGCCACCCGACGCGGCCGCGGCCGGCGACAAGGGCAAGCGCCCCAGCACGGTCAATCCCTTCGGCGGCGTGCTGGTGGCCGATTCGCTGACTGGATCCGTGGCGCGCACGGCGCTCAGCGCCGACGAACGCGCGCACCCGCTGGCGCTGGCGCCGCTGCTCGAACTGCTAGAGTCGAAGAAGGTTGCGGGCGCCGACCG
>PMZX01000350.1:0-3396 GCA_003170035.1 Myxococcales bacterium | reverse complement strand
CCTGGTTCACCAGCTTCTCCTTGCCGCCCGACGAGGACGGAGACGGTTTCCCCGAGATCTACGGCCGTGTCGCTGACAGCGCCCTCGGGCCCACCCAGGACATCTTCAAGTTCATCCGCACCGAATACGAGGGCCGCGTTTTCACGCCGGCCGAGGTCAAGGCCTGGGCCCATCAGCTCGCCTCGTACTGGTACCCCTCGTACAATACGGATCTCGTGGCCGCGCCCGCTGCTTGGCCGGCCGATGACACCGAGCCCGCGATCCGGCAGGAACTGGGCAGCCTGAGCTTCGCAGCGCCGGCAGTGGTCATGCGCGGCAAGCCGCTCGGCAAGCCTGTCTACAACGTGTTCCTCGTCGAGGGCGCAGCCGCAAACCCAGAACCAGCGGTCCCACACGCGAGCGGCGCCATACCAGCCGCGCAAGGTACAGCGGGCTTGAATCTCGGTCCCAGCACACCGTCGCCCCACACAGCCGCGGTCAAGAAGGTGATTCTTGCCGAGCTGGCTGCGCACGGTAAGTCGTGGACTTCCTGGACCTCCGAGCTCTCCGTGCTTCGCGCCGCGCTCAAGCAACGCCTGGAAACCATGCCGGCCGGTTCCAAGGCCCTGGCAGGCAGTGATGGGTTTCTCTTCTTCCGCAATTCCATCGCCTACGTGCTGGGCGGCGATCTGGCAAAACAGAGCGGTGATCGCAACCCCATCCCGGTCATCGTCGAATGGAAGAAACGGCTCGCCAAGCACGGTGTGGACTTCCTGTTCGTTCCCATTCCCACTAAGGAAGAGATCTTCCCTGACAAGACCGGAGACGCTCCCGGCGACGTGGCTCTCGCGCCCTTCGCCGGCCAGGTCGTCAACCCCTTCGGGAGAAAATTCCTACTCGACCTCGCCGACAAGGGCGTCGAGACGGTGGACCTGCTGCCCGTGTTCCTGGCCGCGCGCCAGGGCGGTGCGGGCGCAAGCGAGCCGCTCTATCAGGCGCAGGACACGCACTGGACTAGCCGTGGCTTGGAACTGGCGGCGAAGATCCTCGCCGAGCGCATCACGCACTTTTCTTGGTACAAGGGCATATCCGCGCACCGCCAGTCGTACAAGACCAAGGACGAATCCTTCACCCGCCATGGCGATCTGCATTCGCGCCTGCCCGAGGCTGAGCGCGCGAAGTTCGCTCCCGAGACCCTGGTGGGCCACCAGGTCGTGAATCCCGACGGAACGCTGTACGAGGACGATCCTGACAGCCCGATTGTCATATTGGGCGACAGCTTCACTGGCGCGTACGAGTTGATGGACTGCGAGCACGGTGGGGTGTCGGCCCACATCGCCAAGGAGATCGGCTACCCCGTCGATCTGGTGATGAGCTACGGCGGCGGACCCAACGTGCGCGAGAAGCTGCTCCGGCGCGGCGAGGAGAAGCTCAAGACCAAGAAGCTCGTGATCTGGATGATGACTGCGCGCGATCTATTCGACTATGCCGAGGGCTGGCAGCCCTTGGAAAAGAGATGACTGCAAAGGCGGCCCTGGTCTGCGCAGTCGCCGCGGCCGCAACGGGCTGCACGCGGAGTGCGACCCAGCGTCCGCCGGGCCCGATCGTGAGCACGCTATTCGCTCTCGACGCCGATTTCGGCGCCGACGGGGACGCGATCGTGCGCGCCTTCTCCTCCCTGCAAGATATCGTCGCGGCCGTGGAGCAGCGCCACCGCCGCACCCGCGGCGATGTGGCCGACGACATCAACGTTGTGGTCTTTGGCGAGTTCGGGTTCCAGCGCGAGATCGAGAGCACGGCATCGCGCTTCTTCCAGCTGTCGTCAGTGCTCGGCGATCGCCGCGGCAGTTGTCTCGGCCTCGGCGCACTCTACCTGGCCATCGGCGAACGCATCGGCGTTCCGCTCGACGGCATCCTCTTGCCCGGTCACTTCTTCGTGCGCACGCGCGGACCGGGCGGCCACAACGTGGAATTGCTCCGTCGGGGAGAGGCCATGCCCGACGAGTGGTACCGGAAGAAGTACCGGCCCTGGCCCGAAAACCGATCCGCGTATTTCCGTCCCGTCACAGTGTCAGAGCTGGGCTCCATTCACTGGTACAACCGGGGCAACGACCTGCGCGCGGCCGGGGATCTCGGTGCTGCCGAGCAAGCCTTCGCCCGGGCCGCACAAGAATTTCCGGGGTTCGCCGAGGCGCACGCCAGCCTGGGGGCAGCCCAGCAACGGCGCGGCGCCTTCGCCGAGGCCGAGGCGTCCTACCGCGCGGCCGCCCGCGCCTGGCCGGACCTGCCCGGTCTGGCGCACAACCTGGAGCTTTTGCAGGAACAGCGCGACCCGGACGCGGCGGCGCAGAGGTAGCGGCGCTACTTGCCGTCGGACAGGTCGGCTTTCAGGCAGAAGTAGCGCTTGATAGTTCTTGCCTCACGGGCGAATTTGCTGGGAGCTCCGAGCGGGCCATGCAGGCGATGATCGGGATGGCGAAGCTGAATGTGAAGGCGCTGAAAAACGCCTATGCTGGCAAGCCCGCGGCACGCCGGAGAGAAGCCTAGGAAATACGCGCTTCCTTGACACGCGCAGCAGCAAGCGGTAGCTCCCCTCTGTGAACTGTCGGGCGTTCATCCTTTCCGTCACAGGGCTCACGCTCGCGTGCAGCGGAGGGGGGATAAGAAGATCTGTCGGAGCGCAAGACGGCGGCGTGGATACCGGGAGCAATCAAGCAACAAGCGACGCTGCCGTCAAAGAGGCGGCCAGCGATGCCGTTTCGACGGACGCAGGGGGCTTCGCTTGCGGCGATGCGACCTGTGGGCCGTCCCAGATCTGTCTCACACCTGCCTACGGATGCCTAGGTTTCGCGTTGCCAGACTCGGGCATTTGCCCTGATGGGTGGGTTTCCGACCCGACTTTCCCCGCCTGCGTTGAGTCTCCCCCGACGCCGTCGTGCGTGTCGCCGGCTCCCGGAACGGGCTCATTCGATTGCTGGGAGCAAGGCGCCAGCCCGGGTTGCGAAACTGTGAACGCGCCCATCCCGAGTGGTTGCAGCCGTATTTGTCGCGCAATCTGCGTGTAGGGCCTCCCGCGCCGCAAGTGGCCCTGGATGACATTTCGAGATGGCCCCAGTATCCTGTCCCCATGCCCGGCGAGACGTCTCCTGCCAAACCGAAACGTCTGTTCACCCGTCGCACGGTGTTGACCGGAATTGGCGGCGTAGTTGGCGCGGGGGCATTGGGGGTCGGCGGGTTCTTGCTCGTCGACAAGTATGATCGCTTCGCCCGATCGGCCGACCGCACAATCCGCGATCATCGCGTGGAACTTGGGGTTACTCGGCCGCGCATGGTGATTGCTCGTGGTTTGGATCCGGCACGCAGTGTTCGTGCGGCCGTGGAGCGCCTGGGAGGCATGTCCGCGTTTGTTGGCCCCAC
>PMZX01000358.1 GCA_003170035.1 Myxococcales bacterium | reverse complement strand
GGCGAAGGCGGGCTTTGCCCACGGACTGGCGGCTACTGCCGCAGCTGCCAGTCCTGGAGCCAGAGCGCGGGAGGGCATGGCGAGGCCGAGCGAAGCGAGCGGGGAGGCGGTGGCGGGTGGGGTGCCGAAGGGCGAAGCGAACCCTCTCAGGGCTCCCATCTCAATCGTTGACCATCCCCGAGGGCGTCGGCTATATCCCGGGTAGGCTTTGCGCAAGGATTTCAGTTGAACATTGGCGTTGATCAGATTCAGCAAGCGATTCTCTATCTGATCGCGTTCATTCTCTGCGTGTCGGTGCATGAGTTCGGCCACGCCTGGGTGGCCAACCGTCTGGGCGACCCGACCCCGCGCCTGCAGGGCCGGCTGACCCTGTCGCCGCTGCACCACATCGATCCCGTGGGCACCCTCCTGATTCCCTTCATCTCTGCCGTCAGTCCGGCGGCCTTGCCCCTCATGGCCTGGGGTCGCCCGGTGCAGACCAATCCTCTCGCCTACACGCGCCGCCTGAGGGTGAACACCGGCCGTATGCTGGTGTCGATCGCCGGGCCATCCATGAACCTGCTCATGGCGCTGCTCACGTCGATCATCATCGTGGTTGCTTCTCACGCGGGCGCATCGGAGCGGATTCAGGACGCCCTCTTCAACTACCTGGTAGGCCTCAACCTGGTTCTGATGTGCTTCAACCTGCTGCCCATCCCGCCGCTCGACGGGGGCGCGGTGCTGGCCTGGGTGCTGCCGCGCTCCTGGCAGGGCGTGGTCGATTTCTTGCAGCGCTACGGTGCCTTCATGCTGCTGCTCCTCGTGTTGAGCCCCATGCTGGGACTGCCTATTTTGGGGATCGTGATGTACCCCATGGCCGTCCTGATCCGCCTCTGGCACAGTGGACTCGTGTGGGCGATCAACCTATGAGCGACGAGCATCCCATGGCCAGTCCGGCGCCGGCATTCGAGCGGCGTGGCGCCGAGACTCAGGCNNATGATGGAGGGCATGGCGGTGGAGGTCGCGGCCGAATACCTGGTCATGGCCGCGCACCTGGTCTATCTCAAGTCGCGCGAGTTGGTGCCATCGCCCGAGCCCCTGGAGGCGGCGGACGAGCAAGAAGAGGCGCTCGACCCGCGCGAGGAACTGATTCGGCGCCTGCTCGAATACCAGAAGTACAAGGACGCGGCCGAGAGGCTGGGCAGCCGGCCCATCGAGGGACGTACGGTTTTCACCCGCGGTGTCCCGCTGGAGAGCGGCGGCGAGGCCGGGTTCGCCGAGCATTCGATTTGGAAGCTCATCGAGCAGTGGGCGCAGATTCTGTCCAAGGCCACGCCCGAGCATACCCACGACGTCGTGATCGATCGGATCTCAATCACCGATCGCATCAACCAGGTGATCGACAAGCTGGAAGCCGGAGAGGGTACCGTCCGTTTCGATGAGATCGTCGGGCATGACCTGCCCGAGGCGCAATTCCGCCACAATGCGGTGGTTTCGCTGCTTGCGATCCTCGAACTGGCGCGTCTGAAAGTGATCCGCGTGCTGCAAGATCTGACTAGCGGCGCGTTCCTGATCACCCGGGTCGAGGGCGCCGCCTTGGAGCAGGCCCGGGTCATGCAGCCGACTTCCGTGGTAGAGAGCGCGACCAAAGAGGGTGGTGGAGAGCCCGATGGCCAAACCTAAGAAGCCCAAACGCGCCAAGAACAACCAGGCGCAGGAATCGATCGAACCCAACGCCGCAGCCGAGACTTCAGCCGGCGCGACGGATCCGTCGAGCGACAGGGCAGGGGGCGCCGAGACCGACGTGTGGGCTGAAGATCGAGGCGCCGCCATCGAGTCGGGCCCAGCAGAGACGGAAGAAAGCGCCACCGACTCGGCCGTGTGGACCGAGCCAGCCGAAGGCGGGGAAGCCGCGGCGGGCGGGGAAAAACCCGACGGTGCGGTTGCTCCGGCGGGCGACGAAGACGCCGAAGAAGCGCCTGTGGTGCTCGATGCCTCGCAGATGGAATCGATCATCGAGAGCCTGCTCTTTGCGTCCGACAAGGTGCTGGGCCTCAACGAGATCAAGCGTCTGCTGGGCGAGCGCGACGGCAAGAAGGTCACGGCTGCCATCGAGGCCCTGCTGGAGCGACGCGGAGGTTCGGGCATCGAAGTCGTAAACGTGGCCAACGGCTGGCAGCTGCGCACCAACCCGGGAAACGCGCGCTGGGTGTCCAAGCTGCTGGCCGGCAGGCCCATGCGCCTGTCGCGCGCCATGATGGAAACCCTGGCCATCGTGGCCTACCGCCAGCCGGTCACGCGGCCCGAGATCGACGAGATCCGCGGCGTGGATTGTGGGCCGGTGCTGAAGACCTTGCTCGAGCGCGGACTGATTCGCATCATCGGCAAGAAGGAAGAAGTCGGGCGGCCGTTGCTCTACGGCACGACGCCCGAGTTCTTGCGCGTGTTCAGTCTGGGTGAGCTGAGCGACTTGCCCACCCTGCGCGAATACGCCGAATTGTCGTCCGAGCAACAGGCGCGCGTGGAGGCCGAACACGGGCCGGCGTCTGGCACGGCACGCGCGTCTGGCGCCGATTCGCCCCAGGTCGTCGGAGCCGAGGCAGGTGCGTCGGCGGGTTTGACGCCGTCGTCGCTGGGCTTCGTGCCGCGCTCGGAGCTTCCCGACGAGCCTGAGGAGAATGATCCGCTGCTCCACGAGCTGGAAAGCGCCACCAAGGTCGCATCCAAGATTCTGGGCGCAGTTGACGAGCCGGCAGGTGAAGCGGCTTCCGAGACGGAGCCTGCGCCGCAAGACACGCCCGCAAGAGAGCCGAACGGCGGATCGTAGGCGAAGCCTACACAGGGAGAAGGGGTGCCATCGTGAGACTGCAGAAACTCTTGGCTGCCGCCGGGGTGGCGTCCCGCCGCCGCGCCGAGGAGATGATTGCCGTGGGTGACGTCACCGTGAATGGGAAAGTGATCACCACCCTGGGCGTGCAGGTGCACGAACGCCGCGACCGGGTCGAGGTGAATGGCCGGCGCGTGCACGTCGAGGAGCCGCTCTATCGACTCTTGCTCAAGCCGCGTGGATGCCTGGGGACGCTGAGTCGGCCCAGCCCCGACAAATCGGCGCCGCGCGAGAACGTTGCGCGTCCGACCCTGGCCCGCTACGTGGCCGACCGCGAACTGGGCTGGCAAGTGGTGGCGCCACTCGACTTTCTGGCCGAGGGTGTGATTCTGCTGACCACCGACGGCGCCCTGGCCGAACGCATGTCGCGTGGCGGAGGGCACGTGCCCATGACCTACCACCTGAAGTTTCAGGGCGCGATGGGCGAGTCCGAGCTCGTGCGCATGAAGCGAGGCTGGCGCTTCAACGGTGCGCCTGTGCGCCCGATCAAGGTCGAGGCCCTGGCCACGACGGGAAAGAACACCTGGATCGAGATGGTGGTGCCCGAGAGCCGGCCGCGCGCACTCAAGGCAGCGGGCGAGGTCATCCGGCATCAGTTGCTCAAGATCTCGCGCGTGCGCCTGGGTGAGATGTCCTTCGAGGGCCTCAAGATGGGCGGCTGGCGCGACCTCAGCAAGGGCGAAGCCAGAGCCCTGCGCACCGCCGCCGGCGTGCGGACGTAGCTGGAAACCTGCTGCATGCCCGCTTCGTGGCATGGCGGATGGTTCGGGAAATCCCGCGTTAGAGTCGCTGCCCATGGATAGGGACGTGGTGCGCTGTGCGAGGAACCAATCACGCTTGTTCATTCCCAATACGGGCAGCCAGGTCGCCTGGTGGTCAGCGCAGGGAATGGCGGAGATCTTCAGCCTGTTCGACGAATCCGTGAGTCTCAGAGTCGCGGTCCACGAGCCGGCGCTCAACCTGCGTTCAGTCTTCGTCGCACCTGACGGCACCAGCCTCGCCGTCCTCAGTTGGAAGGGCCTGCTTGGATGCCAGCCAACCGATCTGTGGCTTCGGGTGTTTTCGATCCCGGGCGGTCAACTGCAAACGAAGCTTGCACTGAAAGACGAAGCATTCAGTGGAGCGTACGAGCCTGACAGTGTTGGTTTCTTCAGCGGCGACGCCAAGGGGAAGGTGCTCCGTCGGGATCTGCGGAGAGGCGTTCTCCGTTGCGAAGTCACACGCTGACAATGGCCGTTGTGTCAGCCGAATCTCCGCCAACCAGTGCGTTGCGAGCAGGGTACGGACCGAGGTCGGTTCGGCGAACGCGTGCGCTGTTGATTGAGCAGTTGGCTTGCGTTGACACGATTTGCGCCACGGAATTGCCGCGGCCTCTTCAACCTGAGCAGACCCGCTCTACCGCGGCCGCAGAACCTCGAAGCCGAGCGCAGAAGCGGCGCGGGCCTGAATGTCGTCGTTGGTCAGCAGGCGGCGCATGCCGAGCGCCTGCATGACGGCGAGGTGCAGGCGGTCCAGGGTTCGACAGTGGACCGAACGACCGATGGGAAAGAGCTGGCCGGCCGCCACCCCGTCAATTCCGGCCGGCGTGTTCACTAGGTTAAAGGGCGCTGACGCAAGGGTCTGGTCAAGCAGGCGGGCGAGCGTGGCCGCCGAGCGCGCGGTGAGCACTCCTCCCGCGGCGCGGCCCTGGATCTGAACCAGGGCTTCAAGGCGGGCCAGGGACGACACCACCACCTCAGGCTCGGCCGCCACCAAGCGGGATGTTTTCAAACTCTCGGGCTCCGCGAAGAGCAGCTTGAGCAAACAACTGGTGTCGAGGTACAGGCTCATCGCGGCGCCGGGTCAGCCTGGCCCGTCCGCTCGATCTCGTGACAGCCATTCGTCGGTTGACGGTTGGGCAGGCTGGCTCCCCCAGAAGCGGTGGAGTCGCCGCAGATGCAGTTCCGGATCGAAGCGCGGGCGAGCGCGGGACTTGGCGGGGATGAAGGGCAGAAGACGAGCAACCGGCTTGGCATCGCGCGTGACCACGATTTCCTCACCCTGGGCCAGGGCCTTTTCTGCCTGGGGCCAGTGCAGTCGCACATCGCGTACCGTCATCCGAGTCATGCACCTATGTTAACATGTTTCACAGGCTTCGCCGCATCTGCGCTACCCTAGCGCGAATCATGCCCAGCACGCCCCACATCGAGAAGCACTTCACGGCCAGCGAGGCCGTGCGCGACGTGGTCATCGGCATGTCCGACGGGCTGACCGTGCCCTTTGCCCTGGCGGCCGGTTTGTCGGGCGCGGCCGCTGCCAACCGCATCGTGATCACCGCCGGGTTGGCCGAGCTGGCGGCCGGCGCCATTGCCATGGGCTTGGGCGGGTATCTCGCTGCGCGCGCAGACCGCGAGCACTACCAAACCGAGCGCGCCCGTGAATTCGAGGAAACCGAGACCAAGCCGGTCCAGGAGCGCGAGGAAGTCGCGGAGGTCTTCCGCGGCTATGGTCTGTCCGACCAGGCCATGCAGCCCATCCTCGATCACATCAGTGCCGACCGGACCCGCTGGGTGGATTTCATGATGCGCTTCGAACTCGGCTTGGCCGAGCCTGACCCGCGCCGGGCGCGCCGAAGCGCGCTGACCATCGCGGGCGCGTACATTGCGGGCGGCCTGATTCCGCTTCTGCCCTACATGCTGACCGCGACGGTCAGGGTGGGGCTGGTGGTCTCGGCCGCCTCCACCGCCGCGTCCCTGTTCGGCTTCGGCTTCGTCAAAGCCCGCGTGACCGCCATGCCTCTCTTGCGGGGCGGGCTGCAGACCCTGGCCGTGGGCGGCCTGGCTGCCACGGCCGCGTTCCTCATCGCGCGTTTGATTGCGTGACCTAGTCGCGTGGGGAGCCCGCCGGCTCTGCCCCCTGCGGGGACTTCGGGACGGCCCGCCACCCTGCCCGCCCCGGGCGCTTCGCGCCCGCCCTCGCCGGCGGCGTACCATCGCGGTATGGGAACCCTCTCAGGGTTCCCATGTCACCGTGGCGTCGCGTCTGGCAGGCCGCCGTCGACGGGGATGGTTGCGCCTGTGGTGGGGGTCTGGTGCGTGATGAAGAAGAGCACGGCGCTCGCCACGTGTTTGGCGGTCACGGCGGCTTTGAGCAGGTTGCGCGAGCGGTAGTATTCCTCCAGCCCGCGCTCGTCGAGGCCGCGCGCCTTCATGCGATTGGGCCCGACCGCTGCCCATAGTCCAGAGCGTTTCTGCCCATGGGAGAAGACCGCATCAGGGGCGACCATGTTGACCCGCACGCCCAGCGGGGCCAGTTCGAGGCTGGCAATGCGTGCCAGTTGGTGGGCGGCGGCTTTGGTGGCGCTGTAGGCGCCGAAGCCCGCGCCAGGCGCAAAGACGTTCTTGGTCGAAACCAGGACCACGTCGCCACCCGTGGCTTGCAGCGCGAAGTGGCGGCCTGCTTCGGCCAGCACCAGCAGGGTGCCTTCCACGTTGACGCTCTCGAGCTTGCGAAAAGCGTCCAGAGTCAGCTCGGTGAGCGGAGCCACGTGTGCGATCCCCGCGTTGAGGATTACGCAGTCGATGCCACCCCAGATGCGAATGATCTTGGCGTAGCCGGCGGTCACCGAGGCTGGGTCGGTCACGTCCATGGCGACGGCCGCAACCCGGGATGGGTAACGCCGCGCGAGTTCCTCGACCAACCCGTCGAGGGCGACGCCGGCAAGATCGGTTGCGGCGACATGGCAGCCCTGTTCGAGCAGGGCTTCGCAGATGCCCGAGCCAATCGCCCCCGCAGCGCCGGTCACCAGCGCGACGCTGCCGCCAAGACCGTGAGCAAGAGCCGCGTCGTCCAGACCGTGCTCGCCCGCCTTTGCCTGCTGGTAGGCGCGGAACTCCATGTCGAACAGGTGTCCATCATCGAGTGGCACATACTCGGCGCCGCCTCGGAAGATGGCTGCCTTCACGACCAGCGCTTGCCGGGTGATGTCGCGAACCACGGCCGCATCGGCTGCGTTCTTCCCGACACAAACGACGCCAAGCCCCGGAATCATGAGAATCCGTGGCGAGAAATCGCGCGGCACACCGCCAACCTGGGCCCCGCCTGTGTGTCGTTGTACGTAGTCCCGATACTCCGCTTGGTACGCGGCGATGGCTTGCACGAGCTGCCGCTTGAACGCCTTCGCATCGTCGAGTACCGGATGGTCGAGCCAGAGCGGAATCCTGCGGGTGCGGATCAGATAGTCCGGCGTTAGCGGGGCTGACAGGGCCAGCTTCTTGCCCTCCGGGGCGTCCAGTACTTGCAGGACCTCGGGATCGAACAAAGCCTCCAGGATGATGCGGTCGCCGAGTGCGTCCGGTGCTGTGGCACCCATGACGCCGCGGATGACCGGTGCCAGCTCGAGGTATTTCGGTTCGCGATCGGCGACGGATCCAGGCGCCGTCCCGAGGCTGCGCGCGGGACGCTCTTGCAAGTAGGTTTCTGCGCGGCTGACCAGTTCGATGGTGGCGTCGTACGCCGCGCGGGCTGTCGTACCCCAGGTCACGAGCCCATGGTGCATGAGCACGAGGGCGCGCGCGTGCGGACATCGGGCCGTGGTGTCGCGCACGGCACGCGCGAGATCCAGCCCGGCCTTCGCATAGGGAACCGTGGCGATCTCCTGCCCGAGTGCCGCCGCGACGGCTTGGGAACCCTCGCTGCGATTGGTAAGGGCGAGGATGGCGCTGGGATGCGTGTGCATCACGATGGCGTGAGGAAGCACGGCGTGAAGCAGGGTTTCCACCGAGGCGTGGCGGGGAGACGGCCGTAGGCAATGGCAGGCAAACTCACCGGCCATGGCTTCGTCCGACAGGGCGCCCAGGTCGAGCAGCCGGGTCAGGTAGGCCAGGTCCAGCGCGACGAAATCGCCGGGTTTGATGGTGGCAAGATCGACTCCCGACGCCTTGATGAAGAGAGCCGATTGCTCCTCGCCGAGCACGTTCGCGAGCGTGCCCTTGCACGAGGTGTTGCCGCCGCCGTGCAGGGCCAGGTCAGGCTGGGACCCAAGCAGCCGCGTTGCATAGGTCAGAAGTGCGAGGTTGCCGCCGCAGGACGCCGCCTGGGCGGCGGCTGCGGCATCCGGCTCGGACCAACGGTTTTGCATGCTCGGTTGGATGCTAGCGTTTTTGTTTCTTCGCGGTCTGGTAGAAGTCGAGGGCGTGCTGCGGGCTCATGTTTTCATGAACCACCTTGCGCACGGCCTGGATCATGGCGACGGGCGCTTCGGCCTGGAAGATGTTGCGTCCCATGTCGACGCCGGCTGCGCCCTGCGAGATGGCGTCGTGGGCCATGCGGAGCGCCTCAAGTTCCGGCAGCTTCTTGCCGCCCGCAATCACGATGGGTACCGGGCACGAAGCCGTCACCGTCTCGAAGTCTTCGGGCACGTAGTAAGTCTTCACGAACGCGGCGCCCAGCTCGGCGCAGATTCGGGTAGCCAAGCGCATATACTTCGCGTCGCGCACCATGTCCTTGCCCACTGCGGTCACCGCGAGCACCGGGATGCCGTAGCGATTCCCCTCGTCCACCAGGCGGGTCATGTTGGCGACCGACTGGGTTTCGAACTCGCCGCCAATGAAGACCTGGACCGCGACCGCTGAAACATTCATGCGGACAGCATCCTCCATGCTGACCGCGATCTGCTCGTTGGAGAGTTCCTTGAGGATGCTGGGACCGCCGCTGGCGCGCATGACTACGGCGTTGGTCAGGGCAGGTGGAATCACGCTGCGCAGGATTCCGCGGGTAAGCATCAGCGCGTCGGCGTAGGGGGCCAGCGGCAGGATGGTGATGTCGACGCGTTCGAGGCCGGTGGTGGGGCCCTGGAAGTAGCCGTGGTCGAAGGCCAGCATCACCGTCTTGCCGGACTGCGGGTTGAAGATGCGGGCCAGACGATTGTTCATGCCCCAGTCGTGAGCGTTCGAGCCCTTGAGAAAGAAGCTCTGGCTCCTTTGCGGGACGTCCACATAGAACTCCTTGTCCGTCTTGGTCGTGACGTCAGCTTCCGGCATGGTCGACTCCTTGGCGCCCCGAGCGGGCGGCAAAACCGTAGCACAAATGGCGGCTAGGAACGTCGTGATCTGGGGGGTCCAGACGACGCCGCTCCGCCGGGACCAAGCAGGAGTATGCTCGGGCAATGGCCGAGACACCTACTGCTGCACACGACAACCCTTCGCGCCTCGGGCGCTTCATCCAGAACTACTCCGGCTTCCTTTCCAGCTTCGTCATCGGCGTGGCCGGCTTGGTAGCCACTTCCATCTGGCAGTTCCGCCAGGCGCAGAACGCCGAGCGCCAGCAGGCCAGCGAACAAGCCATCGCCCGCACCAAGGCCGACAACGACTGGCGTATCGCTCGCGCCGAGATTCTCGGCAAGAACCTCTCGGTNNCCGGCACTACAAACAAGAACTATACCCAGCTCGAACAGGCCTTTGCATTGACGTGCATGCAGCGCTTCGGGGTGGAGAAGCGAGCGGATGTGTGCAAGGACGACAAGCTGGCCGACCGCTCCGAGGCCATCGCGCAACTCGTGGCAGATGAGTTGGATGCCTCCATCGCCAGCGGCGAGATCAAGAAGGGACCGATGGG
>PMZX01000440.1:16064-33948 GCA_003170035.1 Myxococcales bacterium | reverse complement strand
ACACCACCGAAGACGGTGGTTCCACCGGACGTGGTGACGCCGCTGAAGCCGGTCACGCCGCCGGGGCTGGTGATACCGGCGGAGTTGGTTGAGCCGCCGGTCGTGCCACTTGATACTGCGCCGCCTGTCCGTGTCCCACTGGCCCCGCCTGTCTCGCTGTCGAAGCGCGAACTTGCATCTGGCGTAGTGGAGTGTCCAAGCCCCGAGGAATTGCAGCCGGGGAAGATCGATCCCACGCCAATGGCGCAGAAAATCGATACAAAGACTCGACCTGCTCGAAGCTGCGCTGTGTGCTCTCGTCCCATGCGTTTCTCCCTGTAGAGGAAACTACACCGAAAACGTCTGGAACGCAGTGGCGTCGCCTCTTTGCACGGCTCACGCATCTCCGGCGGAGAGAAACTCCACCCGCGCGGGGGCAGCCGGTCGGCGGGCGAAGCGAGCCGAGCTACGATGTTTCTACGGCACCGGCGCTGCAGGCCCCGTGTCAACGGGCAGAAGGACACGAAAGACGCTGCCTTTGCCGAGTTCGCTTTCGACCTCGACGCGGCCCCCATGTGCGCGCACCAACATGTCGGTGATATAGAGCCCCAGCCCCAAGCCATCTTGACGGCGATTGTCCTCGGCGCACGTGCAGCGTTCGAAAAGGTGGGGCAGCTTCTGGTGGGGAATGCCGACGCCGTGGTCGGTGACCGTGATCGCGACGAACCCGTCGACGCAGCTTGAGTGCATAAACACCTCGACCGGCGGATCCGAGTACTTGAGCGCGTTGCTGAGCAAGTTGACCAGGACGCGTTCGAGACGATCGGGATCTGCCGGCAGGGGCGGCAAGCGTGGCTCGAATGACATTCGCACGCGCTCGGTGGGCAGGGTTCCCGCCAGCCGCTCGCACAGTCCGGTGACGAAGGCCTGTACGTCGATCGGTCTGCGGGCGAGCTGGAACTGGCCACTCTCCAGGCGAACCATCTCCACCAGGTCCCGCATCATGGTGGCCAGACGCTGGCCGTTGGCAACGATCGTGTTCACGCGTTTGGCGTCGCGATCACCGGGTTCGAGCGATCGCTGCAGCATCTGCGCGTGCAAGAGAAATGTGGACAGGGGCGTACGCAGATCGTGCGACACCGTGCGGAGCAGGTCATCGCGCTGCTCCTGCGCACGATGCAGGCGCGTGACATCGACGAAGGTGGCGACCACCGCTTCCACCTGGCCGTCCGTTGCTTTGATGGGGACCGCGCTCACGGACAGGGCACGCCGCCCCTGTGGAGGTGGCCCGTCCAGGACCAGCACTTCGTGGTGAACCTCCTCGCCGCGAAGGGCGCGCGCCGTCGGTTGCTGCTCGGGCGCGAGGGGCTTGCCGTTGCTGCCGAGCACGCTCAGCCCGCGCAGGCGCTCCTCGGTGGGCAGGCCAGCCTGGTCACTGCCCAGTCCCAGCAACTTCTCGGCGGCGGGGTTGATGCGCAGGACTCTTCCGTCGGGCGCATAGAGCACCAGCCCATCCGGCATAGCGGCAATCGCCGTTTCCATCTGGCGCAGCTCTGCAGCTAGCCTCTCGTCCACTGGCTCCCTTTCCGCGGCCGACTGTTGCCGCACAGGCGCCGACCCCGTAACTATAGCTGCGAGTAGCGACCCTGCAACCGCCATCCATCTTGGAGAACACCTTGGCGATCGCGCCAATGTGAGGCATGACAGGGATCATGGGGGCCGAGACCACCTTCGAAACCAAGTCGTACTCTGAGCACGAGGCGCGCCGCATTCTGCTCGAAGCTCTGAAGGGCCAGGGCGGCCAGCTGACCAAGGCGGATGCGGTCGCGAAGTCCGGCCTCCCGGTGCCGGTCGCCGAGGATGCGCTCGGCGGCCTACTCAAGGAATTTCGCAGTCATGTCGCAGCCACCGAGAGCGGCGAGCTGATCTATCAATTCGATCCGTCGTTTACGCGCCGGGACGCGGTGCAGTTGCGCGAGAAACTGGCCAAGGCGGGGGATGCGCTGTGGAGGGGGTTCACTTTCCTTTTCAAGATCTCCATCGTGACCACGCTGGTCGTGTACTTCGTGGCGTTCGTCGTCATGTTGATCGCGGTGCTGTTCGCGCGGCGCAGTTCCGACGACCGCGACGGCGGCGGAGACATGGACTTCACCTGGCCCCTGTTCTGGATGTGGGGCTGGGGTCCAAGCTACGACAGCGGCCCTTACCGCCGGCCCCGCCGCCGGCGCCCTGACAAGCCGCTGTACAAGAAGGTCTTCGAGTTCGTGTTTGGGCCGCCCAAGCCGCCCGTAGATCCTCTGGCCGACGAAAAGGAGGTGCTGGCCCACATCCGGCAGAAGAACGGCCGCATCGCTGCGGTGGATCTGGTGATGTTGATGGGATGGGATTTCGCGCGCGCCGAGGAGGAGGCCACCCGCCTGCTGGTCAACTACGGCGGCGAGCCCGAGGTCACGGACGATGGCGTGGTGGTCTACGTGTTCAAGGACATCCGCAAGACGGCCGAAGAGGGCCAGCAGCCTGAACCCATCGTGCGCCGGGCCTGGGAACGCCTGGAGTCGCGGCCACCGCTGACCGGAAATCGCACCGGAACCAACGTGGCTATCAGCCTGTTCAACGGGTTCAATCTGCTGGCGCCGCTGTGGATCGTGCCGGCTTTCGAGGCCAGGCTGAGCGCGCCGATCCCAGGCCAAGAGTTCCTGCTGCACGACTATCCCCTGGTGTTCTCATCGTTGCTGTTCGCGGTTCCGCTTGGCCGCTGGCTGGTCGAGCGGGCGCGCGAGCCTGGCCGGCGCAGGCGCAACGCCCGCCGACGCCTGCTGCAGTCGGTGCTGGCCAGGCAGGGCCGGGCCGCGTCGGTCGAGGAACTGGCGCCCGAGCCGGCCGAGGCCGAGGCGCTGTCGAAGTCCCTGGTGGCTCTGGGCGGCGATGTGGTGACGGATGACAGTGGCCAGATCCGCTACGATTTTCCACGTATTCGCGAGGAGCTGGAGGGAATCGAGAAGGCGCGCAACCAGGCCTCGGGGCGCGAACGAGATCCCGGGGCGATTGTCTTTTCGTCGAAAGACTGATCGATTCAGGGCCTGCACATGATCGACCGCGACGAAATCATTCGCTGTCTTATCGAGAACGGCCGCGCTCGCGTGGTCGCCGCCACCACGACCCACACGGTGCGCGAGATCGCGCGCCGGCACGACGCGCGTGGGGTGGCGGCGGTCGCGCTGGGCCGCGCGGTCACCGCTGGGTTGATGCTGGCCACCCTGACCAAGGATGAGGAACAGGTCACCCTGCAAGTCCTCGGCGACGGGCCTCTCGGCAGCGTGACGGTGGATGCGCGCTCCTCAGGTCGGGTTCGCGCCTACCTGAAGCATCCGGGCGCGGTTCCTTGGAGCGGTACATCCGGCACGACCCGCGTAGCGCTGGCGGCGGCCGTGGGCAGCAAGGGCGTGGTGAGCGTGATTCGCGATTTGGGTCTGGCGCAGAACTACGCCGGCCAGACCACCCTGCGGACCGGGGAGATCGACAGCGACGTGGAGAACTACCTGCTGGAGAGCGAGCAGATCGACAGCGTGCTTCGCTGCGACACCCTGGTTGATGGCCAAGGCGAAGTCGTGGCTTCAGCGGGTCTGCTGGTGCAGACGTTGCCCCAGGCAGAGGGCGCGGCGCTGGTGGAGTTCATTCGCCAGACGCTGGACGAGCGGCGACTGGGCCAGGTGCTGAGCGAAGCGGCGGGCTCGTCTGACGCCGAGACCCTGGCGCGCAGCTTGCTTTCGCCCATGTCCGATAGCCTGCAGACACTCGAAAGGCGGCCGGTCACATTTTTCTGCGCATGCACCCGCGCGCGCGTCGCCGCCATCCTGGAGATGCTTCACGAAGAGGATCTGCGGACCATGATCCGCGACGAGAACCAGGCTCAGGTCACCTGCAACTTCTGCGGCGAGCGCTACGTGTTCTCCGAGAGCGAACTGGAACTGATCCGCCGCAAGCGCCAGCCCGCCCAGCCGGCAAGCTAGTAGGGGCGACCTGCGGTCCCCTGCTAATCGACCTGCGGTCGCCCCTACGAACCCCCCGCAGCTTTCACGAATTCCGCCGTGTGGTTGTTGATCGTGCCCCAGGCGGCCGTGTGCCACCGGCTACGATGGGCCAGGTAGAAGCCGGCGCAGTCGCGCAGATAGCGCAAGGCCATGGGGCGCTGATCCTTGACGTCGGTTTTCTCGATCGGGTCGGCCACCGTGTCGTACAGCATTTCCTTGCCACCGTAGTCGACGATGTAGCGCAGGTGGGCCGCGCGCAGCGAGTAGCTGCGGCCGTATTCCGCCGGAACCACACGCGGCGTCCACGGGCCCTGCCGCAGGGCCAGCGGCAGCAGGCTCTGTCCCTGCATGCGCGGCTCGGGCGGCAGACCCAGAAGATCCAGGATGGTGGGTGCCACGTCCACGTGGCTGACCACCGTGTCGACGGTGATTTCCTTGTCGGTCAGCCCCGGCACCCAAAGCACGAGAGGCACCTGCGTGACCTCGAACCAGTGGCCGTAGGCGTGGCCCAGGCTGCCGTGCTCGAAGAACCCCTCGCCGTGGTCCGCCAGCAAGATGACCGCAGTGTCGTCGCGCCGGCCACGCGTGGCCAGACCATCGACCAGCGTGCCAAAACACTGGTCGAGGTATTCGACCTCGCCGTCGTAGAGCCCGCGCAGTTGCTGCCAGCGTGCCGGGGTCATGGGCAGTTTGCCCTTCACGATGGCGGTCAGGATGACGCCGTCCGGGCTCTTGCCGATGGCCGGGTCGAACTCGCCCTTCACGTAGTGCTCGGTGATGCCCTGGTGATAGATGTAGGGCGTGTGCGGTTCAAACGCGATGGACGACAGGAAGAAGCGCCGTCCGGCTTCGATCTGCTGGTCGGCGAAACCCAGCATCATCTTGATCAGGGTGGGGCAGCCGCCGCCTTTGCCTTCCTGTGAGGGCTGGTGATACGCGGTCCACTTGGACGCGGTCTTGAGCCGGCCCATGGCGAAGGAGTTGTCGCCGTAGTAGCCGGTGGCGATCTTTTCTTCGCCCAGCACGGCGCTGATCATGGGCGTGCCCGGATTCAGCTTTGCCTTGTCGCCCAGAATGCCGTTCACCCGCGGCAAGGTGCCGCTCTGAATGCTGGCATGCGAGGGGGGTGATGAAGGCGAAGCAGCCTCGGTGTTGAGAAAGACCAGGCCGTTCTTGCGGCCAGCCTCGGTGATGCGCGGGGTGAGGACCTTGGTCTGGCCGTAGAGCGCCAGGCTGTCGGCGCGCATGGCATCGCCGATGAGCAACACCAGGTTGCGCACCGGTTTGGGGCGGGCAAGAGACGGCGCCGCAGCCAGCAGGATGCGCGGCCCGGCCCACAGGGCATCGCCGCCATCGACCACGGCAAACTCGAGCGCTACCAGCTTCCCGGCCAGCGCCGCGAGCGACAGCGTATGGGGTTGCCACCGCCCTGGCTGCTGGGTTTCGTCTAGCAGGATCTGCGCTGGCTGACCCTCGGGCCGCGCCGATACCCGCAGGTGCGCCGCCGCCTTCGGTGCCGCGGTGTCGAGTACCAGCGACGACTGGAGCGGGACTTCCAGGAGCATGACATAGCGGAGAAACCCGGCGAGAGCCGCTTTCTCTTGTCCGGCCACGCTGGCCGCAACAACCGGAGACGAGGCGGGCCAGGCCTCGGCCGGCTCGGGCGCCGGGCCGGCGATCAACTCCAGCGAGTGAAACACAGCGCCCTTCCTGGCCACGGCAATTGCCAGGCTGTTCTCGCCCGACCGAAGCACGCCGGCCGGCACCTCGATGGCCACCGGTTGCCAGCCGCTGGCCAGCGCGGCGGTCTTGAGCGGCTTACCGTTCAGGCGTAGCGAAAGGCGTTGCCCGCTTTCGCCGCTCATGCGCACGACGATGGTGGCTGCGCCGGTCTCGCCGTCCCAGGGGAAACGCAGGTTGCTCGCCGTGGCGCCCAGAATGCGACCGGCGCGATCCTGCAGCTTGGTCACTCCTCGCCACGGGCTGGTGTATTCCTGGCTGTACTTTCTGAATCCTTCGCTGGCAAAGGGAATGACCAGCCCGCGCTGGTACAGGTGCCACAAGGCTCGGTTGGCCAAGAGATCCACACGCGGCCCGGACTCATCCAGTCGCGGCGCGGTCGACGGGGCCGGGTTTCGGGACGCTGCGGATGAAGGCGCCGCCGCGTGCGCGGGCACAGGCGTGCGCTGACAGCCGACGCTGAGACTGGTGGCCAGGAGTAGGGCAAGACCGAAAGGGACACGAGACATGGGCCTTCTTCTAGCGCATTTGCTAGCCGCGTGTGGAGGGCCTTGGGCGGGCCAGGTACTCGGTTGCAGCCCAGGAGGGCTGCGCTGCACTACTTGGCTGGCACCGTCAGCGGATTGGGGTAGTTGCCCGACAGGAAAAGCATTGAATACACGCCGAGCGATTCCTGGAAATAACGATCGTTCTCGACCGTCGTGGACACGGCCTCCTCGATCGCCTCTTGCCGGATGCCCAAGGTTGTGGCCCCGCCGTTGTTGAACAGGCTGACGTACGCGCACATGGCCGAGTTGACGGTGTAGGAATTGTGGCCATTGGCAGGATCGCAATTCGTGACCGTGCCACTTGGTGACAGCACGTCACAAATGGACGAGAATCGATTGGCGTTGGCCTCGACCGGGTTGTTCTTGTAGAAGTTGTTGAAGTATTGCTGCACGTTGTCGATTTCCGCCTGCATGCGCGACTTGGTGGGATAGTGCTTCGAGGACTTGGGGGCGTTTTCCGGCAGGCTGGTATTGTCGCCGAACCAGGCAGCGTCGATGCCCACGCGCCACAAGAAGCGTTCCCATTCGTACGGTCCAGATGGACCTCCAACTTCGGAACAAGGCGTAGTGAAAGAACTGCCTGATTGTCCGACAAGTCCCGGCTGCAAACCGGGCTGGTCGTAGCATCGCTCGAGCATCTCGTAGACCGTCTCGGCGGTCTTGTACCAGAAGTCGTGGTGGGTCTGCCCGTTGGCCGCCTGTGCCGTGCTGCCCAGCTTGGCAGCCAAGAAATCGCCAAAGACCCGGAAGTAGCCCGGCGGGTAGTAGTCCATGTGGACGTTCACGTTCATGTTGCCGGTCTGGTAGGAGCAGGGCTGATTGGGATAGTTCTGACAGTCCTTGGGCCCGGTGTCCCCTTCGGTGGGGTAGTTCCAGATGCCGTCGGCCTTGGTGTCGATCTCGCACTCCATCTTGACCAGCCAGTCGGTGGCGAATTTGGTGTACTCGGGCCATTGCAGGGCCGCATACACCAGCCCGATGGCAATGTCGACGTCACCATCGAATGCGCTGTCTTGTTGTCCGCTACAGGATTCCTTGGTCGGATCGCAGGGCGCGTCGAGCGCTCGGCACGGGATGCTGCCGTCCCACATCCAGCCCATGAGCCCGCCACAGTACTTGACAGCGGATTGCGAGAGGAAATGCCGGGTGAAATTCCACAGGGCATCGAAGGTGGGCTTGTCGCCGATGGCAGCGGCGATGGCCATGCCGTAGCCCTGGCCCTCGCTCACCGTCTTGGGCGGGTCGGTCTTGATTCGCGCCGTGCCCGGGCCGCAGACGGTATCCGTCGTGGTGACGTAGTTGTCCCTCCAGATCAGATACCGGTCGAACACGAAGGCGTTCAGCAGATCCTGGACCGCAGCCGCGTCGGGATAGATGTATGCGAGCGATGCCCCGTTGGGATACAGGTAGTTCGTGCTGGCGTAGGGGAACCAGCCCCCGAATCCAAATCCCACCGTGACGGGCGTGCGCGGCGGTTTGGGCGCACAGGCGCTGTCGTTCCAGTTGCTGGTGGCGGACCAGTCGCCATTGGTGGCATCCGGATAGTAGTCGAAGAATCTGAACAGGCTGGTGGCGGGAATGTCAGGTTTGCCGTACTCCCAGCGCAGCCAGTATTCGCCGGGTGGCAGCGCGCCAGATGGCTGCCAGCTCGCAACCGGGTTCTGGAAGGGGCGCGGCGCGACGGTATTCCACTCGGGGTTGTGCGTCTTGTCCACCGCCCGCCAGGTGGCACCGGCGACGAAGAACTTGTCGGGGACGGGACAATTGTACCAAGGACGATCCGCCTCGCGGAAGCAGATGACCTTGTTGCTGCTCACTTCCAGTTCCATCCACGGGGGCATCAGATTGGTATTGGGGAAGTAAGTGAACGTCTTCTGTCCGGCCCAGATGTAGCGGAAGTGCACGGTGTGGAAGTTGTTGGGAACCGGCGGGCTGCACGGATCGACAGGCCCAGTGGACCCGCCGCAGTGGTCATACCCAGGACCGGGATTCTTCGTGTAGAAGAAGAAGCTCAGCGGATCTTGCGACCAGTCCATGCACGTGGGGATGGAGGCCGCGGTATTGTCCGGGGCGCCCGCATAGCCGATCCAGTACTCGGTGACGTTGGCGCCAAGTACGGGCAAGGGCAGATTCGGCGTCCACAAACCCACGCTGTCATTGGGGAAGCGGAATGTGATGTTCACGGGGGCTGTGGCGCTGGTTGTCCACTTGCTCTTGGGAATGAGGACGAAGTACCAGGGGCACTGGCCGTCCTGGTATTCGAGCAAAGCTTGCATCTCGCAGCCCGCTCCGGTGACTTTCAGGCTGCTCGGGTAGGGGGGGACGTCGTAGCCCAGCTTGCTCTGGCCACAAGCCGAGCCCGGGTATCCTGTCTTCTGCGGATCACCCCAGGGCCAGCGGAAGTGGACCTTGATATAGCCGCTGGGCACGGATTGATCAGGCTGTCCTTGCGGGCACGCTTCGGAGGCGACCACTGTCTTGTCGTTGGTGAGGCGGAAGCTCTGATTGCCGACCTTGGCGTTGGGATAGGCGCTGTAGTCGGCGGACAGGGTACCGGACGGTCCCGTGTAGTCGAGCCAGACGTCCGTGCTGGTCGGCACCAGAGCCGAGGCATCGAAGACGCCCGAGGCGTTGGCGCCCGGACAGGAATCAGCACCGACCGGCTTGAGCTGGAACTTGGTGACGGTCTTGGGAACACACACCGAATACCAGGAACAGTTTGCGGTGTCTTGGCGCGCACCGTACTGGACGTAGCTGCCAGAGGGTTCGATGACGATGACCGACAGGGGCGGAGCCGTCATCGTGTTCATGGTCGGGTTCATCGCGCTCGACCAGACGTCGCGTATGTGGATGCGCACCTGGCCGGCGGGACAGGAATAGGTTTCCTTGGGCGGCGGCGCCGGGGCATCGGGAACGGCGGCATCGGGAGTTACGACCACGGCAGCATCTCGAGCCGGCTGGCCTCCCCCTAAGCTCGACGAGGAGGCGGGGGGCGTGGTGCCGCCTGTGATCCCGCCGGTGCCGACGACGGTGGTACCGCCTGTGTCGAAGACTGGGGCACCGCCGGTCTCGGTGGCTGTGGTGCCGCCCGTGTCGCCGCCGGTGTCGACGACGGTGGTACCGCCGGCGCGGGCCCCCCCTCCGAACGGGCTCGGCGGAAGAGGCCGCCTGGTCGTCGCGGCGATCGTGCTACCGCCTTGCGGCGGTTGCACCGTGACTTGGGGATCGACGCCGGACAGAGGGTGTGGATTGCAGCTCCACAGCAACAGGAGCATACCTGCGCCCAGCAGAAGCCAGCGCGTTACGTTCCAGGTTGCACACACATGTGCTCGTAGTCGGCGGCCATTCAAGAATTGAAACATAGCCATTAGCCTGCAGCCCAAGAGGCAATTCCCAACGATACCACTCCGATCGGTGGACGGAAAACATCAACTACCAA
Source organism: Myxococcales bacterium (assembly GCA_003170035.1). Taxonomy (GTDB): domain Bacteria; phylum Myxococcota_A; class Polyangia; order Fen-1088; family Fen-1088; genus Fen-1137. The sequence goes on along the minus strand of PMZX01000440.1, from coordinate 24,211 downwards.
AGCTCATGATAGCCACGGCACGATGCGGCTGGTACCAGCGACGCCCGCAGGCGAGATTCGCCCCCCCCGACCGAGGACAGGTGACGGCCCGCGGCGCGAAGGCTGCCCTGGGCCTACTTAGCCGGGACTGTCAGCGGGTTGGGGAAATTGCCCGACAGGAAGAGCATCGAATAGACGCCGAGCGATTCCTGGAAGTAGCGATCGTTCTCGACGGTGGTGGACACGGCTTCTTCGACGGCTTCCTGCCGAATGCCCAAGGTTGTGGCCCCGCCATCGTTGAACAGGCTGACGTACGAGCACATGCCCATGTTGACCGTGTAGGAGTTGTGACCGATGGCCGGATCGCAATTGGCAATCGTACCATCGCCGTGTAGGCTGTCGCAGATCGACGAGAATCGATTGGCATTCGGCTCGACTGGATTCTTCTTGTAGAAGTTGTTGAAGAACTCCTGCGTGTTGTCGATCTTGGCCTGCATGCGCGACTTGGAAGGGTAGTGGGGGGAAGATTTCGGCGCGTTCTCGGGCAGAGCCGTGTTGTCGCCGAACCAAGCGGCATCGATGCCCACACGCCAGAGCGAGCGCAGCCCTTCGTAGGTGCCCATGTTGACGCTTGCGCAGGGCTTGGCCACGTTCCCGTAGTCACCGACCAATCCCGGATTGAGCCCCGCCTGGTCGTAGCACATCTCAAGCATCTGATAGACGGTCTCGGCTGTCTTGTACCAGAAGTCGTGATGGGTCTGCCCGTTCGCCGCCTGCGCAGTGCTGCCCAGCTTGGCAGCCAAGAAGTCGCCGAACACCCTGAAATAGCCAGGCGGATAGTAATCCATGAAAACCTGGTTGGGTTGCCCGGGAGCGTAGGCGCAAGGTTGACCAGGATAGAATTGGCAATTCTTGTCCGCCGTGTCGCCCATCGACGGGTAGTTCCAGACGCCGTCGTACTTGGTGTTGATCTCGCACTCCATCTTCGTCAGCCAATCGGTGGCTGCCTGGGTGAATTCGGGCCACTGCAAAGCCGCGAAAACCAGGCCAATGGCGATGTCCACGTCGCCGTCAAAGGCGCTGTCCTCGTTGCCGGAGCAAGTCTCCACGTCGATATTGCAGGCAGAACCAAGCGTCCGACATGCAATCGAGCCATCCCACATCCAGCCCATAAGCCCACCACAATACTTCTTGGACGATTGTGACAGGAAATGCTGGACGAAATTCCAAAGCGCCGTGAAGGTCGGCTTGTCGCCAATGGCGGCGGAAATGGCAATGCCATAGCCCTGGCCCTCGCTGACGGTCTTGGGCGGGTCGGTCTTGATTCGCGCGGTGCCCGCGCCGCACACGGTGTCAGTCGTGGTGACGTAGTTGTCTCTCCAAATCAAGTACCGCTGGAACACAAACGCGTTGAACAGGTCCTGGACTGCGGCCGCGTCGGTATAGATGTACGAGAGCGATGCCCCGTTGGGATACATGTAATTCGTGCTGGCGTAGGGGAACCAGCCGCCGAACCCAAATCCCACTGTGACGGGCGTGCGCGGTGGTTTGGGCGCGCAGGCGCTATCGTTCCAGTTGCTGGTGGCGGACCAGTCGCCATTGGTGGCATCCGGATAGTAGTCGAAGAATCTGAACAGGCTGGTAGCGGGAATGTCAGGTTTGCCGTACTCCCAGCGCAGCCAGTATTCGCCAGGCGGCAGCGCGCCAGATGGCTGCCAGCTCGCAACCGGGTTCTGGAAGGGGCGCGGCGCGACGGTATTCCACTCGGGGTTGTGCGTCTTGTCCACCGCCCGCCAGGTGGCACCGGCGACGAAGAACTTGTCGGGGACGGGACAATTGTACCAAGGACGATCCGCCTCGCGGAAGCAGATGACCTTGTTGCTGCTCACTTCCAGTTCCATCCACGGGGGCATCAGCTTGGTATTCGGGAAGTAAGTGAACGTCTTCTGTCCGGCCCAGATATAGCGGAAGTGTATGGTGTGAAAGTTGTTTGGAACCGGCGGGCTGCAGGGATCCACCGGCTTCACGGACCCGCCGCAGTGGGCATACCCAGGACCAGGGTTCGCCGTGTAGAAGAAGTAGCTAAGCGGATCTTGCGACCAGTCCATACATGTGGGAATTGATGCTGCCGTGTTGTCCGGCGCGCCCGCGTAGCCAATCCAGTATTCGGTGACGCCCGGAGTGAGCACAGGCAGCGGCAGATTCGGGGTCCACAACCCCAAGCTGTCATTGGGGTAGCGGAACGTGATGTTCACCGGGCTTGCGGCGGACTGCGTCCAGTTCTTTGTGGGAATGAGCACGTAGTACCAGGGACACACGCCGTCCTCGAATTCGAGCAAGGCCTGCATCTCGCAGGTCAAGCCAGTGACTTTCAGGCTGCTGGGGTAGGGGGGCGTGTCGTAGCCCAGCTTGCTCTTTCCACAGGCCGAGCCCGGGAAGCCGGTCTGCTGTGGATCGGCCCAAGGATAGCGGAAATGGACCTTGATGTAGCCGGTGGGTACGGTTTGATCGGGCTGTCCTTGCGGGCACGCTTCCGAGGCGACCGCGGTCTTGTCGCTGGTGAGGCGGAAATGCTGGGCGCCGACCGTGGCGGTGGGGAAGTCGCCAGCCAGGGTGCCGGACGGGCCGGTGTAATCGACCCAGATCTCTGTGCTGGCAGGCACCAGCTTGGAGGCATCGAACGTGCCCGAGGAATTGGACGTTCCCCCGCAGGCGTCAGCACCGACCGGCTTGATCTGGAACTTGGTGAGAGTGTTCGGAGCGCAGACTGAGTACCAAGAGCAGTTCGCCGTGTCCTGCCGCGCACCATACTGCGGCCAGCTCCCGGTCGGGTCGATGACGAGAACCGAGAGTGGCGGAGTCGTCATCGTGTTCATGGTCGGGGTGACCGTGTTCGACCAGATGTCTCGTACGTGAATGTGCACCGTGTTGGGTGGACAGGGGTGGGTTTCCACCGACGCGTCCGTCGGGGCATCGGGAACGGCGGCATCGGGAGGCGCGACCACCGCGGCATCTCGAGCCGGCTGGCCTCCCACCGGGCTCGACGAGGAAACCGTGGCTGAAGTCATGGTACCGCCCGTGGTACCGCCTGTGTCGACGCCTGTGGTACCGCCCGTGTCGACGAAAGGATTGCCGCCTGTGTCGACGACTGTGGTGTCGACCGTCGTGCCGCCAGCGCGGGCCCCCCCTCCGAACGGGCTCGGCGGGAGAGGCCGCCTGGTCGTCGTGGCAGCCGTGCTACCGCCTTGGGGCGGTTGGACCGTGACTTGGGGATCGACCCCGGACAGCGGATGTGGATTGCAGCTCCACAGCAGGAGGAGCATGCCCGCGCCCAGCAAGAACCAGCGCGCTATGTTCCAGGTTGCGCACACGAGCTTGCCCACGCTTGCCGGTAGTCCGAGGTTATTTGAGGATTGAGACATGGCCATTCGCCTGCAGCCGAAAATACAACCCGCAACGATACCACCCCAGTAGAACAACGGGAAACGCGGACCGAATGGGAATGGTGCGCCCGGAAACCTTTCGGGAGAGTCTGGTCCGTCGGTGGAACGCTGCGCGCGTCCCTGCCTTGCGCACTGCTCTTGGATACCTGTTGGAGGGAGACTGAGGTGAGAGGTTTCCCTACGTCGGACAGGATGCGCGTGCTCGCGGCGGCCCGCGGCCCTGTAGCATTGGCCATGGCCAAGCGACGCGGGATCAAACTGAAGCCCACTGACATGCGCTCTGGCGATCTGCTGCTGCGCGAATTGCCGGTGGAGCTGGATCGGCTGGCTCAGGCGGTAGCCGAGGACGGCGGCACGGTGCTGGCCGCCGCCTGGTACGGGCCATGGACAAGACCAAGCGGTTTCTCGATCCGATCATCGTGGTGGACCAGATCCGCCCCGAAGACATCGCGCGCACCGGAGGCGCGCCGATGGAAGAAGACGAGTAGCGACGAGCCGGTGGCTACACAAGCCGGTCGAGAGCCTTCACGATCCGCACCATCCCCATCGTATCCAGCGCGCAGTACTTCTCCAGCGCCGCGTGCACTCTGCGGCGCTCGGCTGCTGACGCCTTTCCGAACGTGATGCGCAGGAACTCCTGGCTCGCGGTGGCGCCATCGGCGATCTCCAAACCGGCGTAGCCCTTGCCAGTCAGCGCAGGCAACACGGCCTTGATCGAGGCGCTGCCGCGCTGGTCGGGGTGGTAGTAGTGGAAGCTGCGGAACGGCTGCAAGAGGTCAACCACGCGGGGTTCGGCCTTGGTCCACCATGGGGCGAAGGCGGGGTAGGCTGCGCCGCAAGCCCGCAGGACGTTCTTTTCGAAGTTGGCGTTGTACGCAACGATCGAGCCGCGTTGGCCGAGGTGGCGTTTGAGGCGCGCCAAGATCTCTGGCCGTGGGTCAGAGATGCCGTTGGCCAGGAAGGCGTGATGCACGGGTTTGCCGCCAGGGCGCTTCACGATGTGCAGCGAGAACTGGAACGGTACCTGCTGGTACGGGCTGGTCGCGTCCCAGATCGGGATGGCCGGGTTTATGGTCTCGAAGTCGATGAAATGCAACGGGTACTCGAGGCCACCGAGAAACTCCCGCAAGGCGTCGCGGTCCACCCGCGCGCGCCTGCTGCGAATGGCGCGCAGCTGGATCTCCTGCTTGGCATCGACAGGGGCGTCGCGTGGAATGTCTTGCAGGCGGGCGTTGCCATCGTGAAACCAGTCGAAGGCCTTCGGCCCCACATGGGTCAACGTGAACACGCTGTGCTTGGGCACCGCCTTCCAGCAGGTGGCGCGAAGAGGGCATTCGTACGGGTCCGAGCAGTGCGGCCCGATCTCCACCTTGGGCGGCCGCTGCTTTCCGAGGATGCGCACCATCCTCTTCAGATTGCTGCCCACACTGTCGACCACCTCGTCGACTTCGTTCGTGAGGTCGGTCTTGGCAAAGAGCCTGCGCGGATCGATCTCACCCCGCCGAACGTACTCGGGGTCGAGGTGCATGACCGAGCAGCGCCGGATGCTGAGACCCGCACCTTGGTACACATGCCACTGCAACGCTAGGTCGCTGACATGCACGTTCTTGGCATTGGTCGTGCCCTTGACCTCGACCACGTCCCACCAGTCGCTGCCGACCGGCACCAGCACGTCGGCACGGGCGTACGCGCAGCCCGCGATGAACCCCGCCTCGAACAGGGGCAGTCGTCTGGACAAGGCCGCGCGCGACGACTGGTCGACGGCGTCTTTCGCGATCATGCCTGCGCCGATCTCCAACCCGTTGGGGAAGAGACGCCTCGCGAGCGTCCCCACCTGCGCGCCCTGGTCGAAAAGGGCCTGCGTTGCCCCGTCGATGGGCGGGAAGGCGTCCGGCTGGTTGAAATGGTGCCAAAGCAGCTTCGGGCACTGAAGCCCAGCCAGGTAGCGGGACTTGGAGATCACGGGGGTTTGCATGCACCGCGAGTATTGCGGCGCGGGCGGGGTCGTGTCCATGGGCATGTGGCGACGAGGGGGTAGGGGACTCACAGTGGACAGCATGCGCGGGTCTCCGCAAACACCCTCGGAAATCTGAGACCTGGCTGTCATGTGGTTCATGGAAAGCGCCAACCATCACCTGGGCACGCCCGATGCTGTTGGATCTCACCGATGACGCCCAGCCTCGGAAGTTGTCCGGTATCGAGGCGCACCGGCGTGGCGTCGCCGCGAAGTTGAGCGCAAAGGCATCACTTCAAATGCTTGAAGGAGCGATAGCGTGCTGGGCGCTAGTCGGTGCCGGTCTCATCTTGCGCGCCGACCTGTTCACGGAGCGGTTGCCTTTTCTCGCCCTTCTGCCGTGGGCGGCGTGGGTCCTCCTCCGCAGCCATTCCTGTTTTCCGAACCTATGACAGCGCCGACCACCGCCCCGAGCCCGGACCCAACCAGTGGCGCTCCCACCTCGTAGTCGGCGGACAACTCGAAGTCACTTCTCTGTGCGCCTGGCGAAGAAGCGTACGCCCGGCAGACCCTTGAAGTGCTCATCCTGGGTCCACAGCATGGCTCCCGAGCGCTGCGCAGTCGCATAGATGAGGCTGTCCGCTATCGGCAGAGGGTAGCGGCTGGCATCCAACGCCAAGGACGAGTCGATCTCGGTGTCAATGTCCAGCCCGAACAGTTGGGACAAATCGCCGTCGGTCAGGATCTTCTTGCTGTTGGTTGCCTTCTTCGACAGAGGCATGTCCGCGCCGGCCCGTGCGCCGAGTTCGCTCTCGTCCACCTGGCGCAAACGAAACAGCAACTCGGGGCTGGCGTCGAAGCGAGCGCCCACGCCGTACAGGGGCGGCGGCGACGTGCTGGCACATCACGGCCGAGTCGGGGCGGCCACACGAGAAACTCAGCTCCTTGGGCGCAGGGCCCGGTGCCTTGCAGGCAGATGCGCTCCATCACGCCCTTGGCGAAACGGCCCTGCAGTAGTTCGACCAGGGAATCGATGCCGCCCGACGGTGAACGCATCCGCGATCTCGTTCCAGAGCGCGGCCAGCACGTCCGGGGTCAGGTGCTCGGCACCGGCCATGGCCGGCCCACACAGCGCCAGTTCGGCTAGCTCGCCGGCGGCTGGCGCGGGCACCTGGGTGTGGCCGCGTTGGACGCCACTGTCCGCATAGCCGCGCGAACTGTCGGGATGGGTTGACGTGAGGTGGACAGCGTGCGCGGGCCTCTGTAGCGTGACGGGAATGACGTCCCTGCAAGGCGTGGCTACCACGCGCGAACTGGTGGTGCTCGACTTCGAGACCACCGGGCTGACGCCGGCGTACGACCGCACGATCGAGGTGGCGGCCACGCTGCTGGTCAACCACCGGCCGGTGGAGACGTTCCACCAGCTCATGCATCCGGGAATGGGGTTGTCACCGTTCATCACGTCGCTGACCGGGATCACCGATGCGATGCTGCGTGGGCAACCGAGGCCGGAACAGGTGATGCCGCAATTGCAGCAGTTCGTGCGTGGCCTGCCCATCGTGGCGCACAACGCCGCCTTCGATCGCGGATTCCTGCACGCGGAATTGGCGCGCGCGGGGCTGAGCGCGGAAAGCGAATTCCTATGCACCATGCGGCTGGCGCGCCGGCTAGCGCCCGGGCTGCCCAGCTACCGTCTGGACGCGCTGGTGGATGCCCTGCAAGTGCGCGCGCCGAACGCGCGGCAGTTCCACCGCTCGCTGGCCGACGTGAACCACACGGTCGCCATCTGGCAGAACCTGCACGCGCGCTTCACCGAGCACACGGGCTTGGCCACACCGCCCGTCGGCGTGTGGAGCATCCTGATGCGCAAGCCGAAGAAGCAGGTGCCGAAATACCTGGCGTCGCTGAGGGCGGAGCAGAGATGAGTCTCGCCAACCAGCCTGGCGGTCAGTCAACCGCGCCGTCGTTCGCAGCAGTTCCAGAGCCGGGTCCGAGGAAACCGGACATGTCACGCCGTCGCAGGTCGGCCAATCCGCGCCTGTACGCGCCCGTCCTGCACCACGAGTAACCCCGTCGGGAACCACGACGTTCACCGTGACGCTCATAAATGAAATGCAGCACGGGCGCGACGTCCTCGAGTTGCAAGGCGCCTCCCAGCACCTCACCGTCGACGATCGCGGATTCCCGTCCTCACCACGGGCACCGGCAGCTCGCTGCCGTCAGAGGCAAGGTGAACGGTGAAATGCTTCGCTGGCAGTTCGAGAATCCGGAAGGTGCCGCGAGGAGCAGTAGAATGTCCTCATAGGTGGCTGGCCGGGACTTCGCCGAGACGGCTGGCGTGCCGTCAGTCGGTCACAGCATGAGGTAATCGCCTCCCACATGAGGTAGCAGTTGTACCGCCGGACAGGACGGAGTCGGCAACGATACTCGTCGGGACGACGAACCGCGCGGCTGTCAGCGCAGGCGGTCGAGCAATTCCACAAACTGGCGCGGAGACAGGATGCGGATTCCGCAGTGCTGGCCAAGGACGAGCAGGTCTTCGTCCCCGGTGACAATGAGGTCGGCCTTCCCCGCAATGGCTGCCGCCAGTACCTTGTCGTCGTCGCGATCGCGGTAAACCGCGCGCGGCAGTGCGGCCGGCCGGACGATGGTGGCCTGGTCGCGATAGGCTTGCAGGAAGGGCACCTCGTCCGGATCGGTGTCGAACTTGTGGCGGAGCACGCGCGCCAGTTCGTCCAGCAGCGCCCGCGACGTGACAAGCTGGACGGACG
>PMZX01000440.1:0-16041 GCA_003170035.1 Myxococcales bacterium | reverse complement strand
GCATCCGTCCAGATCCGCTGTTGCACAGCGCCCCGCACGAACTCGCTCTCCGTCATGCCCCGGTCCCTGGCCGCCCGGCCGAGATCGCGCCGCAGGGCAGGCGGCAGGCTGATGGTCAGCGTCGCTCTCATGTAAGACAGTTTAATACAGTTATGTGGGGGCGGCAACCGGCGTCATATCGTGGAGCTGCTCACCTCAAAGCTCGAAATGACGATCGCGAGGAGTGCGGCCCCCAATCCCGCCTGGGATTTCGCGCCGATGTCGAGACCGGCGATCGCGGTCAGAGCGATCGCTTCCCAGCGCTGCGACGGGATCGTCTAGAACGAAGGCTGCGACAGGCGAACGAGCAAGTGGGATTCAGACGAGGTTCCAGGGCAAGGCGGCGACGTCCTCGGTCACCCAGAAGAAGCGTAGGGTGCCGCACAGGATGGCAGCCTTGGCGATGCGCCGATCGGGGTACGCCTGAAGGATCGCGCGCCGAATATCCAGAACGTCGGCCGTCCTGAGTTGATGTCAGTCGGGTCTGCCGTCCACGCCTATCTGGTCGTCACGTGCGTTTCGTGTCACGCTCATGTCTATGCCTGTTACCGCACGAGAGGCCGCCGCGACCCTGCGACAGCGCAGCGCCGAGGCACACAAGCGGGCGGAATTCCAGGCTGCGGAGGCGCGCGAGCGGGTCGTGGCAGTGGTACGCGGGCTGCTTCCGCCGGGCGGCCGCGCATGGCTGATCGGATCGCTGGCCTGGGGAGGGTTCGGCGTGCGCAGCGATGTCGATCTGGTTCTTGCAGACGTGGACGGTCCGCAGACCACGGCCATCGAGATTGCGGTCTGCAAGGCCGTCGGGGTCGAGGTGGACCTGCTGATGCTGCAACATCTGCCACGGTCATTTTGCGAGCGGGTCGAGCGCGAGGGGCTGGCGATCCATGGTGGCTGAGACGGAAACCGTTGTCCGGCTGACTCGCCTGAAGAGCGACCTGACCGGCGATCGAGCGGCCATGGATGCCCGCGAGTCCGAAGTCGCGGAACTGGTCCGTCGCTGGGACCAGGCTGGCAGTCTGGGCCGGCCCGAACTGGTCTTGGTGGCGGTCAACCTGCATGGCTGGTACACGGCCCTGGAGACGGCGCTGGAGCGGGTGGCCAGGCTGCTGGACCAGACAATGCCGGACGGCGGCTCGTGGCATCTCGATTTGTTGGCGCAGATGCAGCTTGAGGTGCCCGGCGTGCGGCCTGCGATCATCCCCGAACGGATCGCGCCCGAGTTGCACGAGTTGAGGAAGTTCCGCCACTTCTTCCGGAACGCATACGCTCTTGACCTTGATGCGGCCCTGGTTCGCCAAAGGGCTGCTGATCTCTTGCGCGTGCGTGGCCCCCAGGCAGCGGCGATGGCAGCGCTGCGAGCGCACATCGACGCTACCTTGAGCGAGCTCCTGGCTGCGCCGGCGGAAAGATAGGATCCGCTGTGAATCGCGCCGTTGCGAACGGCTTTGCCTCGACCAGAGCCCGCCCGTAGCGCACCACCTGCCACCGCAGGAGGGTGGACGCGCGATCGAGCCGGACGAGATCCACCTGGCGCCCGGAGACCCGGCTCAGATCGGTCTGCAACATGAGTTCCTCGGTCAAAGACAATTCCGGATCTTCCGGGACGATCCCGATGTCGATGTCGCTATCGATCCGCTCCGTGCCTTTGGCAGTCGAACCAAACAGCATGGCAAGCCGCAGCGGCGGGCCGCTGCGCAAAGCGGTCACGATGAGATCCTGGCGGGTGACGTCAGGGCCATCAGGAGTCCAAGAATACGCGATCTGTGTGCCGTTCGGGTTGTATCTCCAGTGCTGCTGAATTTCTTGCTGCCGCATACCTAGTGAAAAAAGGCGAACGACTGAAAGAAGCTAGGTTGTGGAGGCGCCGGGTACTGCCCCCGGGTCCGAAGGCGCTCTGCTCAAGTCCCTACGTGCGTGTCCGGCGAATTGGTTCTCGTTTGCGGGTTGGCCCGCCGGCCGGGCGTCCCGCAAACCAGCCTTCCCTAGGTGTCGCGACCGGGCCGGAAAACTTTGCCCCGCCGCCTAGCCCGCTAAATGGCCACTTCCCTAGGTCGCAGGCAATCCCTGGGGTCGTGGTCTGGTCCGTTCTTTAGGCGGCCAGAGCGAACGAGTTGTCGTTCGCGTTTCTTTTTTGCCCGTTTTTACGAGGCCTCGGGCGCCTCGGCACGCGACCTGAGTTTTGCTACCTCCGTCGAAACTATTTCGCCCCCTTGTGATGTTTGGTGATCGAAGCATAGCGCCTGTCGAGGCTACAGGCCACGGTTCGAGCCCGCGGCAATCGGTGCTACCCTCGGGAACTATGTTGACAGTGCTGGTGGCGGCAGCGCCTTCCCTGGGGCTGCTCGCCTACTTCTATCTTCGCGATCGCTACGATCGCGAGCCGATCAGCTGTCTTCTCATCGCGTACCTCCTCGGCATGTATTCGATGCTGGCGGCACAAAGCATGGTCGTCGCACTGGCGGGCGGCGTATCCGAGGAGTGGTTGCACCTGGGCGGCGAGCCGGCACGCCTCTTCGAGGCCTTCGTGCTCTCGGGCCTGGTCGAAGAGGTCGCCAAGTGGGCGATGCTGATGGCCGCGGTTTACCACTGGCGCGAGTTCGACGAGCCGCTCGACGGCCTGGTCTACGGGGTGACCATCGCCCTCGGCTTCGCCACCCTGGAGAACGTCTTCTATCTTTCCAGTCATGGCGTTGCCATCGCCTGGCAGCGAGCGGTGTTCGCGGTGCCGGCACACGCCCTGTTCGGCGGGACCATGGGCTACTACGCCGGCCGTGGGAAATTCGCTGCCAGGTCCAGCCCGCGCGTCCATGGTGCCCTGGGCGTCTGGCGTGACCGGATCCTCTGTCTGACGTTGCCCGTGCTTTTCCACGGTGCCTACGACTTCGCGCTCTTGCACGGCCTCAACTGGTTCATATGGGTTGCCATCACCGCACTTTCCCTCGGCTTTTGGGTTTTCGTCTTGCGGCGAGTTCGCCGGGCCCAGAAAGCATCACCCTTTCGGCCCAAGACCATGTTGCCCTCCGACTTCCGGCTGCCCCCACCGGCCCGAAGGGTGTAAAATCAGAAACCATGCGGAACGACACCAAGCTGCTGGTTGCAGGGATCGGACTGGTCGTAGGCTTCTCGGCGGCGTGCTCGAAGCGCGCCGAAAACAAGATTGCGCCAGCGCCGTCTGCTGGGGCGGGCGCGTCCACGTCGGATCCGGAATTCGACAAGAAGTGGGCTGCCCTGGCCCAGGCCGGGGCAGACGTTGCGTATATCGAAGATGACCGTGGCGAAGGTTTGATGGGAAACGTGCGCCGCGCCTCCCGGGTGAAGGCCGACCCCCAGGCCGTGCTGACCGGTCCCGCTGCGGCCCAGGCGGCGGATCTGCCAGAACAACCCGCGGGTCAGGAAGTCCAGCGCATCATCCGGGGCAACCTGATGGCCGTGCGCGGCTGTTACATGAACATGGCGCGTACCGGTCAGGCCCGGTCAGGCAAAGCCATCGTCAGCTTCTCCATCGGCGCTGATGGCCGCCCGGCGAGCCTGAACGTGGATGCGCCGGCTTTTCGCGACACCCCCCTGCCGGCTTGCGTGACCGCGCAGATCTCGCGTTGGTCGTTCCCCAGGTCGCAAAAGGGAGGCGGCTCGGTCAGCTACCCGTTCGTGTTCGTCGGGGGATAGAGGACATCAAGGTCAGGGCAGACGTCGCCCCATCCTACCTCCCTCTGTCCACCGGCCTGCCGGAACTGGGAGAAGCCTACTTCGCCTGCCGGTCTTCCAGGTAGAAGACGGTGATGGCGAGGCAGTGGAACGCTTCGTCGGACGACTGGGTCACGATGGTATCGACCACCTGACACTGCGGATGTTCACGAATCCAGCCGGTAACCTTCTCGCCAAGGTTCTCTCGCTCTTGGGCCATCGTGGCTGAGAAGACCTTGACTCCATTGAAGCGTGCCGTCGTGTGCGTCTGACTTTGGGCCATCATTCCTATTCTTCCTCTCCGGACTTCTCGGTGCTACCACCAGTACGGACAAGGCCTTCTCTGGCCTACTGCGGCCCCGGAGCGCACCGCATCTTCCCCGTACAGTCTACCTTTGCTCACCGTATAACAGGATTTGGGGGCCAGGGACAACCATTACGAGCAAACCGGGGACAAGCCAGGCCGGACATTCGGACATTCAGAGGACGCCTCGCGCCATTGGGGCGCGATGGGACGAGAAACTAGGTGCTGTACGCGCGCAACTTTTCGCTGATGTCCAGGTGCTCGAACGACAAGGCGAACGCCAGCAGGTCGTCGAGGGCAGCATGGCCCTCCTCCTCGGCCACTGCATGTCCAACCCGCAGCAGGTCGGCGCAAATCACCAGCGACAGGCGCGTGGCCATCTGGCCCAGGCTCTTGGTCCAGGCCGTCAGGTTGATGGACCCGTACTTTCGCGCCAGTCGCTGGCTGACTTCCGCGATGCGTGTGCGCGCCGGTGTATCGAGAGCGGCGATGGCATCTCGGGCAGCTTCGAAGGCTGGTCCCTCAGAGCGCAGCGAGCCGCGGGCTGTGGCGAGCGCAGCCATGAAGTAGGGGCGCAGATGGCCGCCCGAACGTACCGAGCCAGCGAGCCGTCCCGTGGTGGCGAGAGCCAGCGCGCGGCTCAACCTGAACCCGAGTTCTACCGAGTCGGATTGTTCGAGAAGCGTCGAGCCGCACAGAAGTCCGGGCGGTTGCAGGTGAGCCATGCGTGCGTCACCCAGCAGCGCCGGGTGGTGAAGCACGCGGGGCTCCTCGATTTCCAGAAGGTCGCAGATGTAGCCGAGCACGCGACGGAACGGCGCCGGCTGCTGGTTGGGCAGAAGTGGAGTGTCGCTATCGAGCCCCACCTCTGCAATCGAGACAGGCGGAAGAACTCCGGAATCGACCAGCAGCGCGATCAGAGATTCAGCATCGGCGAACTCCGGGCTGTAGCCCATGCGGTTAGGCCAATCAGCGGGGAGCTTGGTCGAGATCCGACGCAACACCTTGGGACGGCTCTCGCTGGCCAGCTTGGTAATCCTGTCGTCGCCCAACCCGCGCAGCACCATGGCACTTGCCGCGATTTCCGCCGCGTTCGTCCGTCCCTGCTCCAGAAACAAGTCAACCAGCCGCTCCCCCGCGTGGCCGTCTTCGGGGCGGAGTTGCCACTCAGCAGCGATCGCACGCGCCATTTCGCGCCAGCGCGTGGGATCCTCCGCGTTCATCTCAGCCGACTTTCTGAGAATATCGATGTCGTCTTGTGCCAGGCGCGCCGCCTTGTCGTAGGCGATTCGTGCGGACAGCCGATCGTCGAGTTGGTTCTCGTAGATACCGGCCAGTTCGCACCACAAGCGTTGCCGCAAGGGCTGGGCGCGATCTCCAAGGGCGGCGATGAGTTTGCGCATGAACCCCTCTGCGCCCTTGGGATCGCTGAGTCGTTGATAGGCCTGCAGCAATAGCTCGACGACTTCAGGCTGCATCGGCTCGACCGCCAGGCTGCGCTCCAAGTGCTTGCGAGCCGTGGCGGCGTCGTTCTCCGTGGCCGCCAGTCGGCCAAGCATGGCGTGCGCCTCAGGCAGATCGGGATCGAGCGCAAGAGCGTGGTCGATGGCGTCGCGGGCCGCGCCCGCCCATTCGGGACCGAAGGAGACGAACTGGGCCCAACCCAGGTAGGCGTGGTAGAGCGCCTGGTCGGATCGAGCGCGCACCGCGGCCTCAAACTTCGGCAGGGACTCGGCGACCTTGCCAGCGTTGAAGAGGCGTAGCGCCTCGCCGAAGGCCAACTCGGCACCCAGAGGATCCATCTCGGGCGATGAGGTTGAGGCCAGGGTTCGGTCATAGCTATGCCGGAGTTGCGGATTGGCGAGAACCCGGGCGGCGTGGTCGAGGGCCGCGCGCAGCCCTTCGAGCTTGGCCTGCTCAGGAGCGCCGAGCTCTATCCCGGCCACGGTAGAGGGTGAGAATTGGGCGCCCTTGGCCGCGCAGGCCGCGAGAATCTCCTGGGTCGAGGCTTCGTGGGACACGCCCAACGCTTCGTACAGCGTCTTGCCGCGGATGGATAGGTAGGCGCGCAGGATGGCTTGTCGCAGAGCCTGGCTGGGCGAGTCGCGACCAGGCGGCGGGAAGCCGCTGCCCAGATCGGCATTTTCGGGCGAGGGGGTAGCCCGCAAGGAGACGTCCATGGCGCCGGAGTCCTGATCGTCTGCCAACTCGGAAAAGGTATCTTCATCTTCTGGCGACGGCGTTGTCGTGCGCGGAACCGGACTGAACATCTCGTCCGGGGATTCAGTGCGGATGGCGTCGATGCGACTGCCGATCTCGCTTCCCAGTTTCTCCAGCGAGAGCGAGGACTGCCACGCGTTGGGGATGGGAATCTTCTCGGGCTCTCTGGCCGGGTCAGTCAGTTCGGCGAGGCCGGTTTCCAGCAACGTGTCGATGGCGGTGATGACAAGATGGGAGTCATCACGCAAGGCGAGTGAGCCCACGCTGGCCCCGGCGGCCAGGACTCGCGTGATGTCGGCCCCGAAGACTGCCTCGAAGCTCGAACGATGACGGTCAAAACGACGTGTCAGCCTGACTTCGAGGGCACCATTCTGGTCGAAGCGGCCGATTAGCTTCTCTGGCGTGGCGCTGCGGAGCAGCCCCATGAAGATGATCCGTTCGACTTCGAGGTCATGCTCGATGATCCGGTCGCCGAAGGTGTCACCGGGAACGAAGGTCCAGCTTCCTTCCTCCCAGCGCAGGCAGTCGGTGATGCGCTTGCGTACCTGCGCGGCCAGACACTGCAGCACATCTTCGGGCGAAAGCCAGCCGAGCTCGATGAGCACGGCTCCCATCTTGTGGCCACGGGCCTTGGTCTCAGCCAGCAAGTAGGTGAGCTGCCGCTCGTCGATGATTCCCTTGGCACAGAGGAGGGTTCCCAGGGCCTCCTGGCGCAGATTCGAATCGGCACCGACGACCTTGCCCTCACGCAGGTAGATTTCCTTCCGCATCTTGCCGCGAGACAGGCCGAGCGTGCCGGTCTGCAAGCCGTCCGTCAGATCGAGAAGCAGCCTGGGAACCCCTCGCTCGGCCAGTGACCCCGAAAGCCCAGGCGAGGGTCGCGAGGAAGCACCAGGCGGGAAGAAGCGCAATGTTCCCGACGCATCTGGCGCGGCGGTTGGGGGTGGCGTCATGGCGGGCCGCGCGACGGGGCCAGGCGTGGGCGTGCGCGCAGGGCCGGGTCCGACCGGGCCAGTCGGCCCGGGCGTCGTCGAACGGGAGACCGCGATCGCCGGTCGCGGAGTGCCCCCCGAGGTAAGGGCGCGGCCTTCGGAGAAGGGGGGAGGAGTCGACGTTCGAGGCTGAGGCGCGGCCTGCCCCGCCGAGGTCGTGGTTCGGCCCGGCACGCGCAGACAAGCCAGTATCGCCTCGACCAGTTCGGCCTGGGAAAACGGCTTGGCCAAGAAGGCTGCGCGGACGTCCCGGTCAAGGCTTACCGCCAGGGAGGGATCCCGGTAGATGCCGGAGATCACGATGAGCCCGATGTCTTTTCCGAAAGGGGCTTCGCGCACAGCCCGACAGAAGGCGAAGCCGTCCATGCCGGCCATGATGAGGTCGGTGACAATCACCTGCGGGCGCTCGTTCACGAACATGGCGAGGCCTTGCTCGCCACTCGCCGCGTGGACCACCTTGGGCCCGAGAGGCATCAGCCTGGCATCGTCGAGGATGGCCCGTTCCATGGCACTGCGAACCATCGGGTCATCGTCGACGAGCAGGACCGTGAATGTCATGGCCTATCGAATCCGCGGGCCGGCGTCCTGGCCCGGGCAGCCAGGACGCGCGAGTCGCGCGTTACCCTACTTGTTTCTCTTTTCTGTCGTCAGCACACTGGGGATCATTGACTCGTCCTGCGCGACCTGGGTCTGGGCCGGCAGGGCGGCCTTGGCTTCGGGCGCTGCTGCAAGGCCCATCTTGACCTTCAACTCGGCCAGCGCCGTGTCGGTGCCGACGCTGCCAGACTCCAGGGCCTTGAATTTCTGTTGCAGGGTGTCCCCGGTCAGCTCGTTGCCCAACTCCACCGAGGCGTCGGCTTCGGCCTCGATCTGATCCACCTTCTGCGACATGCGCTCGAAGGTGTCGAAGGCGCTAGTGTCCGACAGACCCTGCATGGTGTCCTGGATGGCCTTCTGCGCCTCGGCGCGCTTCTGGCGGGCGATGAGGATGTTCTTCTTCCGCTTGGCCTCCTCGATCTTGTCGTTGAGCGTGCGCAGTTGCTCCTTCAGCTTCTCCACCGCGTCTTTCTGCAACTGTGTCTGCTTGGTGAACTCCGCCCCCTGCGTCTCATGCTCGCTCTTGCGCTTGAGCGCCTCGCGCGCAAGGTTGTCGTCGCCGGAGCGCACCGCCAGCATGGCCTTGCGTTCCCATTCCTGGGCCAACTCCGTCTGCTCGTCGCGCTGTTTCTCCAGGCGCTTCTGGTCCGCGATTGAGACCGCCACCTGTTTTTTCGCTTCGACAAGCTGGTTCTGCATGTCGGCGACGAGCTGGTTCAACATCTTCTGCGGATCTTCCGCCTTGGAGATGAGATCGTTGAGGTTCGATTTGATGAGGGTTCCGAGCCGCGAGAATATTCCCATGACTGATCTTTCCTTGCCGGGTGCTTGCTCTAGGGTTCAGGCCGCCACGCGAAACTTCGACAGCGTTGGATAGTGCTTGCTGATGGCCATTCCCATGTCGTCCACCACCGCCTGGAGCTCACTGAAGTCGAGATCCTCCAGGGGCAACGAGTCGGTGAGAACAACCGCGTTGCCGTCGACGCCGAATGTGGCGTAGACCATTTCCCTGGCGTTGAGCCTGAGCAGGGTTTCGAAGAGGGCTTCCCGCCTGCCCAGGGGCAGGTCCATTACCTTGAGTCGAAACACCACGACCGGGCCGGCCAAGGAGACCAAGAGGTTGTCGAAGCCATTGTCCCTGATGCGCCAGACGTCGTGGCCCATGTCCTCATACGTGAGGCCAAGCCTGAGCAGGTAAGACTCGATATCTTCACGCGTTTTCATGGCAANNGCCGAAGGGTAGACGATTCCGGGGCGGCCTACAAACCCCTTTTCTTGCCGCAGACTTGCGCGGGAAGTTGAAGCAAGCCCGTTCCTGTGGTACCCGGAATCTTCTATGCCTGTCGATCCTACTGCCCTGCCGCGCCACGTTGCAATCATAATGGACGGGAACGGCCGGTGGGCGCAGGACAAGGGGCTGCCGCGCATCGAAGGCCACCGGCGGGGGGCGAACGCGGTACACGAGGTGGTGCGAACCGCGCGCGAGATTGGGGTCAAGGCCCTGACCTTGTACGCTTTCTCGGCGCAGAACTGGCTGCGTCCGCCCGAGGAAGTCGCTATGTTGATGCGGCTTCTGCGCGAGTACGTCATCGCGGAACGCGCTGAGATCATGGACAACGCCATCCGGTTGGTCGCCATCGGGGACTTGGACCGGCTGCCGGGCTTGGTGCGTGAGCCGCTCGAGCTATTGGTCAGTGATTCGGCCGGCAACCAGGCCATGACCTTGTGCCTGGCCCTGTCGTACGGGGGACGCGAATCAATCGTCGCCACGAGCCGCGCCCTGTGCGAGGCGGTCAAACGGGGCGAGCTCTCGCCCGCCGATGTCACCGAAGGGTGCTTCCAGTCGGCCATGCAGACTGCTGATCTGCCCCAACTCGACCTTCTTATTCGCACCTCGGGCGAGGTTCGGCTGTCGAACTTCCTGCTCTGGGAATCGGCCTACGCGGAACTCTACTTCACCGACACCTATTGGCCCGAGTTTGGTCGCGACGAGTTCGTGCGTGCCCTCGAATCGTACCGAGGCCGCCAACGCCGCTTCGGCCGCACGGGAGAGCAGCTTCGGCGCCTGGGGTGAGGCCCGTTGAAGCCGGACCGGAAGAATCTAGTCGTCCGGATCGCCTCGGCGCTGGTGGCCTTGCCGGTCGTCGGCGTGATCGTGTTCTGGCACGAGCCTCTGGGCCTGGCGGCCTTGTGCCTCGTGGTAGCTGTTCAGGCCCTGCGCGAGTACACATCCATGACCATGGCTGGTCGGCCCGCGGCCGAGCGTGCGGGCGTCGTGCTGGTTGGCACCGGCTTGTACCTGGCGCTCTATCTCCGGCCGGAGCTTGGTGCGCAGTGGTTCTTGGCCGCCACGCTGGCTGTGGCCATCTTGATGCTGGTGCGCGCGGTTGACCTGCCAGCCGCAGGGGCTCGGCTCTTCGCCGCGGCATTCGGCGTGTTCTACATAGGTGGACTGCTCTCCGCTTTGCCTCTCTTGCATCGCACTTCGGGGCCGGCGTGGGTCGCCTTGACCATCGCGGTGACCTTCGCCAACGATACCGGTGCCTACTTCGTGGGCCGGGCGTTTGGACGGCACAAGCTGGCGCCGACCCTTTCGCCGGGGAAGACGATCGAAGGCAGTGTGGGCGGACTCGCAGCCGGACTTACTCTGACATTCGTGGCAGGGTGGGCCTTCATGCCTGCGCTGTCCCTCGCTGACCGCATAGCAATAGGTCTTGTTGCCGGCGTTGTCGGGCCCGCGGGCGATCTGGTCGAGTCGCTCATCAAGCGCGCGGCGGGCGTCAAAGACTCTGGTCGGTCCATCCCTGGCCACGGCGGCGTCCTCGATCGCATCGATGCGCTACTTTTCGTAGGCGCCTATGTCTACTTGCACGTCAACCTGTTCCGCTACTGAGAACAAGGATGCCCAATACGGCGAAGCCCCCGTGGTTGTCCACGAGGGCTGCCAGAATCCTAAGCGAGGCTGGTTAAGCTTGGCTAGATATGTTAAGCGGTGGAAGAATTCCAACCGCGAGTACAGGGCACACCGACTTGCGCCGGTGTGTTGGGAGGAGGAGCAACTCTCGGAGTCAGTGCCGCCGGTCGTTGCTTGCCGAACATCGCTAGCAACGACCGTGCCGGCCCGGACACGGGCCCCTTCTCGGCTCGGAACTATTTGAATTTTTGAGGTTTTCATGCTACATGCGATACGACGACGAGACACCGAGGGTCTGATCCCCCTGACATTGACGTCAGGGTTGTCGAGCCTAGATGCCGGTTTTTCACAGTCCTAAATGACTGACAGCTTTTTGGTCATCAACGCGGACGGGCCCGAGACTCGCGTTGCGCTGGTCGAGGACGGCTTGCTGGCCGAACTCTACATCGAGCGCAAACAGGAACGGGGCATTGCGGGAAACATCTACAAGGGCCGAGTGGATCGGGTCCTGCCGGGGATGCAAGCGGCCTTTGTCAACATCGGACTGGAGAAGTCTGCCTACCTGCACGTCTCGGACGTGCGCGGGACGCCCGACGACCTTCGCCGGCTGGTCTCGGCAGGCGAGGGACAGGGCCGTGCCAACGTCCAGGACGACGATGACGACAGCGAGCCGTCGGGGCCGCCAGGCGGCGCACGCATCGAGGATCTGCTGAGAGAAGGGCAGGAGATCGTCGTTCAGGTAACCAAGGAACCCATCAGTACCAAGGGGGCTCGGACGACCCGGTACATTTCGTTGCCGGGCCGGCACCTGGTGTTCATGCCCACGGTCGAACACGTGGGAATTTCTCGGCGCATTTCCTCCGACAAGGAGCGCCGCCGCCTGCGCGAGATCATCGACCAGATGCGGCCGCCGGGGACGGGCTTCATCGTGCGTACGGTTGCCGAGAACGTGCCGGAGAAGGATCTCCGCGCCGACATGGATTTCCTCATCAAGCTGTGGAACGAAATTGTTCGCCGCACCCAGAACATTCGCTGTCCCGCGCTCATCTACAACGATCTCGATCTCCTGCTGCGCACGGTGCGCGACATGTTCACGCCCGAGGTGGCCAAGCTGATTATCGATTCCCGCGCCGAATACGAGAAGATCAAGAAGTTCATTGCGGCCTTCATGCCGGACTTCACCGGACAGATCGATCTGTACGACGGACCGGAGCCTATCTTCGACGGCTACGGCATCGAGATCGAGATAGACCGGGCGCTAGAGCGCAAGGTTTGGCTCAAGTCAGGCGGCTATCTCATCGTCGACGAGATGGAGGCCTTGACGGCCATCGACGTCAACACCGGCCGCTTCGTCGGCAAGAAGAATCTGGAAGACACCATAACCCAGACCAACCTGGAAGCTTGTCGTGAGGTTGCCGAGCAGCTGCGCATCCGCTCTCTCGGCGGCATGATCGTGGTCGACTTCATCGACATGGACCGCGCATCCAACCGCGATCGGGTCACGCGCGCCTTCAACGATCACCTGCGTCGCGACCGATCGAAGGCGGCGGTCACCCGCATCTCCGAGTTGGGCCTGATCGAGATGACCCGCAAGCGAACGCGCGAGTCGCTCCTGCACGCGCTGACCGAGCCGTGCGAACACTGTGAGGGTAAGGGCTACACCAAGTCGCGGCGGACCGTGGCCTACGAGCTTCTGCGCGAGCTGAGGCGCCAGGGCAACCTGATCGAGGGAGATACGGTGCTCATCGAAGTGCACCCGGACGTCGCGCAGGTGCTGGCGACCACGGACCACGGATACCTGGAGGACATGGAGAAGCGCTTGCAGAGGCGCATCATCGTCAAGGCGCGTGGCTCGTTCGCACTTGAGGATTTTGAGTTGCGTTCCCCCAACCAGAAGACGCCGCTTGATCGATCGGATGCGGACCGCGAGGGCGAGCGCGCTGATCGGCGTCGTCGCCGTCGCAAGAAGCTTGGCCCGCCTGCTGAGGTCGAGGCCATGCTGGAGGAGGAAGAACGCAGCAGCGCAGCCGACCGCGAGGCGGGCAGTGAGGACCGCGAGCCCCGCAACGACGAGCGCTCGGCACAGCATCGAGCCGTGAACGGGGAAGCGGCGGCGAGCGATTCCGTGCCCGACGCCGCGGACATCCGCCGGCCACCTGGGCCAGCCGAGGGTCCCGCCGGTGCCGATTCATCTCAGGGTGCGCCGCCAAGCTCTCGCAGCACCCCGGCACCTTCCAAGACTCCGCAGGTCGCGCCCGAAACGGCTGCACTTCCCGCTGCCACTGACGAGCCCAAGACGCAGGGCTGAGCGCCGCTCCCTCTCGCCAGACAACGGCGACATGCGGGCATTGTAATGTACAACAAGCTCTTACTTTTAGGTAGATGTAGTTATCAACAGGAAAAGTCAAATAACTTCAAAGTGATAGAATTTTGATCAACAGCCTGCTGGTTGTTACGATCGCAGAATCGAAAGTGAAAACAGAACCTTCTGCGATGCGACGAGGACATACTTGAGCAAGATGCTCTTTCGAGGCGACACCCCGCCGCCCGCGGGCAGTCAGGTGACCTCCGTGGACGCGCGGCAATTGACCTTCCGGTTTGCCGATTCCGACGATGAGGGGGGCGCTTCTCCGTGCCCCATATCGCGTTGGGCTGCGCGAGGAAAAACCCCCGGCCGGGTCGTCAGGCTCCCTGCTGGCGGTCGCCCACTGGAGGAGATTCGGCTTGAGCAGGCCGTGGCTGCCTACCTACCTCCCGGCAAAGGCGTGCGCCTCACGCTAACCGGCAATCGCTACAATATTGTGGCGGTGCGACGCGAGCCCGCGGTCTACGTGGTCAGGATTCACCGCATATTCGCCGGCGCCGAGCCTCGGCTGGTGCGAGCATTGGCGCGCTACGTGGTCCACAACGACCGGCGCGCATCCGGAACTCTGGGGGAATTCATCGAGCGCCACGAGCACATCATCAGCCGGGCACCACGCCGGCCGCGCCTGGTGAAACTGCGGCCCACTGGACGCGTCCACGACCTGCAGGACATCTTCGATCGCCTGAACCGGCGGTACTTTGAGGGCACGCTGCAGGCGAAGATCACTTGGGGGCCTGCGCTGTTCCGAGCGCAGCAGCGGTCCATCAAGATGGGCAGTTTCTCGGTCGAGGACCGCATCATCCGCGTGCATCCCGCGCTCGACCGCGCCGAGGTGCCGCTCTTCTTCGTCGAGTGGATTGTGTTCCACGAGATGCTTCACGGCCGGCACGAGATCCGTCGGAGCGGGAGCCGACGCTGCTTCCATCCGCCTGAGTTTCTCGCCCAGGAACGCGAGTTTGCCGACTACCAGCGTGCCTCTGCTTGGGAGAAGGAAAACGTCGATCGCCTGTTTGGAAGATAGGTCGCCTGCGAACCCTGCGGCGCTGTCATCTTGGCAGACGGGAGGATTATTTCTGGCCAGAGAGTCGCGGGTGGGTCCGGATGCGGCGAAAGGCCGGCACAGGCGCAGGTCTTTTCTGCTGGAACGATTGATGCTAATTCCCTGCAAGAGACGCATGACAACCTCAAGACTCGGTGCGCTGGCAGTCGTGTTTGCAACGGCTATCGCTGGCTGCGGTCACACGCGGTTCCTGGCCGGGACCACAATCCCGGCCACCGAAGACAACCTGGCCGTCGTCGAGACCGTCGAGCAATATCGAGCCTGTCTCATCGAGAAGAACATTGATGGGCTGTTGTTGCTGGCGTCGAAGCGGTACTTCGAGGACGGGGGCACGCCCCAGGCGAACGATGACTACGGCTACGACGGTTTGCGGCAGATCCTGACCAGTCGCCTCGGGCGTGTGCAGTCTTTGCGCTATGACATCGAATATCAGCGGGTCACCGTGCGGGGTGATCAGGCTGAGGTCGATGCGTTCCTCAACGGTGCGTTCGAGCTGCAGAGTGAGACCGGCGAACGCTATCGCCGCGTCAATGATCGCCACAGGTTCGTGCTCGAACGAACCTCCAACAACAAGTGGCGCTTCTTGAGCGGAATGTAGCCTACAGCCGGTACACGAGCAGGCGCGCTTCAAGAGGGCCATTCCACAGACGGTGCGAGATTTCATGCTTGCGCTGGAGGATGCGTGCAAGCAGCGGGTTGCCGCACAGGATGACCGCGCTCCACCCGCGCATCAGGTCTAGGGTGTGGGCGATGGTGGCGTAGAGCTCGTCCAGTGGTTGCTCTGGGTCCGGACCGGGCAGTCGCTCGCCGTAGGGTGGGTTCATGCAGATGGTCCCGGGCGGATCGCGCGACACCAGCGTCGCGATATCAGCGACTTCGAACAGGATGTCCTCGGCCACCCCGGCGGCTTGGGCATTCCGGCGCGCTGACTGAATCGCCGAGGTCAAGAGGTCGCGGGCCAGGATGGGGCAGGGGGCTTTGGCCAATCTGCAGTCTTGCGCCGCTTGTTTGAGTCGCGCGAAGAGCGGGAGATGGCTCTGGTCAGCCCATCGTTCGAATCCGAAGGCGCGGCGCAGGCCCGGGGCGATGTTGCGGCTTGCCAGCGCGTGCTCGATGGCCAGCGTCCCTGTGCCGGTCATGGGATCGACAAATGGCTGCTCCGCACGCACGCCGCCCAAGGCGAGCACCGCCGCAGCCAGGGATTCCTTGAGAGGCGCGTCGGCCATGGCCACCCGGTAGCCGCGTCGATGCAGCGGATCACCGGCCAGATCGACGAAGAGTCGTGCATCGCTTCCGCGTAGATGCAGAACCAGGGACACGTCGGGGTTCTTCACGTCCACGTTGGGGCGGTGGCCCATGCGGTCGCGGAGGGCATCGACCACGGCGTCCTTCACCTTCAGCGCGGCGAACCCCGAGTGGTGCAGCTCGGGGTTCTCGTGGGTGGTGGCGGTGACGGCGAGAGTGGTCCTGCTGCCGAAAAAGCGGCGCAGGTCAGCCGTGCGCGTGCCGGCGTAGAGGCTGTCGGCGTCGGCAGCAGCAAAGCTGCCCATTTCGAGCAGGACGCGCATGGCCACGCGTGACCANNGGGTGCGTGGATGCGCTGAGCGACCAGCTCGCGCCGGAGGGCGCCCTCGGTGCCCCGGGCACAGGTCACGAAGAA
Source organism: Myxococcales bacterium (assembly GCA_003170035.1). GTDB lineage: Bacteria > Myxococcota_A > Polyangia > Fen-1088 > Fen-1088 > Fen-1137. The sequence goes on along the minus strand of PMZX01000440.1, from coordinate 206 downwards.
CTTCATCACCCCAGGACCTAGCAGGTGGCACCGGGGGCGTCGAGGCTTGGGGTTGGCTAGAAGGCGTAGATGAAACGGCCGAGAACGTTGAGGTACGCCATGTTCTGCCCGGTGTGCAGGGCGATGGGGACGTCGATCCCGCCGCCGATCAGCATGTGCGGGTTAAGGCTGATCTTCACGCCACCCTCGAGATCGAGCAGGAACGC
>PMZX01000292.1 GCA_003170035.1 Myxococcales bacterium | reverse complement strand
GCAGAGAAGCTCGCGGCAGCGGCCGACGAGGCGGGGCGAGTGGCGGAGGCGGCGCGGGCTGCCGGGGACGAGGACCTGTGGGCGCGGGCCCTGGTGCGCGAGCTGGAGTTGCGTGGCGTGGGGGAGGGTGCCGAGACCAGGCTGAAAAAGGTCGGGGCACTGCCTCCGCCCAAGCGGCTGTTGCCTCTCGCGGTGATCCGGCTGGGGTATGCGCACGGCCTGTTTGCGTACCAGTCCGAGCACGCGTGGGAACTGAGAAAGCGCGAGCGCATAGCCGCGGCTGCGCAGGTGCTGGACCTCAAGGCAGCCAGCAGCGACGAGATCATCGCGGCTGCCACACGCGCCTACGCGGAGGTGTGGGCGCGGCGCCAAGCACTCGGCGCCCAGGAGATCAACGCGCTCTCGGCGGTCATCATCCCCAACGACTATCCCAAGGGAATCCGCAGCACCGCGCGCGACGCCGTGTCGTACCTTGCGGTCGAGTTGCTCGCCTACACCCCGGGCTGGCGGCCCGAGCACGAGGCGGAGACACCGGATCTGGATCTGGACGCCCTGCTGGACATCGGCCGGGCCAGCGAGCGCGCATCCGTCCGTCTCGACGATCCCGCGGTTCACCCGATGGTGCGCATTGCGGCCGTGCTCGACGACCTGGAGTCGTGGCACCGCGGTCAGGGACGCACCGAGGCCGCGCTGGAGGCGGCGCTGGAGCGGGTACGCCGATTCGATGAACTGGTCACGAGCCGAGCGGCGCACACCAAGATTCTGGGCCATCTGGAAAAGCGCCTGGCCGAGCCGGCCATCCGGCGTACGGCCTGGTGGGCGATGGGCAAGTCGCTGCAGGCAGAGCTGGTCAGGGGCTGGTCTCTGGGGGAGTACGAAGGCACGGCCGAGGGAAGGACCACAGACATTGTGCGCGCCAGGGCACTCGCCGACGAGTGCCAGGGCGCGTTCTCGGATTCGCCCGGCGGCAAGCGCTGCCGCGCCCTGCTGCGCGAGATCGATGCGCCCCATTTCGGAATCATGGCGATGGCCACGGACGGGCCGGGCCGGCGGTCGATCGAGGTCACCTACCGCAACCTGCCGCGGCTCTATTTCCGGGCGTTCAGGGTCGAGCCGCTCGCGTTCATCGGCGATCGCGACGCGATCCAGGACCTGGCGGTCTACGTGGCGTCGCATACCGCAGAGGCAAGCTGGTCGGTGGCATTGCCGCCCGCGTCCGACCTGCGCACGCACAAGACCTTGGTCAAGGCCGAGATTAGCAATCCCGGCTCCTATCTGATCGTCGCCTCACAGCGCGCGGACTTCAGCGAACAAGGTCGCCTGATGGGGCTGTCTTTCGTGTGCAGCGAATTGGTCATGCAGGCGCGGAAGAACTTCCTGTCTGGGGAGTTGGAGGCGCAGGTCTTCGAGGGCGACTCCGGGCAGCCCGCCGCAGGTGTGGATGTGCGTCTCTACCGCGAGGAGTGGAAAAAGCCTCGTGAGCAGGTGGCCTCGGCGCGGACCAACCCGGAGGGCCGTGCCCAGTTCCACGTCCCAAAGTCGGCTGCGCATCTGCTCGTGGCTCAGAGAGGACAGCACCTGGCCTTTCACTCCGCGTACTTCTTCAGGGCGGGAGAGAGCGCTGCGCAGGACGACCACCTGGTGTTCACGGATCGCAGCGTGTACCGGCCCGGACAGACGGTGCACTTCAAGGTCCTCGCCTACCGGAAGAACATGGGGCGAAATCCGGTACCGGCGGTTGGCTCCCGGATCGAGGCGAGGCTGGTGGACGGCAATCACCAGGAGGTTGCCACCACGGAGCTCGTCACCAACCGATTTGGCACTGCCGCTGGCTCGTTCACCATCCCGGCTGGGCGACTGCTGGGTGTATGGTCGGTCCAGACCGGCCGTAGCGGCGCGCCCCTGCTTGTCGAGGAGTACAAGCGGCCCACTTACGAGGTCACCCTGAAGCCGCCGTCCGAGGAACCGTGCCTGGGCCACCCGGTCACCGTGGAGGGTGAGGCGCGCTACCTTTTCGGACTTCCTGTCACGCGCGGCCAGGTCCGGTACCGGGTCGAGAACAGCGGGGCTCGGCGCGCGAGGGCCACATTCCATGCCGAGGTGGTGGCGGTCGGCACGGCCTCGCTCGATGACAAGGGAAGGTTCCGGGTGCGCTTCGTGCCCAAGGCTGGCGACGAAGAGGACGAGACCCCGGTATCGTTCGTCCTGAAGGTGGACGTGACCGACGAAGGCGGCGAGACCGCCTCGGCCAATCGGACTTTCGTGCTGGGGCGGGTGACCCTCCAGCCGCGCATCGAGAGCGACCGGGGATTCGTGCTGGCGGGTCCTGAGGGGCACGGGAGCGCAACGTTGACCGTCCTGCGCCTCGATCTCGAGGGCAAGGGGCGCAAGGGGACAGGGCGCTACCGGCTGGCGAAACTGGTGCAGCCGAGCTCGGCGTCGGCGCCGGCCGACCTGCCTCCGTCCAGCAACGATGAATATGGCCGGCCCCGCCCGCGGCCCTTTACCGGCTCGCTGCCAGGTGACCAGATGCGTGCGCGCTGGGAAACCAAGTTCACCGCCGACGAAGTCATGGCTGCCTGGCCCGATGGCGCAGAGATTGCGGCGGCGGATGTGCAGCACGACGAGAACGGGCGCGCCCTCGTGCGCACGCCCGCGCTAGCGCCTGGTGCGTACCGGTTGCACTATGAGACCAAAGATCCGGGCGGAGCCATCGCCAGGGCCGACAAGGTGTTGGTGGTCACCGGCGCGACGGCGTTCCTGGCGGTGCCGGCCATGCTGGCGGTCGAGCAACGGACCGTGCCGGTCGGTGTCACCGCTCGGGTGCTGGTGCATTCGGGCTTTGCCGGGCAAACGATGTACCTGGACGTGTTCCGCGGCAGCGAGATCCGGTCGCGCCAGCGCCTGACCGTCGGGCGCGATGGTTCGGTGGTGGAGCTACCCATGGGTGAGGCCGACCGGGGCGGGCTGGCCCTGCGCCTGATAGCAGTGCGCGACCACCAGGTGATGACCCAGCATGAACGTCTGGTCGTCCCGTGGGACAACAAGGAATTGAAGGTGGGGTTCGAGACCTTCCGCGATCTCATCCGGCCCGGCAGCCGTGAGATTTGGCGGGTCACGGTCAGCACAGCAGGCGGGCGCAAGGTCGAGGCCGGCGCGGCCGAGGTGCTGGCCTTGATGTACGACCTGAGCCTAGACGCGTTCGCGCCGCACGAACTGCCCCAGGTGCTGGGCATCTGGCCGGACTACACGGACGTGGAGCAATTCATGATGGCCGGGTTTCAGAGGGGACGCGACGGGGTTTCCCGGCCGCAGTGGTACTCCGGCCGGAGAAGAGAGGATGCGGGCGGCAAGGTTCCGGAATTCTCGGGCGACTCGATTCGCTTCGGTTCATGGACTCTTGAGGGCAGGCGGTCGAAGAGGATGGTCGGCCGTGCAGTGGGCGTGATGGGCTACGGGGGCGGCATGGGCCGTCAAGAGGGACTCTACGGCCTGGCCTCCGGCATCGGCGGCCTTGCATTCGGGCACAAGGGGGAGAGCGACAAGGCCCTCGACTTGGTAGAGCTCGGTAGCCCCCGGAGAGCGGGCGCTCCGCAATTCGCGCCGCAACAGCTCCCTATCTCGCCCCGCCGCAACTTCGCCGAGACCGCCTTCTGGATGCCCGCGCTGCTGACCGGCGCTGACGGCAGCGTCAGTATCGAGTTCACGGTGCCCGATTCGGTGACCAGCTGGCGCGTGTGGGTGCAGGCCGTGGGCAAGGCGCTGGAGAGCGGCCAGGCCAGCCACGAGGTGCGCTCGGCGCGCGATCTGGTTGTGCGGCCGTATCTTCCGCGCTTCCTGCGCGAGGGCGATCGCGCCGCGCTGACCGCGGTGGTCAGCAATTCGACCGATAAGCCGCTCTCGGGCGACGTAGAGCTGGCTCTGTTCGACCCTGACACGAACGCCGACCTGACGCCGGCCTTTGGCATCAAGCCGGCCGAGTTGCGCCGGCGCTTCACCGTTGCTGTGGGCGCGAACACCAGCGTGACTTTTCCGCTCGCAGCCCCGAACGGGGTGCGCAGCGCTGCCGTCAAGGTCACTGCGCGGACCGCCGGCCTGGCCGATGCTGAGCAGCGGCCGCTGCCGGTGCTGCCCGGCCGTCTGCACCTGTTCCAGTCGCGCTTCTCGGTGCTGCGCGATGCCGCCTCGGTCTCGCTGGCCTTTGCCGATCTGGGCAAGCCGGATCCCGCGCGCAAGACCGACCAGCTCGTGGTCACGGTGGACGCCCAGTTGCTTCAGTCGGCGCTGGCTGCCTTGCCGTATCTGGTGACCTACCCGTACGAGTGCAGCGAGCAGGTTCTGAATCGCTTCGTGTCCACGGCCATTGTCTCGTCCCTGCTGCGCGACACCCCTGGCCTGGAGGATTTGGCAAAGTCGATGGCTGCGCGCAAGACGCCCTTGCAGCCTTTCGACGCGCAGGATCCCAACCGCCGGCTTGGACTGGAGGAATCGCCCTGGCTGCAGGCGGCGCAGGGTGGCCCGGCGCAATCCGACGCCGTGGTGGCCAACATCCTGGATCCGGCCAACGCGACTGCAGAGCGCGAGGCAGCGCTGGGCAAGCTGGCCAAGGCGCAACTGGACAATGGCGCCTTCCCCTGGTTCTCGGGCGGGCCGGCATCGCCGTACATCACGCTGTACCTGGTGAACGGTTTTGCGCGCGCAGTGGAGGCGAAGGCCGCCGTGCCACTCGACATGCTGGATCGGGCCTGGCGTTACCTGGCCGCGCATTACCGCACGCAGTACGCGGGCAAGCCCGGGCGCGAGAAGTGCTGCTGGGAGTGGCTGACCTTTCTCAACTACGCGGCCACCAGTTTCCACGAGACCAAGGGAACGCGTGACGGCCTGACCGAGGAAGAGCGGCGCCACATCCTCGAAGTGTCGCTGGCCCATTCGAGGAAGCTCTCGCCGCTCCTCAAGGGCTACCTGGCGCTCACGCTCAAGCGCATGGGCCGGGACGTGGAGGCGCGACGCATTTGGGCCGGCGTGATGGACGGCGCCCGGACCACGGCTGAACTGGGCACGGTGCTGCCCGAGGCCGCGCAGCCGTGGTTGTGGCATGACGACCGCACCGAGGCGCAGGCCTTTGCCCTGCGCGTGCTGGCCGAGCTGGAACCGGACAGCCTGCGCGGCAAAGCCGGCGGTCGGCTGGCCGAGCTCGCGGACGGCCTGATGCAGTGGCTGTTGCTGGACAAGAGGCTGTCGCAGTGGAAGAGCACCCGCGCCACGGCGGAGGCCATCGATGCGCTGGTGTATTTCATGGGCAAGCAAGGCACCCTCGGCCTAGCCGAGAGCATCACGGTCAAGGCCGCCGGCACAGGCGCGACCTTCGATTTCGATCCCGCGGTGTATGCCGGCGGCAAGGGCCGGCTGGTCGTGCCCGGCGCGCGCGTCGACGCCAATCCCGCGGCCGCTTCGGTCGACATCGCCAAGGATTCGCCCGGACTGGCATTCGCCTCGGCCACCTGGCACTTCGCCACTGACCGGCTTCCCAGCGCGGGCCAGGGCGACTTCTTCACGGTCAGCCGCCGCACCTTCATCCGCGACAGCAAGGCCAGCGAGGTCGTGCTGCGTCTCCTGAGTGACGGCACGCCGATCCGCGTGGGCGACGAGATCGAGGTGCAACTGATAGTCAGCGCCAAGCATCGCGCCGAGTTCATCCACCTGCGCGACCCGTGCGGCGCCGGCTTCGAGCCGATGCAAGTCCGCTCTGGCTGGCAGTGGGATCT
>PMZX01000405.1 GCA_003170035.1 Myxococcales bacterium | reverse complement strand
GGGGTGGGTGGGGTGGGCTGTCCGTCCCGAAGTCCCGAAGGGGAGCCGGATCCTAGCCGCTCCCCAGATTCGGATCCGGCGGCCGGTGCCGGCTGCGAACCGGCAATCCGAACCGGTCACGGATTTCCAAGAAGCGGTTCTACAGCACCTGTCGACCTACGGCGTCGGCATCCCCAGGCGGCGTCCGATCCGGCGCATCTCCACGATGCGGGGGAGCGGGTGGGGTGGGCGGAGGGGCCAGCGGTGGCTTCCCGGGCGCGTCGGCAGGCGCAGGCGTCACCCCAGGAACGCCTGGGATCTTCGGCTCCAGCAGTTTGACCAACTTGGTATAGGCCAGCTTGCTCTTCTCGGCCCAGTCCGTGTTGACTCCCAGGCGTTCGATCATGAGCAGGTTCTCGCGTTGCCAGCGCATGGACTTCTCGAGCAGCACACGGATCTTCTTGTGCAATTCCTCCTGGTACACCTCCCGCGCTTCGGCCTGAAGCTCCGGAGGAATCGGGACACGCATGAAGGCATCGTAGAGCTCTTCGTACAGCGAGCCGACCTGGAAGCCAGCGGCGGAGGCCCAGGCCGGGTTGCCATACTTGATGGTTTCGATGTACGAGCGCTGCGCTTGCAGGAGGAGGCTGGCCTTCTGGTCGAGATCCTTGTCCATCTGTGCTTCGGGCAGGCGCAACTCCACCGCCTGAAAGCGTCGATGTGAGATCTGCGCGAGATGGTATTGCGAGAACGCCAGGTAGAAGTCGGTAGCCAGGCGTTCCTCGTTCTCGATCTTCTGGCGATAGGACAGCACCGCACGAAAGGTCTTCTCGGCCGTGTCGAGGTCGCCCAGGTTGAATTGCGCAAAGCCACGGCGCGCCAGCGCCTCGATGCGATCGTCGGCCGACAGGTCTGACCGCTCCAGAACGCGCGCAAACACCTCGGCCGAGGCAGGCCAGTTCGTTTGCTCGGCGTAGCACGCGCCCAGTTGAAAGGAGGCATCCTTGGCATCCGCGTGGGTCGGGTACTTTTCGATCAGCCGCTTGAAGGCGTCGACGCCATCTGCCCAGTTCCTGCTGCCGATGTGGGCCAGACCCATGTTGTACAGTGATGCCCGCGCGTAGGCAGAATCGGGAAAACCCTTGAGAAGCTTAGCGTAGAGCTTGGCCGCAGCTTCGAATCGCCTGTCGGAGAGCGCCACCCCAGCCTGCTCGAAGAGTTCCGGCGCGTCGTAGGCCTCGATCTGCGTCCCGCCAGGCCCGTGGGTGGCGTCGATCCGGATGGGGTCCATCTCGTACTTGACCACCGGACCGGATTCGGGACCGGCCGGCGGATGGGCCCCAGATGTCGCGCACGCCCCCAGACTCGCCGCAACAACTGCTGAGAAACCGAGGTTCCACCAGGTCGCGTGAAGAGCCCGCCGGCCTTGCAAGCGCCGCGCGTGGCGGACCATCGCGGGATGGTTTGGCGAGGCCGAGCGAAGCGAGCGGTCGGAGGGGGCAGGTGATTTTGAGTGATGCATGGCTTACCTACCCAATCGACAACTGATCACGCGCCCGGGTTCCCACTGCCCGTCGATAGGCATGATATTGTCTTTTGCAAGGCAGCGGTGCAGCCACGACCACTCATTTCCAGCCAAGAAATTGCCGCACGCGTAGCGGGCATGGGCGGAGAAATCGCCGCTCGGCTTCCCGACGGCGCCCTGACCGCGGTTGGCATACTACGCGGCGCATTCATCTTCATGGCGGATCTCGTACGTGCGATCCCGCGCGATGTCCGATGCGACTTTCTGGGTGTGCGCAGCTACGGCGCTGCCACCGAGACGTCCGGCGTTGTCCAGATCACAAGTGATCTGAGCCTGCCGGTCGCGGGCCAGCATGTTCTTCTGGTGGAGGACATCGTGGACACAGGACTTACCCTGCGCTATCTGCTCGACCTCCTGGAGGCGCGCGGGCCCGCTAGCATTCACGTCTGCACTTTGCTCAACAAGGCGTCGCGGCGTCGGGTCGCAGTGCCACTTCACTTCGTGGGTTTTGAAATTCCCGATCGCTTCGTAGTCGGCTACGGGCTGGATGCAGGCCAGAAGTACCGCAGCTTGCCCTACGTTGCAGTCGTCGACGAGGAGCAGCCGCCTACTTCTTCTCGTTGAGGACGGCCTCGAGTTGCTGCTGCAGACGATGACAGCGCTGTAGGATCTCCAAGTACTGGGTCTGGAAGATCTTGACGTGGCGCCGCTCGCGGGCCTTCCTGTGCAGGGCATCGCGCACTTCGGAGAGCCGGGCCGCGAGGTCGGCGGCGCTCTTGAACCGCGGGATCAAGGTGTGCAGCCGGCTCTGGTCGACCATCTTGAGCTCGCCTTCCTTCTCATCCGTGGGAGGCACGAACAGCATCGCGACCAAGCTGGGCACACTCGCCTTGATAGTCTTGACCACCATGCTTCCCGTCAGATCAGGGAGCGATTCCTTTGCCACGAGAATCTGCGGAGGAGTCTGCGTCGCACTGTCGAGCGCCTCGCCGCCGCTCTGCGCGTGCTGCAGGCGCCAGCCCTTGTCCGGCGGCAAGGCCTTCTCCAGCGCTTTGACCAGGTCGGGTTGGTCATCGACCACCAACAGGTGAAGCGCGCCCAGCCGGCTGGCGGAGGACGACGGCTCGTTGTCATTGGCCAGGAGCTTGTCCTCCAGCTCGGTGGCCCGCCCCGACAACTCCATCAGCTTGCGCACAAGTTCGTCGTTGGCATCGGCGAATTCAGCCAGGAGTTGATCGCGCCCCAGCGCCGTCTGGACGTCCCGGGATGCCTTCACCACCCGGTCACGCAACGGGAGAACGGAGTGGCGGTTCTCCGGCATCACGTCCGCCGCGCCCGCACGAAACGCCGACGCCACCACGTCAAAACTGGTCCGCCGGCTCATCGCGATGACCGCCGTGGAGGGCGACTTGTCGCGGACAAATCGTATGAAGTCGATGGCCCCGTCGAGCGAGGGCGTGTCGAGATCGCAGAGCACGACAGAGAAGAAACGATTCAGGACTTGGTCGAATGCCCGCTCAGACGAAGCCAGAGCGGTGACCGTGAGGCCAGCCTCAAGCAACACGCTCTCGACGGCTCTCAGCACGTTGACCTCGGCGTCGAGGACGAGCACCTCCTGGGCCGAGGATATCTTGGCCTCCTGAACAGTCACCCCTATGACCCTAGGTTAGACGCGGGCAAAGGTCAAAAACTCGCATCACAGCGCACAATAGAAGACGGCGTGGTACTGTGAAGAGGCGGTGGAGTGCCGCTCAAGTCTGTCCCGCAACACGTCGATCGATCGGCAAGAACCATGGTGAGCGTCCTCGACAGAGTGCTACAAGCGGCCCGACAGCTGGGAGCCTCTGACGTCCACTTGAAAGTGGGCCTGCCGCCCATCTTTCGCGTCAAGGGTGATCTGCGCACAGTGGCCAACGTGCCGCCCGTGACCAAGGAGGCGGTGGAAGAGTTCGGGCTGAGCATGATGAATGCGCGGCAGCGGGAACTCTTCGAAAAAAGCTGGGACGTCGACCTCGCCTATTCCACGGCTGACGGCTTCCGCTACCGGGTCAACATCCTGCAACAGCGGGGCTGCATGGGTGTTGTGATGCGTCTCATCCCGCCCAATGTGCCACCCTTTGAACGCCTGAATCTGCCTCACAAGGTGTTGGAACTGGCCGATGAGGAGCGTGGCCTACTCCTGGTGACCGGGATCACCGGATCGGGAAAGTCCACCACGCTGGCCGCGATGGTCGATTACATCAACACCAGCCGAGCCGTCCACATCGTGACCATCGAAGACCCCATCGAGTACGCCTTCAAGGACCGGCGCAGCGTGATCAACCAGCGCGAAGTGGGATTCGACACGACGTCGTTCGCGCGGGCCCTGCGCGCGTCGCTGCGCCAAGACCCGGACGTGATCCTGGTGGGCGAGATGCGGGATCTGGAAACCACCGAGATCGCGCTGACCGCTGCCGAGACGGGGCACCTGGTGCTGTCGACCCTGCATACCGTCGACGCCGTCGAAACCATCAACCGCATCGTATCCATCTATCCACCCCACCAGCAAACCCAGGCCCGCCTGCAACTTTGCTCGGTCATCAAGGGCGTTATCTCACAGCGGCTGGTGCCTCGGGCCGACGGCATGGGCATGGTGCCGGCGGTCGAGATTCTGGTCAATACGGCCCGCGTGCGCGAGTTGATCGCCGATGTGAAGCGCACGCGTGAGATCCACGAAGCGATCGCCACCGGCCGCGACCCGTACGGGATGATTAGCTTTGACCAGTCACTGACCGAGCTGGTCAAGAACCGCTTCGTCACCTACGAAGACGCTATTGCCGCGTCGACCAACCCGGACGACTTCGCCCTCTTCTTCCGCGGGGTCAGCAAGGGGGGCCAGGTTGGCCAGGATTTCAACGCGATGACCAACCAGCCCAGCACCGGTGGGGGCACGGCAGCCCCAGGCTACGGTGGGCAGCACGACGTGGACCGGTTCACCAAAGAGTAGTGAGGCAGTCGACGGGCGCGGTCACTCGCGCTAGTCTCCCCGGCCCATGTCAGATTGGATTTCGCACAAGGTCCGCCGCAAGTTCATCGAGTTCTTCGTGGCCAACGGTCATGAGGAGGTCCCCAGTTCCTCACTGGTGCCGGCCAACGACCCGACGCTGCTTTTCGCCAACGCCGGGATGAACCAGTTCAAGGACATCTTCACCGGCAAGACGCAGCGACGACGATCGCGTGCCTGCAGCTCGCAGAAGTGCGTGCGCGCCGGCGGCAAGCACAATGACCTGGAAAACGTGGGGCGCACCGCTCGGCACCACACCTTCTTCGAGATGCTGGGCAATTTCTCTTTCGGCGACTACTTCAAGACCGACGCCATCGGGTTCGCCTACGACCTGCTGGTCAAGGGTTACGCCATCGACCCGAAACGCCTCGTGTACACCGTCCATCACAGCGACGACGAGGCGCGCCTGTTGTGGAAGAAGGTGGCCGGCGTGGGCGACGACCGGGTCCTCGGCCTGGGCGACAAGGACAACTTCTGGGCCATGGGCGAGGTCGGTCCTTGCGGCCCGTGCAGCGAGATCCATTACCACCAGGGTGATGACATCCCTTGCCCCGAAGCTGCGGCTGGCGGTGCTTGTCAGGGGCCAGCCTGCGACTGCGACCGCTGGGTCGAGATCTGGAACCTGGTGTTCATGCAGTTCGAGCNNGACACCGGCATGGGGCTGGAGCGGCTGTGCGCCGTGCTGGGCGACTTCCGCTCCAACTACGAGACCGACCTGCTGCGGCCCCTGATTGCCGAGGTGGAACGACTGACGGGAAAAGCTTTCGTGCCGAACGACTACTCGGCCGGTTCGGTCGCAGTTTCCATGCGCGCCATCGCGGACCACGCGCGCGCCGCCGCGTTCCTCATCGCTGACGGCGTGTTCCCCGAGAAGACGGGTCGCGAATACGTTCTGCGCCGGATCATGAGGCGCGCCATCTACCACGGCTGGTTGCTGGGACTTCGCAGCGGCAGCCACTTCCCCAGGCTCGCGTGCCTGGTCGTCAACATGATGGGGAACGTCTACCCCGAGCTTCGCGATCGCCGCAGTGTCATCGAGGCCATCACGCGCGAGGAAGAAAACGGCTTCCGCGACGTGCTGACCCGTGGCATGCGCATGCTCGATGACGAGCTGGCCAAACACCCGGATCGCGTGATTCCCGGTGCCATCGCGTTTCGTCTCTACGACACCTACGGCTTTCCTTTCGACTTGACCCGCGTGATTGCCGCCGGCAACCACTTCACCGTGGACGAAGCCGGATTCGAGGCCAGCATGGACGAACAGCGCCGCCGCGCCGAATTCGTGGGCTCGGGCGAGCTGGCGGTGGAGGGCGTGTTCCAGAGCATCCTCGACCGGATCGGTCCGACCAAGTTTCTCGGCTACGAAGCGACGACCGCCAAGAGCGAGATCGTGGCCATCGTGGCCGAGGGCAAGGAAGTATCCGACGTGGCAGCGCCCTGCAAGGGTCCGGTGGCTGTCATCTGTCGCGAAACCCCGTTCTACGGCGAGCAGGGCGGTCAGGTCGGCGACACGGGAGTTGCGACCGGACCGCAGGGTGCGCTCAAAGTGATCGACAGCAAGCGTCCGCTCTCACCGCTCGCCGTCCACCTGTGCGAGATCGAGCGCGGGCGTATCCAGGTAGGCGACCCGCTGGAGCTGGCCGTGGACGTCGAGCGCCGCGACGCTGTCCGACGCAACCACTCGGCCACGCATCTTCTGCACTGGGCCCTGCGCACGGTGCTGGGCGAACACGTGGCGCAGAAGGGCTCGCTGGTCGCGCCCGATCGCCTGCGCTTCGACTTCTCCCATCTCGCCCCGCTCTCGCCCGAGGAGAAGCAGAAGGTCGAGGACCTCGCCAACGCCCGCGTGCTGCGCAATCTGCAGGTCACGACCGAGGTGTTGCCCATCGCCCAGGCCAAGCAGGCTGGGGCCATCGCGTTCTTCGGCGAGAAGTATGGCGACACGGTTCGGGTCATGACCATGGGCGAGTCCAAGGAGTTCTGTGGCGGCACGCATGTGCACCGGACAGGTGACATCGGGCTCATCAAGATCGTCGAGGAAAGCGGCGTGGCCCAGGGTGTGCGGCGCCTGGAGGCCGTGACCGGCCTGGGTGCGCTGGCGCTGGTGCGGAGCATGGAGGATGAGCTGGCTGAGGCAGCCGCGATCCTGCGCGCCGGTCCCTTTGAAGTTGCCGCGCGCGTGGACAAGCAGCAGACCGAGTTGCGCGACCGCGACAAGGAGATCAGCAAGCTCAAGGCCCAGATTGCCTCGGGCGGCTCGCGCGACCCCCTCGCCAATCGCCAACAGGTCGGTAAATTCTGGCTGCTCGTGCACGACGTGGGCGTGGGCGACCCGAAGATCCTGCGCGAGACCGCGGACAAACTCAAGCCGCGCATGGATCCGGGCGTGCTGGTCCTAGTGGGTGCGGCCGAGGGCAAGCTTGCGATGGTGTGCGCCGCGACGCCAGCCGCACAGGACAAGCTCAATGCAGGGAAGGTCGTGAACTTGCTTTTGCAGGACGTGGGCGGCAAGGGCGGCGGCCGACCGGACATGGCGCAGGGAGGGGCTGCCCTGCCTGCGAGCATGACTTTGGCCGAGATCGTGCAGGGCTGGACCGAGAAGCTGCGGACTCTTATCGAATCGTAGAAACGCGGTCTGCGCTCGACGAAGATGGACCCGGCGCTCAAGGACGCATTCAAGGCAGTCGTCGAGGCTGTACGTCAGACGATGCCTGACCCGGCAAGCCTTCCCGATTTCGGCTTCGACCCTGGGTTTCTCGAACGCACCGCCCCTNNCTGCGTCCGCTGGTCGCAACCTTTGCCATTCGATCGTCGTGGATGCGGCCGGTGGTGGCGCGCATCGGTGGCGTGCGCGCGTCGATGCAAAACGCCCTCGGCCTTTGCGAACGCGGTCACCTGGTAGGGGTTTTCCCTGAGGGCCTACGCGGCGCTGGCAAGCCGTACCACAAGCGCTACCGTTTGACCAACTTCGGACGCGGCGGCTTCGTTCGGCTGGCGCGCACGGCCAGGGTGCCCATCATCCCGGTAGCCATCGTGGGTGCCGAGGAGGCCCATCCCGTGGTGGCCAAATTGACTCGTCTGGCTAAGCCCTTTGGGCTGCCCTACATCCCGATCTCACCCACCTTCCCCCTACTTGGGCCGCTCGGCTTGCTGCCCGTGCCAGCGAGGTGGAGCATCCAGATTGGCGAGGTGATCTCGCCTGTGTCGCAGGCAGATCGGGACCCGCTCGAAGTCGCAGAACAGGTGCGGAGCGTAGTCGACCGGATGATTGCGGATCTGTTGCTTGAGCGGCGGTCGATTTTTTTTGGCTGAAGCTGCCCGCTGCGGTGTCTAAATTGTTGTACCGGTTAGGTCGGCCGTCCTTGAGGAACGGCGCGGCTTCTCTCGTAAGTGGTTGGAAACACGTTCGCATTGGATGGCTGCCAGCCCCCCTGAAACCTTGACGGACATCTGGAAATCGCGGAAGTTAAGAGATACGCTCGTATGGGACTCTTAGCGTGGCTTCGCTTGCGTCATCACCCATGATTGCGGTCGGTCAGACGATCGGCAATTACATGATCACGGCCAAGCTCGGTGAGGGCGGGATGGGCGTTGTCTATCTGGCCGAGCACCCGGTCATCGGACGCAAGGTCGCCATGAAGGCGATCCACCCAGAGCTGTCGCGCAATCCGGAGGTGGTGTCGCGGTTCGTGACCGAGGCCAAAGCCGTCAACCAGATCGGCAACGAGCACATCGTCGACATCCACGATTTCGGGACGACGCCTGACGGCGACTTCTACTTCATCATGGAGTTCCTGCAGGGCGAGGCCCTGGCGGATCGCATGAAGCGCGAGGCTCCCCTTGATCCGGCACGTGCTCTCAACATCGCGGCTCAGGTCGCGGACGCCCTGGCTGCCTCACACGCGCACGGCATTGTCCACCGCGACCTCAAACCCGAGAACATCTTCCTCATCCACAAGGGCGGCACCAACGACTTCGTGAAGGTGCTCGACTTCGGCCTCGCGAAGCTGACGTTGGGCGCCGACAAGGTTTCGCACAAGACGCGCACCGGCTCCGTGATGGGCACGCCGTACTACATGTCGCCCGAGCAATGCGAAGGCAGGCCCAACATCGACCATCGAGCTGACGTCTACTCCTTGGGCATCATCTTGTTCGAGATGCTGACCCGCCAGGTGCCCTTCACCGGCGAAGGCTACGGGGAGATCATCGTCAAGCACATCACCGCGCCAGTGCCTTCGCCAAGACGATTCAACCCGCGCCTCTCTGCCGCACACGAGGCGATCCTTCTACGTGCCTTGGCCAAGAACCGCGACGAGCGCTTCCAAGGCATGGAGGACTTCCGTGTGGCAATGCTCGATCCGGAGCGCTATGCGCTCTCGCCTTCGATCGTGCCCACTCCCGGCCCGCTGGCCGGGTACGGCGGGGATACGATTGTGGCTTCACCGCCTCTGACCAAGAGCAGGGTCGGCGACGGCGTGGCGCCTCGTGCTGCCACGCAGTTGGGTGACCCCGCGGCCGCCGCGCCCTCGACCTTCCGCGACTCGGCGGTTGCGGTAGAAACTGAAGACGCGATTCCCAAATCGCGCGGGGCCTTGCTGGCTGGCGTCCTGGGCGCTGCGTTGGTGCTCGGTGGCGTGGCGGCGTTTCTGGTGGTGCGCACGGGATCGGCCGGACCGCCGCCGGCTGTACAGCCCGCCGTGACCAAACCGGCACCCGCGCCCGCGCCACCCAGGCCTCCGGCTGTCGCGCCCCTGCCCACCGAGGTGACCATCAAGTTCCGTTCCGAGCCGCTCGGCGCCGCAGTCGCCCGCAAGGATACGGGCGAGCAATTGGGAGTGACGCCCTTTGAGATGGAAATCCCGCAGGGTAAGTCTCCCTTGGAAGTCGTCTTCAAGAAGTCGAACTACAAGGACGTGCCACTTTCCGTCGTTCCCTCGGAGTCCAGTCTGCTAGAGGCCACTCTGGAAGCCGCGCCACCCGCTCTCTCTACGTCCCCGCACCGGCCAGGCAAGCCTGGCACGAAGCCCTCGACGGACAAGGCCGGCGGCGCCCACCACGGCAAGGGCGGCAGGCCCATGGACGAGGACGGCGTACTGGCACCGTCGTTCTAGCAAGGGGCTAGAAGAACGATTGACAGTCGCGGAGTTTGCTATTATCTGCAGAAGACAATCGGGCGTTTAACTCAGCGGAAGAGTATCACCTTCACACGGTGGGAGCCGCAGGTTCAAATCCTGCAACGCCCACAAGGGAGAGGCCGCGAGATCGCAAGATCTCGCGGTCCTCTTTTTGCCTACGACGATGCGGTAGCCAACGCCTCGGCCGTATGAGATCCTTGCACCAGGATGGGCCTTGGGTGCACATCTCACTTCTCCTGCAGGAATCCTGGCGGTCGGGTCGAAGCTTGCTTGAAAGCCGTTCATCGGAGGCACTGATGCAATTAGCTAGAATCGCACTGTTGTCGCTGGCCTGGCTTGCGCTCGGCTGCAGCCTGTTTTCCAAGTCGGACAACGGCAGTTCCGGGGCGAACGCGCCCGTCATGTATGGGGCCGGATCCGGCAACGGCGGTCCGGGAGGGATTGGCCCTTTCGGCGGTGGCGGAGCCGGCACCAGCGGGACCAAGGCTGACGCCGCAGTCGCAGGCTCGGGCGGCGCGGCCGGGAGCGGCGTCCGCGGAGACGGCGGACCAGATGCAACCACTACCAGCAACCCCGACGTCGGCAAGCCGCCAGCGGATGCGGATATCCACAACGGCGCACAGCACTGGATACCCTTCCGTCCCTACTCCTTCACCAAGTGCACCTGGTTCTCGGCCACTTATGGCTTCTGCAGCGACACACCTCGCTCGATCCCAGGCCTGACATCTCTGCTCGTCAATATCTTCAAGACCAGCGATGGGGGCAAGACTTGGAGCTTGGTTTCGGCGATCAATACCGAAACCAGCGCCTCCGACGCCAGTATCAATGTCTACGTGCTATCGCCCAGTGACATGTGGTTCATCTCGGGCTTCGTAGGCGTGGGCCAGTCGGGAAGCATCGGGCACTCCATCGACGGCGGAACGACCTGGACATCGCTCACCAGTACCGTGAACGTGGTCTTCAGCCCAACCCCTGGCGACGCTGGGGTGCCCAGCGTTCCCCTGTGGCAACTCGCCTCCGCAGGCGGAAGGATTTGGCTTCTGCCCCAAGGAGGGACTCTGCTCAGCTCACAGGACAGCGGATTGACCTGGAAGAAGGTCGCGCCTCCTGCCGACTTCGCCGCAGCTTCGAGTCGCAGCCTGATCGCCACCCAGAACTACCTGCTGTTGAGCTTCCTCGCGACCGACAATTCGCTGGGCCTGTACCGCTGGAACGGCGCGGCCTTCGCCCCAGTGGAGGGGGTCTTCCCTCCCTCCTCGGCCGGCGACCAGACCGGAACCTGGTGGCGGTCCTCGCCCAACGTGGAGGGGGTGCTGTTCGTCGACCGTGGGCCCCTGCCCTCCTGGGCCTCGCCCTTCTGGGTGTACGCGACCACCGATGGAGGCCGGACCTTCCAACAAGTTCTTGGCGGAAACGTCGGAACCAGCAGCGATGTCGTCGGCCTGAGCGACGGCCTCGCCTTTGTCGCTCTTGGATCGGTCACGGCCTATGTGTGTGGAATCTTCTCAGACACCAGTAGCAACCGATACTTGGAGATCCGGCGGACACTGAACGTGGGCAAGACCTGGTCAGCCGTGCACAGCGAGCCCTACCTAGGCGATTTTGGCTACATTTCCCTCTCCGTCGATCCGACGGGCGCAGTCCACGCCATGCACTACACCACCGACAGTATCGGCGCAGGCATTGGCTACGACGCCCACTACGTGCTGCAATAGGGGCGTTACCGCGGACAGTTACCCGGTTCGGAGCACGGCTTGCAGCCGTAGCGCGCCTCGATGGTTGAGTAGCGGAAGTGTTGGATGCGGACGCAGTACTCGCCAATAATGCGAATATGCTGCGTGTCTCCGTCGAAGCCCCACCCGTTGTCGGGGTTCTGGGGTATCTCCTGTTCGTCCAGATACACCGACACCGAGTCGGGCGAAGAAGGAGGAGGGTCTAACTCGAGCAAACAGGAGGTCCGCGTCGCGCCGCCGAAGATCGTCTCGAGGGCCAGCTTCAGATTCTCGGGGCTGGCCGCTGAGTAGTACTGCATCGGCCCCGCCTGGGCCATCTGGGTCAGACACTCGGGGGGCCCTGCTGGATCGTCGTTCAGTTCGGCTCCCACGCCCAGCACCACGACCTTGACGCCATCCTTGACCAAGGCCTGCATCTGGGTAATCGCATCCAGGCATGCGCTGGTAAGCCCCCCGTCGGCGTTGACCGGCTGGCTCGCCGAGAGCGCACCCGAGAGGGTACAGTCGGGCAGACCATCAGTGGCCAGCAACACGTAGCGGTCGGCAAACCTGTCGGCCAGGTCCGCGTAGTACTTTCGCGCGCGTTGCAAGGCCAAAGCGGTCGGCGTATTGCCGGTCAGCGACGGCGCGCTCTGCAGGGCTCCCTGCACCGCCACCCCATTGTTTGGTGCGACCCCGACCGGGGGAGGCCCGGCGCAACACCCCGTTACCGTCTGGCTAGGGCATGACGTATCTTCCCCGGGAAACGTCGCAAAGCCGAAACGAATCCGCGATTGGTAGGCGTCCACCAGATCCGAGAGTACGCCGGCCACCACGCCGTAGCGGGTTCCCGAGCCAAAGCCTGTGCTCATGGATTCCGACCCATCGAGCATGATCAGGATGTCTACCGCGCTGCTGGGGTTCAGATTCACTGCCGCGTCCACTGCGCACTGGAACGCTGCCTGGACGCCCGCGACATCGGCTGCCGTGGCGATCGGGCGGTCGAACCCGCCATCCCCTTGCACAGCGCCGCCAGCCCGCGCGCAGGCCGGCGCCAGCAGGAGGACGAAGAGCACGAATGGTACCCGCACTGCGAGCGATTCTAGCAGCTTCGAGCCGGCCGCCCACAAGCGGGAGTTTTCCTGGGAATGTTTCCGGGCCATCTGCGGTTGAAAAGCGCATGTCGCGGCATGCCTTCTGCCTCAACTGCCAATCGCCCCCGCCCCTTGAGAGGAATGCAGTCGCCCATTTTCTGTTGCGGCCGCAGGGTCGCCCTGTGTACTTGTAGGGCTTCATCATGATTGAGGTACGAGAGCTAACCAAGTACTACGGAGAGCGCGCCGCGATTCGCGACCTGAATTTCGACATTCGGCCTGGCGAAGTCGTCGGCTTTCTCGGGCTCAACGGCGCAGGCAAGACCACCACGCTCAAGATCCTGGGTTGCGTGCTCTTGCCCAGCTCGGGGCAGGTGCGGATCGATGGTCTGGAGGTGACGGCGGAGCCACACGAAGTCCGCCGCAAGATCGGCTTTCTGCCAGACGTGCCGCCTCTCTACGATGAGATGACGGTGGGTGGGTACCTGGCCTTCGCCGCGCGCTTGCGCGGCGTCACCGGTCGGGACACCCCGGCGCGCGTGCAAGAGAGCGAGGACAAGCTCGCCCTGCGCGACATGCACGACGAGATCATCGGCAACCTGTCGTATGGATTTCGCCAGCGGGTGGGCGTGGCGCAAGCGCTGGTTCACCGCCCTCGCCTGCTGATTCTCGACGAGCCTTCCGCTGGTCTGGACCCCGTCCAGATCGTCGAGATGCGCAACCTGGTTCGACGGTTGCGCGGTGAGCACACGGTTCTCATCTCCAGTCACTTTCTCGCCGAGATCAGCCAGACCTGCGATCGCCTGCTGGTCATCCAGGCCGGCGAAATCGTAGCCCAGGGAACCGAGGAGGAAATCGCGGCCACCCTGGGCACGCCCGGCGAGATCGAGGTGGCGCTGCGCGGACCCGCGACCTCGGCGCTCGACCTCGCCCGGCAGGTTCCCGGGGTGCTGGACGTGCAGATTGTACATTCCGCCGCCCATGAAACCGTGCTCAAGATCCGGGCGCGCGAAGACTGCCGGCCCGAGATCGCGCGCGCCCTGGTGCTGGCGGGGCATCAACTCTTGCGCCTCGACCGCGGCGCCGCGCGCCTGGAATCCATCTTCATCGAGCTCACCCACCGCGAGAAGTTGTCATGAGCGCCGTTCTGCTCATCGCCCGCCGGGAGTTGTCCGCGCACTTGCGCACCATGAGCGGCTTCATCATCGCCGCCGCCGTGCTGCTTGTCGATGGCATCCTGTTCAACGCCTTCGCCCTAGGGGCCCAGCAAGACAAGCACTCGGCTGAGGTCCTGAGCGACTTTTTCTACTATTCCAGCGGGACGACCATGATCGCGGCAGTGTTCCTCTCCATGCGCCTCTTGGCCGAGGAGCGCCAGAACGGCACCCTGGTCCTGCTCACTTCTTCGCCGGTTCGTGACCGAGAGATCATCCTGGGCAAGTTCTTTTCGGCCTTCGCCTTCTTGGCCATGGTCACCCTGGCCACGGCCTTCATGCCGGCACTCATCATGGTCAACGGCAAGCTGTCGATCGGCCAGGTGGCGGCTGGCTATCTGGGGCTGTTGCTCCTCGGCAGCGCGGCCCTGGCCATCGGCACGCTGGGATCGACCCTGGCGCGCTCGCAGGTTCTGGCCGCCATTCTCTCGGGCGCCATGCTGGTGGGGCTGATCGTGGTGTGGCTGCTGGCTGCCGTGAGTGAACGTCCGCTCAACGACGTCTTCCTGGCCCTCGCGCTGTGGGGTCGGCATTTCCCGCCGTTCCAGGCCGGCGTCATCAACCTGCGCGACGTGGCCTACTACCTGCTGGTGACCTACTTCGCCCTGTTCGCCGCCACCCGTGTCCTGGAGGCGCGACGATGGCAATGAGACACTGGCCGTCGCTGGCCTACGCCGTTGGGCTGCTCTTCATCTACCTCGGCGAGCGCGTCCTTGCCGCTGGCCATGCCAGCGCTGTGCTGACCGTGCTCGGCGTGGCCTCGGTGCTGGGAGCGATGGCCTGGCGCGGGCTCGGTGCCCGCAAGGCTCACGCCGGGGTTCGCAGTACCGCCCGCATACTCCTTCTCCTCTATGGACTCGGTGCGCTCGCCCTGGTTCTGCATTTTGCAGGTGGCGACCTGGGCGCGCATCTCTGGGGCCGTCCCCTGGATTCACGCATGCCCCGTCTGGCCGGTGCCCTGGCTGTGCTGTGGCCGGCACTCATGCTGGCAGGCACGTTGCCCGTGCTTCTGGTCGAACTTTCTCTGGCCGGCATGGCGCACGCACCGGTTCTCGATACCCGCCGGGTGCGCACGGCCATGCTGTCCGGGCTGGGCACTGCCCTGGCCCTGGTGTTCTGCTTCTCCGCCGCGTACGTGGCAGCCGAGCGCAACCTGAAGGTCGACCTGGCCTACTTCCGCAGCACCCGGGCCGGGACCGCGACCAAGAAACTGGTGGCGGCACTCGATCAGCCGGTGCAGGTGTACCTTTTCTTTCCCCCGGCCAACGGGGTTGCTGAAGAGGTGGCAAACTACTTCGCCGAGCTGACCCGTGAGTCCTCACAACTGAGCGTCACCCGCCTGGATCAGGCGGTCGAACCGGCGCGGGCGCACGAGCTGGGCGTGTCGGGCAACGGCGCGGTCGTGGTNNGCCCGGGGCAAACTGCGGCTTCTGGACCAGGAAGTGTACAAGCGCCTGGTGACCGTGTCGCGCGGCACCCGCGTCGCCTATTTCGTGCAGGGACATGAGGAACACACCTTCGATCCCATCGGGGAAACCGATCGCCGCGCCACTGTGCGCCTGCTGCGCGATCTGCTGTCAGAGGTGGGATTCCAGGCCAAGGAGCTGGGTCTTGCCCAGGGGCTGGGGCACGAAGTGCCGGCCGACGCCGGCCTGGTGCTCATTCTGGGGCCCAGACGACCGCTCATGCCGGCCGAGACGGATTCCTTGCTGCGCTATTTCGACCACAAGGGACGCCTGCTCGTGGCCCTCGATCCGGAAAGTGGCGAGTCTGCAGCTGCGCTGCTGGACGGACTTTCTCTTCGTTTCAATCCCACCACCCTGGCCAACGACCAGATCTACTGGACAAGGACCCGACAGAAGCCGGACCGCATCGGCATCGCCACGGGCAGCTACTCCAGCCACGCCTCGGTGGCGACGTTGAGCCAGTTCGGCCTGCGCCTGCCTCTGGTTCTGCTCGGGGCGGGCTCGCTCACTCGACCAGACAAACCTTTGCCCGATGCCCCCAGCGTGAGCTTCGTGGTTCACGCCGAGGCCAGTACCTGGAACGACCTGAACGGCAACTTCGAATTCGACGGTGGCAAGGAAATCCGCAAGGCATACGAGTTGGCCGCTGCCGTGAGCAAAGGGGCCTCGCCCGAAGCAGAAGGACGCGCTGTGGTGCTGGCGGATTCGGACGCTCTGACCGACGAACTGGTGATCAACCGGGCCAACAGCCTGCTGGCCATCAACCTCGTGCACTGGCTGGCTGGCGACGAACGACTGGCAGGCACCATCAACAACGAGGAAGACGTGCCGGTCCGCCACACCCGCAAGCAAGATGTGGCCTGGTTCTACGCCAGCGTGTTCGCTGCGCCAGCCCTGGTGCTGGGTCTCGGCTATACGGTGCGACGACGTGCCTCACGGCGAAAGGCGCCACCCGCCACGCCGCCCGCGCCACCCTCGGAGGACTCGCTGTGAACGGCAAGGCGGTTGCCCTGCAGGGCGGTCTGGCACTGGTAGGCATGGCCGCAGCGTACGTGACCTGGCAGCGCCAGCCCGAGTTGCAGGCGGGCGAGGTGTTCGTGCTGGACATCACCAAGAGCGATCTGGAGACGATTCGTTTCGACGACGAGGAGGCCAAAAGCTGGGTCGAGTTGCAGCGTGCGAGCGACGACAATGGCAGCTTCGTTGCGCTTCGTCTCTCGGGACACGAGGCGCCGGAGACCAAGGCGACAGCGCCCGCACCGGAGGCAGGCAAACCGGAACGTGTCGTGCGCGGCAGCGACGCGGCCAAGGCGCTCTACGAACGCTTTGCACCCCTGCGCGCCACACGCGCGCTTGGCGTGCTGGACGCGGCCAAGCTGAAAGACCTGGGGCTTGCGGCCCCGAAGAAGCACATCACCGTGATGACCCGTTCCGGCCGGCGCGTCTATGACATCGCGCCCGCACCCTTGGGCGGAACTGATCCTTACCTGCGCGACCAGGCGGACGGCCGGACATTCGTGGTCCCGCGATCCATCCTCAGCGATTTCCAGACCGCGGGCAGCAGCTTGGTCGAGCATCACCTGCATGGGTTCCGCTTGGAGGATGCGGATCGCGTGTCAATGACAGCCGGTCCAGTCAAGAAGGAATATCGCGTGGCCCGCTCGGCCGATGGGCGGGGCGTGGAGATTGCCTCGACCGCTACGCCTGACAAAGCCGACCCGGCTGCGCGCACCTGGCACGAGCGCGCCTTTGGCCTGTGGCCGAGCGAGTCGCTGGGCAAGGGCGAGACGCCCGCAGAGGGCGAGCCGCAGACGAAACTGCGGCTGGACTACTTCGCACGTGGCCGCAGCCTGGGCTGGCTGACCATCGCGGAGGTCCCAGTTCCACTAGTGGAGAGCGTATCGAGCGCGACGGCAGCGCCCAAGAAGGTCTTCTACGCGCGAAGCGAATTGACACTCGGCTGGGTCAAGCTGTCCGGCGACACCGACACCGTGGTCGCCGACGGCGCAAAACTGGCGGGCGGCAAGCTTTGAGTTCGGTCACTGCGCCGATCGGATCCACCCGCCGCCCAGCAGGCGATCGCCCTGGTAGCACACGGCGGCCTGGCCAGGTGTCACGGCCATGACCGGCTCGGCGAAATCCACTTCGAACCCCGTGGGGCCGGCCAGACGCACACGAGCAGCACTGCCAGCGTGGTTGTAGCGGACCTGCACCGTGGCCTCGAATTCCGCCGGCAGGTCGCAATGCCAGTTGGCCTGCGTCGCCTGCAAGTGGCGGTGCAGGATCTCACTGCGCGGGCCCACCGTGATGGTGGCGGTAGCCGCATCCAGGTGTGTGACGAAGAGAGGCGCCTTGCTGGCGATGCCCAAGCCCTTGCGCTGGCCAATGGTGAAGGCAGCGATGCCGCGATGTCGGCCCAGGATCTTGCCGCCGGAGTCAACGATAGGGCCTGGCTGCAAGACCTCGGGGCAGCGCCGGCGCAAATAGGTGACGTAGTCGTTGTCCGAAACGAAACAGATCTCCTGGCTGTCGGGCTTGTCGTGCACCGGAAGGCCCATGGCGCGTGCCCTGCTCCGCACCTCTACCTTGCTGGGCATATCGCCCAGGGGAAACAAGATGCGCCCCAGCAGCTCGCGCGCAATTCCGAACAGCACGTAGGACTGGTCCTTGTGGCGGGGCGACTTGCGCCAGATGGCCAGGCGACCGTCGGCCGGCACGATGCGCGCATAGTGGCCCGTCGCCACCCACCGAATTCCCAACGAGTCCCCGTGATGAATGAGCCGGCCGAACTTGATCTGGGCGTTGCATGGAACGCAAGGATTGGGCGTGTGGCCGTGCCGATACTCGTCGACGAAGTACTCGATGATCGGCTCGAACGCCTCGGCGAGATTCAACACGTACAGCTCAATGCCCAGTTTGTGCGCCACCGCGCGCGCATCGGCGGCGTCCTGGGGCGAGCAGCATCCGCGCGAGTCGCTGTCCGGATCGCCCGCGGTGCCCAGGCACATGAACACGCCGGTGACCTCGAAGCCCGCGTCGCGCAGCAGCCCGGCCGTCACCGAGGAATCGACCCCGCCGCTCATAGCAACCAGCACGCGCTTCTCGCTGTCAATCGGCATGTTCACAATCCGCCGCCACGGCACAACTCGGTGCCCTCGCCTCTCCGCCCTGTGCCCTCAGCAGTGGCTGGCTGTCTGCACGAATTCCCACCTCAAGTCGCAGCCACAAGGTCGCACCTACCTGGTTTCGATGTCATACGGCAAGCGGGCCAGGATGCCTGTGCCGCCCTCGGCCAGCAGAGGCAGCAGCAAGCGCACCGCCGCACGGCCGCCCGGGACGTGCGACAGCGCACCCAGCACCGAGGGCACGGGCCGCGGCAGCACGACCAGTTCGGGTAGGCCGCCGGGCCCCACCGGCACAGAACCGCGCCGGGCNNGAACCGGTCCACACCCGACCACGGCCCAGTTCGTCGGCGCGCGCCGCGGTCACCCCGCGGCTCGTGCGCCCCTCGGCCACGGTATCGAGGAACCGCCGATACATCTGCTCCATGCGGCCGAAGATGAGAGCCCGTTCCTCGTCATCCCAGCCGTGCTGGACGGAAAGCAAGTCGGCGTGCGCCCCACGTTTGTAGGTTTCACTCGCGATGCCGAGATGCCCTAGCAGTCCCTTCACGTTCACCTTGAAGCCAAAGATACCGATCGAGCCGGTGAGGGTCGACGGCGAGGCGAAGATCTCATCAGCGGGCGCCGCCACGTAGTAGCCCCCGGATGCCGCCACGTCGCCCATCGAGGCCAGCACCGGCTTGCCCATCTTGCGCAAGCGCCGAAGAACGCGCGCGATGCGGTCGGAAGCCAAGGCGGAGCCGCCCGGGCTGTTCACCCGCAAGACAACCGCGCGCACCGAAGAATCTTCGGCCGCCTCGTCCAATGCAGCGATGATCCGGTCGGACCAGGCAATCTCGCTCGACGGGAACGGAAAATCGCCGCCTTCACCGTCCATCAAGGTCCCGTCCACCAGGACCACGGCGACCCGGTCGGGGCTCCAGCGGCCCACGTCCCGTGGTCGCGCATCGGCGTCGCGCAGCGGACCCAGGGTTTGCGCCATGACCGTCTTCAGCTCGTCTTCCTCCGCGACCGCGTCCAGCAGCCCGGCCTCGCGCGCTTGCACCGACGAGAACACCGCACGATCGACCAGGACGCGTACCTTGGCCTGATCGATCCCGTGCGCCGAACGCCCCTCGGCCACGCCTGCCAGGAGGCGGCCGAAGTTCTCGTCCAGGATCGTATCGCGGTTGGCGGCCACCGGAGCCGACTGGCCGTTCATCATGAACGGCTCCATGGCGCCTTTGTATTCGGCAATGCGCACCAGATCGACCTGGACGCCCAGTCGATCGAGCGCGGTCTTGTAGAAGGTCACGGTCTGCGCGAATCCGCCAAAGTAGAGACCCACGACCGGATCGATGAACACGCGGTCACACGCGCTGGCCAGGTAGTAGGCACGGGTATCGGGCTGGGTGAGGCGCGCGAGTACGGGTTTGCGCTGGCGAAGGTCTGCGACAAGCGCGCGCAACTCCTCGATGCGGCCCAGACCGAGATCCGGCTCTTCGATGTCGAGCAAGACAGCGGCAACCGCGGGATCGTCGCCCAGCTGGCGCAGGCGCACGACCAGCGCCAGGAAGTTCCGGTCCGCCTCCAGGTCCGTCACCTTCACCCGCGCCACGTAGGAACTGGCCGAAAGGGGCAGATGTCGGGTGGAAAAGGAGCGCAGCATGAAGGAGCCGCCCGGGCCCAGGCGCGCGCTGTTCTCGCCACCGGCACGCCAGTTGCCCACGCCGGCCAGGGTGGCTCCCAGTCGTTCCTGCTCGATGGTCAACCCGACCAGGGCGGCCCAATCCGCCGGTGGCGTCAGCATCTCGCCACTAAACTGCTGCTCGGCCACACGGTAGCGTGGCCAGTCGGCCTCGCCGAAGATCACCAGACCGCGCGCCAGCCGCACTGAAACGCGCGCCCGCGGAAGCGCGGTCGTCTCGGCGCCCTGGAGCAGGCGCACGCCCCCGGCAATCTCCAGACGGTCGGTGGCCAGCGGGCGCAGGGTTGCCTCGAAATCCCATTCGCGTGGCAGTCCGGACGGGCGCCCCACGTCGCGCACGACCACACCCGCTGCCAACATCGACGACAGGCGCGCGCCCAGCCCGAACGTGAAGCTGTTGGTCGTCGCCAAACCAGTACTGAAGATGTGTTCCCACGACACACCGAAACCCGCACCTCGACCCAGCCGCAAGCCGAGGCCGAGCTGTAGCTTCTGGTAGTCGCTCGGCATCCCAGGCAAGGTTGGACGAAGCCACTGAAAGCCTGCACCGAGAGCCGTACCAAGCACGAGCGGCGTTCCGAGCATGAGCGCTCCGCCGCGGCCGGGCCGCCGCACGTCGTGACCCCAGACGTCCACCACCAGAGCGCTGGACCCGCCCGGAAGGAGTCCCAGTTGCCCCGGATTGAGTTCGACCGACGACCCGTCCGCGTCGCCAGCCACGGCGCCGCCTGGCACCTTCACCCCACGAAAGGGAGACGTAGGAACGTCGGCAGCGAGCGCACGCAGGGACGCAGCCACGACGAAAGCCATAAGCAATGTCGCGATTCCAACCCGGCCATGTTTGGTCGCTGGTCTACTCACGGCTTGGCGGAATGCCGGCATGTCGATGCTCCTCTGGCCAATGGACCTGTTCGCGGAGGCCGAGGTATACCAAGCCCCTGGTGAACGCCCAAGCGGCGTCATCGGACTTTCCCAGGAACAGGATCATTCGGATTGCGCCCGCGAACCGACCAGACCGAACAGACGCATACGCCCAGGCGCTGGCTCGTGCTGGCGGCCTGGCCGCCGGAANNGTGAAACCCGACGCCGTCATGTTCATCGGCACAGCCGGGAGCTACCCGGGCCGGCGCCCCGACCTTGCCCTGGCAGGCGTGGTGGCCGCGCGGCGCCTGGTTCTCTCGGCTGACGGCGTGGCGACCGGCAACGCCTATCTTCCACCTGCCCTGCCCGCCACGCAGGAAACCACGATGGCCCTGCGCCGAATCGCCGCAGCGGCCGGGTTGCTCATGGCAGACGTGGCGTGCCCGCTTGCCATCACGTCTCGCCCGGTTCCCGTCGGGCGGGGCGCCCGATCGTCGGCCTGCGACGTGGAGAACTTGGAAGCCTTTGCCGTCGGCCGCGCTGCTGCGATAGCCGGCCTGCCCTTTGCGGCTATCCTGGGCATCAGCAATGCCGTGGGTCCGTCTGCGCACGCAGCCTGGAAGCGCAANNCGGCTAGTACCGCCTCTCGCAGATTCGTAGTTGGTGGGGCGGCCGGGTTGACGACGGCGGGGCCGGTGGCCAGTGGCCAGTGGCCGGTGGCCGGGACCGGCGACTAGGGTGCCCAGTCGATACGGCAATCCGCGGGCAGCAGGCCGGCCTTGGCTGCACGATCGAACAGAACCTCGATGGCCCGGCGGGCATCGGGGGCCATGGCGCGGGTATCCTCATTGGCGTACATGCCGAGGTAGCGATCGAGCAGTGCCGTCTCGGCCAGCGCGGCCTCGCCTCGCTTCTCGGCAGCGAGCACCTGGATCACTTCGTCGCGGTGGTCGAGCGCATAGGCGATCGCGTCGCGCAAGATGGCCGACACCAGGGTGATGCGTTCGGGCCCGAGCCCGCGCCGGATGACATTTACCCCGAGCGGAAGGGGCAGCCCGGTTTCAGCTTGCCACCACTCCCCGAGCTCGGCGATGCGGGCATAGCCGCGGCGTTCATAGATGAGACGTCCCTCGTGAATCAGCAAGGCTGCGTCGACGGTACCGTCATCCAGACACTCGAAGATGCGGGCAAAGGGCGCAATGGGGACGACCACCGGCAAAAGGCCCGTTTGCATCTGCTGCAGCACCAGCCACGCCGTGGTTGACAGACCCGGAATGCCGATGCGCCGTCCGGCCAGATCGGCCAGCGCCATCGGCCTGCGCGCCACCAGGACGGGCCCGAAGCCGCGCCCCACCGAAGCCCCGTGGGGCAGAAGCAGATACTTGGCCGCGACGCCAGGGAAGGCGCCCACAGAGATCGCCACCACGTCGATCTCGCCCCCCTGGGCCAGGGCGTTCAATTCCGACGTGTCGCCGCGGTGATGGGTGAACTCCAGTCCCCGGGTGTCGACCCCACCTGCGCGCAGGGCGTGGAACATGAATGCATCGTCGGCATCGACCGAGTAGGCCAGCGAGATCGGCATCGTGCCAGTGTAGCTTTCGTAGCCCAGGGTCTGGCAATGGTCCCATGAATAGATCCGATGCGCATCGGATCTATTGCTCATCGCCTCTGCCCTGACTAACCTGCACCGCCCGTGCCCTCTCTCCGCAATATCCTGCCGGTCCTTGCCGCATGCTGCCTGCCGCTCTTTGCACCGGCCGCGACCCTGGGCGCCCAGGCGGCCGCAGTCAAGCCAGCCTCCGGCAAGAACAAGGGGAAGCCGGTAGCGACGAAGAACGGGAAGAAGAACAAGCCCAACGGCAAGAAAACTTCGGCGAAGAGGATCCAAGGCAAGAAGCCGGTCGCCAAGAAGAAGGTCTTCCTGGAAAAGCATGTGGTCGCGGTCAAGGGCAGCCTGCCCAACGTGCAATCGCTCGGCGCGCTGGTGGTTGACATGGACAGCGGACAGGAGATCTTCACCCGCAAGCCTGACCAGCCGCGCGCGATCGCCTCCATTTCCAAGCTGGCCGCGACCCTGGTGGTGATGGACCACAATCTGGACCTCGACGGGTTGACCACGATCAAGAAGATCGACGCCGAGGTCGCCCGCGGCGGAGCGCCCTCGCGCCTACTCGAAGGCATGACCCTGTCAAATCGGGACCTGCTGCACGCCGCCCTGCTTGGGTCGGACAATCGGGCGGTATCGGCCCTGGGGCGCGCGGTCGGGCTCAGCACCACCCAGCTCTGCAACGCCATGAACAAGAAGGTCGCGTCCCTGGAACTGCGCGCGACCCGCTTCCGCGAACCGACCGGGCTTTCCCCGGAGAACGTCTCCACCCCGCGCGAGATCCTGCAGCTCTTGCGCGCAGACATGTCCCACCCGGTCCTGGGTCCCATCGTGCGCAAGCCGGAATATGAGGCACACCCGGTTGGTCGCCCAGCCATCAAATACGTCAGCACGCACCGGCCCGCGGCCCGTCCCAGCCTGCAGATTCTCGGTGGCAAGACCGGCTACAACGATACCGCCCGCTACTGTCTGGTCATCGCCATCCGCATCGAGGGCCACAACTACGGCATGGCTCTGCTCGGTACCGAGGGCAAGCTCACCCGCTTCGGAGACGTGGCCCGCGTGGTCGACTGGATAGTCACGCACAAAGCCAAGCTGGCCGCGCCGGCAGTGGTCCAGGGTCCCCCGCTCCCTGATGGCTTTTCTGCCATCCCGGATGCTGGAGCCCTGCCGATGCTTCAAGACCACGGTGCTGTGCCGCCCGCCATGCTGCAACCCCAACCCGATCAATAGTGATACTCGCGGCGTCAATTGCTTGTGCCAACCAGCACGACATTGACGCCAACCTGGTTGACATACCCTTTCGGCCGGGCCATGTAATTCCTAGGGAAACTAAGATTCCCTTCGGCCCGCATCTTGCTGTAAGGTAGCAACGAGTTCGCACAATCACTCCGGTTCGTTCAAGAGGAGGGTTCCCATGGCCCGTCATCTTTCAAGGCTCTTGCCGCTCGTCCGTTGGCAGTACCTCCGTTGGGGGCTGGTGATCCCCGCCCTCCCGCTGGCCCTCTGGGCCTGCAACTCACACAAGTTGCAGGAGCCCCTGCCCAATCCACAGCAAGAAACCGACTTCTCGGTTCTGGTCAGCCCGGAGCGTGCAGTCGACATCTTGTTCATGGTCGACAACTCCCCGTCGATGGACCCCAAGCAGACCGCGCTGGCTACCAACTTCCCATTGATGATCCAGCGATTGCAGCAGCTTCCCGGCGGTCTGCCCGATGTCCACATCGGCGTGATCAGCAGCGACATGGGGGCCGGGTCAGAGGGCATTGGCGGCAACTGTGACGTGCCCCTGGGCGACCGGGGCCTGCTGTGGGGGAACGATCCCACGCCCGGGGTGCGGGCGACGGTCGCAGGGGCGCCAAACAACGGCTGCGGCCTCAACTCTGGTGCCCGCTGGATCGAAGACATCCAGAACCCCAATGGGGTCGGCCGCCAACAGAACTACACCGGCAACCTGACGGACGTCTTCTCTTGCCTGGCCAAGGCCGTGGGAGTCAACGGCTGCGGCTACGAGCACCAACTGCAGTCGGTTCGTGTTGCCCTCAACCCCCAGGCGGGAGTGAACGACGCAAACGTCGGCTTCGTGCGGCCCAAGGGCTACCTGGCCCTTGTTCTCATAACCGACGAGGATGACTGCTCTGCCAATCCCAGCGACACCGGCACCACTGGCAACGACAGCATGTTCCTGCAGAGGCCCAAGGGCGAAACCGCCAGCATGAAATGTGCGACGCGCGGCGATCTCTGCAACGGCGCGCCGATTCCAAACTACGATGTCGCCGCCGGCTACTCGGGCACAGGCTTCTCGACTCCTCTTTCCAACTGCGCGCCCAGGGACCCGGCGAACCCTCCGGACCCCGCCTACCTCCCGCTCATCGGTGTTCAGGAAATGGTCGACTGGGTCAACCGGGTCAAGGCCAGGCCCACGGAGCAGATTCTCGTGTCCGGCATCATCGGCTGGCCGGCGAACAACGACGCGAGCACGGTCAACTTCCAGATTGGCGTGGATACCACCTCGCTCCCGGTCCCGCAGAACACCTACTGGGACTACATGCCCATTTGCACGATTCCCACGCAGAAGGCCGCCGACGGCAATATCTACAAGGCCTATGGCGCCCTTCGCCTGAAGAAGTTCATCGATGCATTCGGCGACCACGGACAGACATTCAGCATCTGCAGCTCGGATTTCACGGCTGCCATGACCCAGATTGGCGACGCAATCGTCAAGGTGTTGAAGCCTGGCTGTGTGCTGTACCCGCTGATCGACACAGATCCAGTCACGGCCGACATTCAGCCCGAATGCCAGGTTGTCGACAAGATCTCGTGCGACA